>NZ_JAWOTI010000032.1:0-41441 GCF_033338775.1 Vibrio sp. Vb1018
GGTGAAATTGGTAGACACGCTAGCATGAGGTGCTAGTGCCTTAGGTGTGAGGGTTCGAGTCCCTCTCTCGGCACCATGTATTTACAAACTTGTAAATCACTTGTTTGCGAGTATAATGCTCAGCAAGTCGGACGCGGGGTGGAGCAGCTTGGTAGCTCGTCGGGCTCATAACCCGAAGGTCGTCGGTTCAAATCCGGCCCCCGCAACCAATCTCTTTCCTTAAAAGGAAATCGTAGATTGGCAAGTTTGCGTAGTGCTAACCACACTACGAGTTAAGAAAAGCAATTGTTGGCTATTCTTAACGTATCAGGGTCCAGCAGCATAAAACCCCGACTATCGGGGTTTTTTGTTATCTGAGCTTTTTGAAATAGCTCAGATACTGCTTGGTTTTTTGATTGGGCTCTGAGCCCTTTTTTTGTTTCTGGAGTGGTTAAATGACTGGTTTAGAAAGACAACTTACTGAAATGCTTGACGCGCCAGTAGCGGCATCAGGTTATGAGTTAGTTGGATTAGAATTCATTCGTGCAGGCGCGCACTCAACGTTACGTATCTACATTGACCATGAAAATGGTATTAACGTAGACGACTGTGCAGAAGTTAGCCACCAAGTTAGTGCAGTTTTAGACGTTGAAGATCCAATTTCTGTTGCTTACAGCCTAGAAGTGTCTTCTCCAGGTTTAGAAAGACCACTTTTTAAAGCAGCACATTACGAGCAATTTATTGGTCACGAGGTCAGCATCGTATTGAAAATGGCTGTAGCAAACCGTCGTAAGTGGAAAGGTATTATCCACGGTGTTGATGGCGAAACAGTGACAATTACTGTAGACGGTCAGCAAGAAGAGTTTGCTCTAAGTAACATTTCCAAAGCTAACCTGATCCCTAAATTTTAGTTCCCTAAAAAAGTTTAAGCTTAGAGGCTAAATACAATGAGTAAAGAAATTTTAGCGGTAGCAGAAGCGGTATCGAACGAAAAAGCGGTACCTCGTGAGCGTATCTTTGAGGCTCTTGAGATTGCTCTAGCAACTTCTACAAAGAAAAAATACGAAATCGAAATCGACGTACGTGTTGCCATTGACCGTAAAACCGGTGAGTTTGTCACTTACCGCCGTTGGTTAGTTGTTGATGACGTTGAGAACCCTACAAAAGAGATCTCACTAGAAGCAGCGCAATACGAAGATGACTCAATCGAGCTTGGCGACTACGTAGAAGACGAAATCGAATCAGTAACGTTTGACCGTATTACGACTCAAACTGCTAAACAAGTTATCGTTCAAAAAGTTCGTGAAGCTGAGCGCGCACAAATCGTTGAACAGTTCATCGACAATGAAGGTGATCTAATCACTGGTGTCGTGAAAAAAGTAAACCGTGACACAATCGTGCTTGATCTTGGTAATAACGCTGAAGCGGTAATCCTGCGTGATGACCAACTTCCTCGTGAAAACTTCCGTCCAGGCGACCGCGTACGTGGCCTTCTTTACAAAGTCGCGCCTGAAGCACGTGGTTTCCAATTGTTCATCACTCGTTCTAAGCCAGAAATGTTGGCAGAACTTTTCCGTGTTGAAGTGCCTGAAATCGCAGAAGATATTATCGAGCTGAAAGGCGCTGCACGTGATCCTGGTTCTCGCGCTAAGATCGCTGTCAAAACAAATGACAAACGTATCGACCCTGTAGGTGCGTGTGTTGGTATGCGTGGTGCACGTGTACAAGCTGTTTCTGGCGAACTTGGTGGTGAGCGTATCGATATTGTGCTTTGGGATGATAACCCAGCTCAATTCGTTATCAACGCAATGGCGCCAGCTGATGTTGCTTCTATCATCGTTGATGAGGATGCACACTCAATGGACATCGCAGTTGAAGCTGACAACCTAGCGCAAGCTATCGGTCGTAACGGTCAAAACGTGCGTCTAGCATCTCAACTAACAGGTTGGGAACTGAATGTTATGACAGTTGCTGATCTTCAGAAGAAACACGCTGAAGAATCACAAGCATCTATTGAAAACTTCATGAAGTACCTAGATATTGAAGAAGACTTCGCTCAACTTCTTGTTGAAGAAGGTTTCTCAACGCTAGAAGAAATCGCATACGTGCCAGTTAACGAGCTACTAGAAATCGATGGTTTGAATGAAGAACTAATCGAAGAGCTTCGTGGACGTGCAAAAGATGCACTAACGACGATCGCACTAGCACAAGAAGAGTCTTTTGAAGGTCTAGAACCAGCTGAGGACCTACTTGCACTTGAAGGTCTTGAGCGTGAGATGGCATTTAAATTGGCAGCGAAAGGTGTAGCGACACTGGAAGATCTTGCTGACCAAGGTATTGACGATTTAGAAGGTATCGAAGGCCTGACCGAAGAACGTGCAGGTGAGCTAATTATGGCCGCACGTAACATCTGTTGGTTCGGCGAAGAAGCATAATTTTCGGCAAGGAGGAAGCGGCATGACACAATTAACAGTTAAAGCACTGAGTGATGAGATTGGTACGCCAGTCGACCGCTTGATTGAACAACTTGCTGACGCTGGCATTAAAAAGGCGAGCTCTGACAATGTTACTGATGAAGAGAAGCAGAAGCTTCTCTCTCATTTAAAGAAAGAACACGGTGATAAATCAGGTGATTCAGAGCCGACTCGCCTTACGCTTCAGCGTAAAACTCGTAGTACACTTAGTGTGAACGCGGGTGGTGGTAAGAGTAAGAATGTTCAGGTTGAGGTGCGCAAAAAACGTACATACGTGAAGCGCAGCACAATTGAAGATGAAGCGAAACGTGAAGCTGAAGAAGCAGCACAACGAGAAGCAGAAGAAGCAGCAAAACGTGCAGCAGAAGAAGCTGCAAAACGTGAAGCTGAAGAAGCTGCGAAACGTGAAGCTGAAGAAGCAGCAAAACGTGAAGCGGAAGAAAAAGCGAAACGTGAAGCTGAAGAAAAAGCGAAGCGAGACGTAGATACGAATGCACAACGTAATGCTGAAGAAAAAGCAAAGCGTGATGCTGAAGAGAAAATTAAGCAAGAAGCAGCGCGAAAAGAGGCCGACGAGCTTAAACGTCGTCAGGAAGAAGAAGCTAAGCGTAAGGCTGAAGAGGAAAGTCAGCGCAAGCTTGAAGAAGCTCGCGAATTGGCTGAAAAGAATAAAGAGCGTTGGTCTGCTGCAGAAGAGAAAAAGGGTGATATGGAAGATACAGATTACCATGTAACGACTTCACAATACGCACGTGAAGCCGAAGATGAAGCAGATCGCAAAGTAGAAGGCGGTCGTCGTAAGAAGAAAAAAGCAGCTTCGGGTAAAGACGACCAAGCTCGCGGTGGCCGTAACAACCAACGTGGCGGTAGAGGTCGTAAGGGCAAACTTGCTAAGCCGACTTCAATGCAGCACGGGTTTGATAAGTCAGCAACGGTTGCTAAGCAAGACGTTGTAATTGGCGAAACGATCGTTCTATCAGAACTCGCTAACAAGATGTCGGTTAAAGCGACAGAAGTTATCAAAGTAATGATGAAGATGGGCGCTATGGCGACTATCAACCAAGTGATCGACCAAGAAACAGCACAACTTGTTGCTGAAGAAATGGGCCATAAAGTAGTTCTTCGTAAAGAGAACGAACTGGAAGAAGCGGTACTATCTGACCGTGACACTAACGCGGAAGCAGTTCCACGTGCTCCAGTTGTTACTATCATGGGTCACGTTGACCACGGTAAAACGTCAACACTTGACTACATCCGTCGCACACACGTTGCTTCTGGCGAAGCGGGTGGTATTACTCAGCACATTGGTGCGTACCACGTTGAAACAGACAACGGCATGATCACGTTCCTTGATACTCCTGGACACGCAGCGTTTACTGCAATGCGTGCTCGTGGTGCTCAAGCAACAGATATCGTTGTTCTTGTAGTTGCAGCAGACGATGGCGTAATGCCACAAACAGTAGAAGCGATTCAGCACGCGAAAGCGGCAGGCGTTCCTCTAATTGTTGCTGTGAACAAGATCGATAAAGAAGACGCGAACCCAGATAACGTTAAGAACGAGCTTGCTCAATACGACGTTATTCCTGAAGAGTGGGGCGGTGAGAACATGTTCGTTCACATCTCTGCTAAACAGGGTACAAACATCGATGGTCTTCTAGAAGCAATCCTTCTTCAGTCTGAAGTTCTTGAACTTACAGCTGTAGCTGAAGGCATGGCATCTGGTGTTGTTGTTGAATCTCGCCTAGATAAAGGTCGTGGTCCAGTTGCAACAGTACTTGTTCAATCAGGTACACTAAACAAAGGCGACATCGTTCTTTGTGGTCAAGAATACGGCCGTGTTCGTGCAATGCGTGATGAGCTAGGTAAAGAAATTACTTCGGCTGGCCCATCTATCCCTGTAGAGATCCTAGGTCTTTCAGGTGTACCATCTTCAGGTGATGAAGCAACAGTAGTTCGTGACGAGCGTAAAGCGCGTGAAGTAGCTAACTACCGTGCTGGTAAGTTCCGTGAAGTGAAACTTGCTCGTCAGCAGAAATCTAAACTAGAGAACATGTTCTCTAACATGACTGCTGGTGAAGTTGCTGAACTTAACGTTGTACTTAAAGCAGACGTTCAAGGTTCTGTAGAAGCAATCGCTGACTCATTAGTTAAGCTATCTACTGACGAAGTTAAAGTGAACATCGTTGGTTCTGGTGTAGGTGGTATTACGGAAACTGACGTAGTACTAGCGGAAGCTTCAAACGCAATCATCCTTGGCTTTAACGTTCGTGCAGATGCTTCTGCTCGCCGTGCTGTTGAAGCCGCAGCTGTTGACTTACGTTACTACTCAATCATTTACCAATTGATTGATGAAGTGAAACAAGCAATGGGCGGTATGCTTGCTCCAGAATTCAAGCAAGAGATCATTGGTCTTGCTGAAGTTCGTGACGTGTTTAAGTCACCGAAACTGGGCGCTATCGCTGGTTGTATGGTTACAGAAGGTGTGATCAAGCGTAACAACCCAATCCGTGTACTACGTGATAACGTTGTTATTTACGAAGGTGAACTAGAGTCACTACGTCGTTTCAAAGATGACGTTCAAGAAGTTAAGAATGGCTACGAATGTGGTATCGGCGTTAAGAACTACAATGATGTTCGCGTTGGTGACCAAATCGAAGTCTTCGAAATCGTTGAAATTAAACGTACTCTAGACTAATTGACTAAAATTACTAATATTGTCTTTGAAAGATAAGTAGTAATTGGTTGTTGAATACACCATGGGGGGCTGGCTTTGACCAACCCCCCATTCTTTCTATATAAGAGTAAAGATATGTCAAAAGAATTTAGCCGCACGCAGCGCGTTGCACAGCAGCTGCAAAAAGAACTAGCGATGATCCTTCAACGTGAAGTTCGTGACTCTCGCCTTGGCATGGTGACGATCTCAGACGTAGAAGTCTCTCGTGACCTAGCTTACGCAAAAGTATTTGTGACCTTCCTGTGTGTGGGTGAGCAAACACCAGAATCATGTCTAGCAGCGCTACGTGAGCACGAAGTGCACATTCGCATGATGTTAGGTAAGCGTATTCGTCTACGTTTAACGCCAGAAATCCGCTTCCACTATGACAATACGCTTGTTGAAGGTATGCGTATGTCTAACCTAGTGTCTGAAGTCGTTAGTTCAGACAAACAAAAGCAAAAAGATTCTGGTCGTGAGGACGAAGAATAATGGCTCGTCGTCGTAAAGGTCGTCCAATTAATGGCGTTATACTGTTGGACAAACCAACAGGTATCTCTTCCAATGATGCACTGCAAAAAGTAAAGCGAATCTACTTTGCCGAGAAAGCAGGCCACACTGGAGCCTTGGACCCATTAGCGACAGGCATGCTGCCAATTTGCTTGGGTGAAGCGACAAAATTTTCTCAGTTTCTTCTTGATTCTGATAAACGCTACCGCGTGATCGCAAAGCTGGGTGAACGTACCAATACGTCTGACTCGGATGGTGAAGTTGTAGAGACGCGTCCAGTCGATGTTACGTTAGACAAGCTAGAAGCGTGCATCGATCAGTTCCGTGGTGAATCTGATCAAGTGCCTTCCATGTTCTCTGCGTTGAAGTATCAAGGTAAACCCTTGTATGAATACGCTCGTAAAGGCATCGAAGTTCCGCGTGAATCTCGTAAGATCACGGTATATGAGATTGTTCTTCACCGTTTTGAAGGCGATGAAGTAGAGATGGAAGTGCACTGCTCTAAAGGTACCTATATTCGTACTATCGTTGATGATCTGGGCGAAATGTTAGGTTGTGGTGCGCACGTAACTATGCTTCGTCGTACTGGTGTTGCTAAATACCCATACGAGAATATGGTAACACTTGAGCAACTAAATGAGTTGCTAGAGCAAGCTCACCGCGAGGAACGAGCGCCTCGAGAACTACTGGACCCACTGCTTTTGCCAATGGATACAGCGGTAGAAGACTTACCAGAAGTCAACTTGGTGCCTGAACTGGCGAATATGGTCCAACATGGGCAGCCCGTTCAAGTATTTGGTGCTCCGACTGAGGGCTCACTTCGCCTTACTATGGGTGAAGAACGCTTGTTTATTGGCGTTGGCGAAATGAACGAAGATGGCAAAATCGCTCCTAAGCGATTGGTCGTGTTCCGAGATGACGTTGAATCCAAGTAAATGATTGAAAATACCGACCTGAGTGTCGGTATTTTTATATTGCACGAGATAGGAAATTTCCCTATAATCCGCGCTTCGCGTAGCGGCTGAATCAGAGATTGGCTGCTACAACTTTAAACCTACTCTTATTAGGAGAGAATTATGTCTCTGAATGCAGAAACTAAAGCAGCAATCGTTGCAGAATACGCACAAGGCGAAGGCGACACTGGTTCACCAGAAGTTCAAGTAGCTCTACTTACAGCTTCTATCAACCACCTACAAGGTCACTTCAAAGCGCACAAAGGCGATCACCACAGCCGTCGTGGTCTTCTACGCATGGTTTCTCGTCGTCGTAAGCTTCTAGATTACCTAAAAGGTAAAAACCTAGCTCGCTACCAAGACCTAATCAAACGTCTAGGCCTACGTCGCTAATCAGCGACTGCATAGCAGTTTGTCTAAAAAGGGGCTTTATGCCCCTTTTTTGTTGCCTAAATTTAGCCAAATTAGACTTATGCCGTTATAATACTGGCGGCTAAACCTTGTAAGAGGTTTTCTCAAAAGCTCATAGCATTACAGTCAACCACGTCGACCAAAAGGTCGCGACTATTCAAAAGGAATTTCCGAGTTTCTTTTTACTAGTCGCGATTCGTAATGCCTTGAGTGTCAATTAACACATCTAAGATTTCTTTAAGCACTAAAGGAAGATTAGAAACAAGGAATAACAATGTTCGAAAAACCAGTTGTTAAAACGTTCCAGTACGGTAACCACACAGTTACTTTAGAAACTGGCGTTATTGCACGTCAAGCTACAGCAGCAGTTATGGTCACAATGGATGATACGTCTGTATTCGTATCTGTTGTAGGTAAAAAAGAAGCCGTTGCAGGTCAAGACTTCTTCCCACTAACGGTTAACTACCAAGAGCGTACTTACGCTGCGGGTAAAATCCCAGGCGGCTTCTTCAAACGTGAAGGTCGTCCTTCTGAAGGCGAAACGCTAACAGCTCGTCTAATCGACCGTCCAATCCGTCCGCTCTTCCCAGACGCGTTTAAAAACGAAGTTCAGGTTATCGCGACAGTAATGTCTGTAAACCCAGATGTTCAGCCAGATATCGTTACAATGATCGGTACTTCTGCTGCTCTTGCTATCTCTGGCATTCCATTCAACGGCCCTATCGGTGCGGCGCGTGTTGGTCATATCGATGGTCAGCTTGTACTTAACCCTAGCCAAACTGAACTAGAAACTTCTAAGCTTGACCTTGTTGTTGCAGGTACAGAGTCAGCAGTACTGATGGTTGAGTCAGAAGCGGACAACCTAACTGAAGAAGAAATGCTAGCGGCGGTTGTTTATGGTCATGACCAACAACAAGTTGCTATTCAAGCTATCAACGAATTCAAAGCAGAAGTTGCAACTCCTGCTTGGGATTGGGTTGCTCCTGAAGAGAACACAGCGCTTAAAAATAAGATTGCTGATCTAGCAGAAGCTAAACTTGTTGAAGCTTACCAAATTACTGAGAAAATGGCTCGTTACGACCGCATCCATGAGATCGCTGCGGAAGTAAATGAAGTTCTTCTTGCTGAAGATCCTGAAGCAGACACAAAAGAAATCCACACTATCTTCCATGATCTAGAGAAGACAGTAGTACGTAGCCGTATTATTGCAGGTAACCCTCGTATCGATGGCCGTGAAAAAGACATGGTTCGTGCACTAGATGTACGTACTGGTGTTCTTCCTCGTACTCACGGTAGCGCGCTATTCACTCGTGGTGAAACTCAGGCGATCGTTACGGCAACGCTAGGTACTCAGCGTGATGCTCAAATCATCGATGAGCTAACTGGTGAGCGTAAAGATCACTTCCTACTGCACTACAACTTCCCTCCATACTGTGTAGGTGAAACTGGTTTTGTAGGTTCTCCTAAGCGTCGTGAAATCGGCCACGGTAAACTGGCGAAGCGTGGTATTGCTGCAGTAATGCCTTCTGTTGATGAGTTCCCATACACAGTACGTGTTGTATCGGAAATCACTGAATCTAACGGTTCATCTTCAATGGCTTCAGTATGTGGTACTTCTCTTGCGCTTATGGACGCAGGTGTACCAATCAAAGCATCTGTTGCTGGTATCGCAATGGGTCTTGTTAAAGAAGGTGACGATTTCGTTGTACTTTCTGACATCCTTGGCGATGAAGACCATCTAGGTGACATGGACTTTAAAGTAGCAGGTACTAACACTGGTATCACTGCACTTCAAATGGACATCAAGATCGAAGGCATCACTAAAGAAATCATGCAAATTGCGCTTAACCAAGCTCAAGGCGCACGTAAGCACATCCTATCTGTAATGGATGAAGCAATCTCTGGTGCTCGTGAAGACATCTCTGAATTTGCTCCGCGTATTCACACGATGAAGATCAGCGCTGAGAAGATCAAAGACGTTATCGGTAAAGGTGGTGCAGTTATCCGTGCTCTAACTGAAGAGACTGGTACAACTATCGAAATCGAAGACGACGGTACTATCAAGATTGCGGCAACTGAAGGCACTGCTGCGAAAGAAGCTATCCGCCGTATCGAAGAGATCACTGCTGAAGTTGAAGTGGGCCGTATCTACACAGGTAAAGTTGCACGTCTAGCAGACTTCGGTGCATTCGTAACGGTTCTTCCAGGCAAAGATGGTCTTGTACACATTTCTCAAATCGCAGAAAAACGCGTAGAGAAAGTGTCTGACTACCTAGCTGAAGGTCAAGAAGTTCAAGTTAAAGTTCTTGAAATCGACCGCCAAGGCCGTGTACGTCTAAGCATGAAAGAAGCGGTAGAAAAGCCAGCTGAAGAAGCTGCTGCTGAAGCACCGGCTGCTAAAGACGAGTAAGACAAAATGAGACTTTCAGCCTTTTATTAGATTAAGGGCCTGAAAGCATGTTATAAAAGGGGAGCATTTTCGCTCCCCTTTTTTGGTTTGTTTCGATGTATTAACCTCAAACGAGGTTATCGCCTATATTGCATTAAGAGAAACAAATCTTGAGCGGTCCAAACAGGAGTATCAATTAGTGAAATGGTTTCAAACCGCAATTTTATGTGTTGCTATCGCGCTGACCGGTTGTGCAAATACTTCTCAACAATCAGCACAAAAGTGGTTATATCCACCGATGGCGGTGCCACTTCAGCCTAGTGTTCAACAAGAAGTACAAATCGCGCGTCTCTCGCAGTTGCTACAACGTCCCGACCTTAGTGATGAAGTGCGCGCTAAAATGCATTATGAGCGCGGTAGCTACTACGACAGCGTTGGTTTGCGTGATCTTGCCCGTTTGGACTTTAACCAGTCTTTGCAGTTGAATCCTGCTCAGCCGGACATCTTCAATCTTTTGGGAGTATACTTTACCCAAGTAGGAGAGTTTGATGCGGCATATGAAGCGTTTGACTCGACCATAGAGTTGGCTCCTGATAATACCTATGCTGAGCGCAACCGTGCGATTGCACTGTATTATGGTGGCCGAATCGATCTCGCTTTAGAAGATATGACCAAGCATTATCAAGAAATGCCTACGGATCCTTTTCGTTCATTATGGCTGTACATCATCGAAGCTGAGCAAAATCCAGAGCAAGCAAAAGCCAATCTTCAACAGCGTTATTTACGAGATCGTAGTGAAGAGTGGGGATGGGTTCTTGTTGCTATCATGCTACGAGACGTCTCGGACGAAGACGCGCTTAAAGCAATTATGGATGGAACGAGAGAGAACTATCGCCTAGCTGAACGATTGACGGAAACGTATTTCTACCTTGGAAAGCGTAATCAGCTTGAAGGTGATATCGCAAGTGCCATCTCACTTTATAAGCTCGCGATTTCGTTCAACGTTTACGATTATGTTGAGCATCGCTATTCTTTCTTGGAGCTGGCGCAAATTTACGATCAATTACAGCAAGATAGATTGGCCAAGTTAAAGGCTGCCAAGAAGCTGGAAATTGAATGATTTAGAGCCGCTCGATGAGAGCGGCTTTTTTTATGATTGAACTTGATGAGTGACTCATTTAAATTAGTTAGTCTTGCTAACTAAGTGGTGGTGGCTTTATGGCATTAGAAGAAAGCTTGATTGATTTAGAGCGTTTTTGCGCCAAAGCCTGGCGTGTCTATGCCAAAGAAGATCCATTATCACATCTAAGCTTTAATGAGTTCGATTATTTACGTGTGATTCAGGTTTACCCTGAGGGTGTGCGAATAACCGATCTTGCAGAAGAGCTGCAAGTGACTAAGCCTTCCGCATCGACAATGGTTGTGCGTTTGGAAAAAAAGGGTTTGGTGAAACGCATCGCATGTAATGAGGATGCTCGTGCTAAGCGTGTGTTGCTTACGGAAGAAGTCGCAGAAAAAATGTCTTTGGAGCAGGTAGTGTACAAAGATATCTCTGACCAAATGATGCAACAATTAAATCAGCAAGAAGCTGAACAGTTACAAGCTTTATTGAATAAAGCATTGAGTAATAAGTCATTTTAAACTAAAGCAAAGGCCTCAGCTGTATGGTTTAGTTTTTGTTGTTTCATCTTTCTTTTATTTAATTTAACCATTTAGTTAGTCTTGCTAATTAAATGGTTAGCTTTGCTAACTACTGGTGACAGTCATGCAAAACTCAATTTATAGACAGTTTTGGAAATATACGATTCCAACCGTCGCAGCAATGCTCGTAAACGGTTTGTATCAAATAGTTGATGGCATTTTTATTGGCCGTTATGTTGGCGCTGACGGATTAGCTGGGATCAATGTTGCGTGGCCTATTATCGGTTCGATCCTCGGTATAGGAATGATGATTGGGGTGGGGACTGGCGCGCTGACTTCGATCAAGCAAGGAGAGAACGATCATGAAGGCGCTAAGCGAATCCTAACGACCGGATTGACGTTGTTAGCGGCATTGATGCCGGTCGTTGCTACAATATTGTTCTTGTTTTCGGATGAATTTATTCGCTGGCAAGGTGCGGAAGGGCGAGTGTTTGAACTTGCGCTGCAATATTTGCATATTCTGATTGTCGCGTGCGTATTCACGTTGGGTTCTATCGCAGTTCCGTTTTTATTACGCAATGACGACAGCCCGAACTTAGCAACGATTTTGATGGTCATCGGTGCCGTTATTAACATTGTATTAGACTACGTATTTATTGCTTGGTTGGAGTGGGAGTTAACCGGAGCCGCTATTGCCACTGCACTTGCACAATTAGTGGTCACTGTGCTCGGTATTGGTTACTTCTTTACTTCAAAAGCAACATTACGCCTTCGTATCCGCGACTTCAAAGTTCAGGTTGATGCTGCACCAAAGATTATCATGATAGGTACATCAAGTTTCTTTATGTACGCCTACGGCTCTGTGATGGTGGCACTGCACAACGCGTTATTTGCTCAATACGGAAGTGCAATGTTGATCGGAGCGTACGCCATTTTGGGGTACATCGTGACGGTTTACTATCTGATAGCCGAAGGAATTGCGAATGGTATGCAGCCTTTAGTGAGCTTCAACCACGGTGCACGTAATCAGGAGAACATCAGAAAGTTATTAAAGGTCGCGATGGGGACATCTGTGCTTGGTGGGGTGGCGTTCGTTGTTTTGATGAACCTTTTCCCGTACGAACTGGTTGCGGTGTTTAATAATGCTGACCAACAGTTGATTGATAGCACCGTGATCGGGATTCGTTTACACATGTTTGCGTTGTTCTTAGATGGTTTTTTAGTTGTGGCGGCCGCGTACTATCAATCAGTAAACAAAGGCAGCAAAGCTATGTTTGTAACACTAGGCAACATGCTGGTCCAGTTGCCATTCTTGTTCATTATGCCGAAACTTTTCGGCGTGACAGGTATTTGGTTAGCTTTCCCATTGTCTAACATTGCATTGAGTTTGGTCGTGATCAGTATGTTGTGGCGAGATGTGAAAAAGCTGCTTAATGAGAGTTCTGTCGAACCAAGGGTGCAAGCCTGCTAACAAAAGCTAACAGATAAAAGCGAGGCTAGGCCTCGCTTTTATCTTTAAGGATTAAATGGTTTTTACTTCTAAGCCCGCTAGTTGATGCCAATAGCCATTGCATTGGTGGCTTTCGAGCTTTTCAGGATTATCGCCGTATTCGTTTGAGCGAAAACGCTCTAACTCTGAAAAAGTGTCGATACCAAGAGGGCTTAACCGGACCACATCAACCAGGCCTTGCATACTTGGTAAGTCATTGATCAGGTTATAACAATACCCTGATTGCGTTTGAATGCCGTTAAGGTTAAAGACTTCTTGTCCTTCTTGGCTGCTGACCTGGATACCCGTAGGGTATTTGATACAGCAGGTTTCGCAATCGTCTTTCGCTCGGTTTTCAGCTCGGGCTGTGAAACAGCGAGCGGAATACGCTAAAGGCAAATAACCGTGGCTAAATACCTCAACTTCAAACTTGTTACGAATACCAAGCTCGTCACACTGAACTAAAGTATCGTTTAACCATTCGCGAGATAGTTCGACAGGCATGCACCAACGCATCATACCTTGCTTCAAAAATAAGTTGAGCGTGTGTGCGTTATAAGTATTGATTGCAGGGCCAACGACGAAAGGCACTTTATGCTCTGATGCCAATTGAACAGCAGATACGTCATTTGCTTCAATCGCGAAGTCACCGTTGTCGATGTACTTCTTCATTATGTTTACTTCACTCGGAGCTTCTAGTAGTGCCATTGTTGATAGCACCACTTGCTTGCCAGATGCAGACAGCTCTTTTGCGATTTCAAGCCAATGCGAAGGCTTCATTTCTCGACGTTTTGAACATACGGTTTCCCCAAGATAGATGATGTCCGCGGAGCTTGATTTCGCTTGTTCATAAAACGCTTCGATATCTTGTTTTGGCCAGAAGTACAACAGCGGACCAAGCGCGTATTTCATTGAATTATCCATCTTAACCTCTACTGCCATTTGCGGTGATAAGCACCAAGTGTGGTCTGCGTACCTTCAGACACGTTTGCCAATGCGGCATCCCAAGCCGCTTCGACTTGATAAGCTTCTGGGTTTGCTTGGTAACGGTCAATCGCGGCTCGCCATGTTCGAGTGACTTGTTCTACGTAAGCTGGGCTACGTTGGCGACCTTCAATTTTTACAGACGCCACATTTGCAGCAAATAGTTCTGGCAGCATAGAGAGGGTGTTCAAACTGGTTGGTTCTTCCAGTGCGTGGTAGCGTTTTTTATCGCCTTCGATTTCTGCTTCGAAACGACCTTTACACAAGGTAGGGTAGCCCGCATTTTCACCGGCGCTGTAGCGATCGATCAAAATGTCGTTAAGGCGGGATTCCAGACCATTTTCTGTTTCTTGCCAGCGAACGTACTTAGCTGGAGAGCATGCTCCCACAGTGTTTGGAGACTCGCCTGTCATATATGACGATAGGTAGCAGCGACCTTCAGACATGATGCAAAGGCTACCAAAAGCAAAGACTTCTAACTCGACATCGCTAGTGATGTTGCGTGAAAGCTGTTTGACCTGATGAATCGATAAAACGCGAGGTAATACTACCCGTTTTACGTTGAAGTTTTGTTTGTAAAAATCAATGGCTGCGACGTTGGTCGCTGATGCTTGCACTGAAAGGTGTAGTTCTAGATCGGGATATTTGCGAGCCGCGTACTCCAGCACTGCAATGTCTGCAACAATCAGCGCGTCTACACCCAGTGCCGCTGCATTGTCTACTGCGTTCGTCCAGCGCTCGAAGCCATTGGGATGAGCGAAGGTATTCAACGCGACATGAATTTTTTTATTGCGGTCATGAACGTATTGCACCGCTTTTTCTAACTTTTTGCCGTTAAAGTTGAGGCCAGCAAAGTGACGGGCGTTGGTATCATCTTTGAAACCAATGTAGACGGCATCGGCACCGCAATCAATCGCAGTTTTTAACGCAGGCAGGTTACCCGCGGGACACAAGAGTTCCATATGCTCACAATCATTGAGAATAAAAAGGTGTCCGCATTTTATGAAGAATTATGAATAGCGAAATTGACCTAAGTTAGGTTTAGCTCAATAAAGTCGATATTTACCCCTTGCGAGTAAGGGTATCGGGTCGGGGTTAGTTCTTGTGACGACGATTCTGTACAAACAGCTCTTCAATTTCATGTTTTGGCTGCGGGCGATAAAAATGGAATCCTTGAATCGCATTACATTGAAGGTTAGAGAGCAGGGTCGCTTGCTGGTGGGTTTCCACCCCCTCGGCAACGACAGTTAAGTCGAGCGACTTACCCAGATTAATGATGTTTTCAATCACAGTGACTTGTTTCGGTAGTGTGTCGATATCATTAATAAAAGCGCGGTCGATTTTTAGCTCGTCAATAGGAAAACGCGCTAAGTAGGAAAGAGAAGAGTAGCCGGTACCAAAGTCATCGATAGAGAGAGCGAAGCCAAGCTTTTTAATCGCATTCAACATTTGCAGTGTATGTTCGCTATCACTCATCACGGCACTTTCGGTTAGCTCGAAGGTAATGCAGCTTGGATCAAGCTCGGTAGTGCGAAGCAGCTTTTCCATAAAGTCGATCAGCTGTGGGTTGCCAAATTGCTCGGGAGAGAGGTTGATGGCGACACGGCCTGGCAGTATGCCTTGTTGCTTCCAACGTTTTACCGTATTGAAAACATCACGCATCACGACACGTCCAAGGTGTTCTATTAACCCAGCGCGCTCGGCGACAGGAATGAATGAGCCAGGACTAATGTACCCTTCGACTGGATGCTTCCAACGAACGAGCGCTTCTGCGCCGTTGATACTGAAGTCTCGCGCGTTAACCTTAGGTTGATACCACACTTCCAAACCGTTCTGCTGCAATGCTTTTTGCAGTTCAATTTCAAGCCACAAACGCATACGCGCTTCTTTGTTCATTTGATCGTTAAATTTGATCAGACGATTTCTACCACGATCTTTGGCTTCATACATCGCAGTATCGGCATTTTGTAGTAGGATTCGCGCATCTTGTCCGTCTTCAGGGTATCGAACGCTACCAATTGAACACGCAAGGCGTTTACTGAAGTGGTGCAAGTCGAAAGGTTGGTTGATCAACGAGATAATGCGATCGGACAAAATTTCAGCCATGCGGGTGTTTTCTGGCTCCGGCAGAATGACGCCAAACTCATCGCCACCCAAATGACCAATAATCGCTTGGTTTGGCAGTAACCGTTTAAGACGGGCCGATACCTCTTGAATCACTTTATCGCCAATATGGTGACCAAGTGAGTCATTAATGTTTTTGAAGTTATCGATATCCAAATAGAACACCAGAAGCGGTGTTTGCTTTTTGATCAGCTGTTCCAAACGTTTGGTGAAGCCAAAGCGGTTGTAGAGTTTGGTGAGCGAGTCAATGTGTATGTCTTCATTCGATGCAGAAGACAGGTTTTTGGGCGCATCATCAGCATCTTGGATTAGGATAATTTGAGATTCGCTACCTAATATCGCCGTGGAATCCGCGTGTAGCTGAACTTTCCGTTCAAAGCCGCATCTTGCGCTGGTTAAGCAGACAAAAGGTTTGTCAGAAATTAATGTACTCAATCGATGACTAAATACCTTTTTACTGTTTTCATCGATGAATAAACGACTTAGCTCTTCGCCCAACAATTCATGAGGAGAGTTAAGTCCGAGAAGGCGCGCTGATGCGGGGTTCGCAGAGATGACAATATCATCTTCGATAAGCAGTAAGCCGTCTGGTAGCAGTTGTGTTAACTTCGCAAACTTACTTTCGGACTCTTCTAAGGAGCGAACGAGTATCTGCTTTTCTGAAGTATCGACAGCGTGAAAAACAACAAAGCGAATGTCGTTACCTTCAAAAACTGGCGAAAGACTAAAGTGAAGACTGGTTTCAAGGTCGGTTTCATCGAGCGTGATTTCGGCTTCGACATGTGCCCCTTTGAACGCGCGCTGATAGTATGGTGCAAGCTTCTTATAAAACTGTTCACCCAGCACTTGGCAATCGTTTAAGCCGACGATTTCCTCATGACTTAAACCTGCGATATCGCAGTAACGGTCACTTACCATTCGATAATTGTGTTTTTTATCAAGAATGGCAAAGAAGAAAGGGCTATTTGAGGTTAGCGTGGCAAACCAATGTTTTAATTGCTGGGAAGGCATTAGGGTATTACCGATCTCCAATGAGCCAGATTATTCGTCCGTGTATAAAAAGCGACACCCTGATAAGCCTGCGGCGGTCTACCACCAAACCAAAGTGTTACTTGCCATTAAAGGGCTCGCGGTTTTAGCTGTGCAGTCGACAATCACATGGATACGCTCAGATAACTATAACTTTGAAAATACGGTTGTAAAAGTGTTTATCCACCTGTTCGCATCAATAATACACGTAAGTTCAAAAAAAGAAGCGTTAGTGAACAATAAACCACCAATCTAAAATAAGCACTTTATTGATACATAACAGTAATCTCATCGCCACTATTGCTTAATATAAGCAACCTAATGACAAAGTAACGGATAATGAACGTGTTAAACAAGATTCGCAGTCAACTAGTAAAGAACGCAGCTAACATTTTGCGTTCTCCAGTCCAGTTATTACCACAGCCAATTCAGCAAAAAGCGTTGCTGGAAGGGCTAAAAATGGTGTTTAAAGAAGCCTTGGAAGATGGTGACTTTGAGTTCCTTGAAGACAAGTGGTTAAAAGTTGCGATTAAAGACTTGAACTTAGCATGGTACATCAGCTATCAAGACGAAAAATTGGTGGTAGCTGAAAAACCAGTTCAGGAAGATGTGAGTTTTAGTGGTAATCTAAACGACCTAGTACTGATTGCTGGTCGTAAAGAAGACCCTGACACACTGTTCTTCCAACGTCGCCTTTCAATTGAAGGTGATACTGAGCTTGGCTTAGAAGTGAAAAACTTAATGGACAGTGTCGACTTAGAGCAGTTACCGAAAGCAATGCAAGTCGCTTTGAATCAATTGGCTGATTTTGTTCAGAAAGGAGTTCAAGCGCCTGCACAACCAACCGGAGTAGCGAATGCTTATTCGAACTGAAGCCCCAGCGGACATTCTTACCATTGACCGCTTATTGAAACACGCCTTCCCGACGGAAGCTGAAGCTGAGCTTGTGATGCGTTTGCGCGAAAACAGCAAATTCACGCTTTCCTTAGTCGCGTGTACAGATGAGGGAGAGGTGATAGGCCATGCTTTATTTAGCCCTGTGACCTTAAATGGTGAAGATTTGTCATGGCAAGGGCTAGCGCCATTAGCTGTTCATGAAGATTACCGTCGCCAAGGCATCGCTGCAGAGTTGATCAAAGAAGGTTTTGATTCACTGCGTGATTTTGGCTACCCAGTGTGTGTGGTGTTGGGCGATCCTGATTATTACGCGCGCCAGGGTTTTCAATCATGCGACGAGATGGGCTTTGAATGTGCTTGGGATGTCCCTAAAGGTGCATTTCGAGTCGCAGAGTTGGTCGAAGGTCAATGTGCTGGACGCTCCGGACGCATAGACTATGCGCCAGAGTTCTCTGAACTGTAAATGAAAGAAGCCCACGACTAAGTGGGCTTCTTTCTTATTCACTGAAAACTGAGATAGGGAGGTTAGGATGACTGGTTACTTTTCTTTTTGCCCCAGATCTCTATTTTCGCTTTTTTACTTACCCCTAGCAGGCTGAGTTTTGTGCTCCCCCAGCTACTGTAAGTCATTTCAATCTGTTTTAGCTTGGCTTCTTTTGTACCTGGAAGGCTCCAGGCACGAGTCGACAATCCGCTTGTTAGTACGCCCATAGAGGAAAGCTTTTTCTCACTACCATCTGTCATGACGACTTTTAAACCATTCATGTCTACCGTTCCTTGCACACATTTTAGTTTTATTTTACTGAAGCTTCGGTTTCGGAATAGGCTATTTGGTGTCACGGTATCTGTTTCTGTATGAAAGTTAACGGTTTTCGTTGCAATCAGCTCCCACTCATCGCTGTTATTAGCAAAAACACTCATGCTGGTGGCGGCTACCAGTGTGCAAAGTAGTAGCGTATTTAAGAATTTCATAATGTACCTCATATGTCATACCCAATGTGTGGCCGTTGGCAAAACGCTATGTTCAGGAATATCCAAATCATCTCATTGTGTTCAGGTGTTCCTTGAAGTCCTTTAGGTATAATCGCGATAATTTGATAGGATTGCCCTCGTTCAAATAGGTGACGGAAAATGTCAATTAACGAGAAACAGTATTTACGTGAAATGGGGATCAGCACATGGGAGCTGGTACACCCTGAAAGACTGGAAGGCTATCAATCGCCATTATTGGATTTGCAAAGTTCATGTAAACTCCTATTGGTATCGCCAATATGTCCAGAAAACGAGACGGCATTGATGTTTGAGCGCGTATTAAAAAGCATTAAGCTCACGCTTGATGATGCGCTACACCTAGAGCCTGAGCGCTTATCCATGCTGGGTGAACATCAGCTAGAGTGGGTGTGGTTTGCAGGCTGTGAGGCTGATCAAAGCATCAAGGCAAAGCACCTGACCTCGCCACTATTACAAGATATTGATGGTAATAACGAACAGCGCCGCGCATTGTGGCAACAAATCTGTTCGTACTCTTCTTAACGGAGCTAATGCGTGACAATTGAAATTACGCCGATGCGTGCAGAGCACCTCGACCAAGTTTGGCAAATCGAGCAGCAAGCACATTCTCACCCTTGGGCCGAATCTTTGGTTCGTGACTTATCCAGTCGCGGTGCTTGCCATCATGTGATGCTGGAAGGCTCTCAAGTGGTTGGTTACTTCTATGGACAGAATATTGTTGGAGAAGTGACACTATTAAATATTGCAGTAGCGCCTTCTCAACAGGGCAGAGGGCTAGGGCAAAAATTGCTGGACGCGTTTATTGAATACTGTGAACAAGCCAAAGCAGAGAGTGCTTGGTTAGAAGTGCGTGAAAGTAATCACCCAGCTATCCATATTTATGAGCAAGCAGGTTTTAATGAAGTGGACCGTCGTTACAACTATTACCCAGCTAAATCGGGAAATGGTAAGGAAGACGCCATTATCATGAGTTACTTATTTTTGAGTTAGTTTTAGGCCGTTACTAATTACCTCATCAACACTTATGCTTTAAATGCGTATCCGGATTCGAGGCTTTTGAATATGTAATAATAATTTTTTGAATTTTTACATCTCTTTGTGTGGAGCTGGCTTTCCCTTGTTAGTTGCAGGTAAAGGCTGGTGAGCCGAGTAAATTCAGTTCATGTCTTTCCAGTTTGCTAGCACAGCGATAATAAGCGAGAATACCGCACAATATCGAATAGTAGATATGCTTGCCTATTTTGTGAGCATGAAAGTAATTTAGAAGATTAACTAATGTCAAATCCCCTTTTTTTAGGCGAAGTGTCTAAGCGCAGAACGTTCGCTATTATTTCTCACCCGGATGCGGGTAAAACCACCATTACTGAAAAAGTACTGTTATTCGGAAACGCGATCCAAAAAGCAGGTACGGTTAAAGGTCGTGGTAACGCACAGCACGCAAAATCAGACTGGATGGAAATGGAAAAGGAACGTGGTATCTCGGTTACTACTTCTGTAATGCAGTTCCCTTACAACGATTGTCTGGTAAACCTACTTGATACGCCTGGACACGAAGACTTCTCGGAAGATACTTACCGTACTCTAACGGCAGTTGACTCATGTCTGATGGTTATCGATGCAGCGAAAGGTGTTGAGGACCGTACTCGTAAACTAATGGAAGTTACACGTCTACGTGACACGCCAATCGTAACCTTCATGAACAAACTTGACCGTGACGTTCGTGATCCAATGGAAGTATTGGATGAAGTAGAAAACGAATTGGGCATGATGTGTGCGCCAATCACATGGCCAATCGGCTGTGGTAAAGAGTTTAAAGGTGTTTACCACATTCACCGTGATGAAACGATTTTATACGAATCAGGTCACGGTCATGAGATTCAAGAAGTTCGAATCATCAAAGGTCTCGATAACCCAGAGCTTGATGAAAAAGTTGGTGCAGGCCTTGCGGAAAGTGTTCGAGAAGAGCTTGAGCTTGTCATGGGTGCTTGCCCTGAGTTTGATTTGGAAATGTTCTTAACAGGTGACCTGACGCCAGTTTACTTCGGTACTGCATTAGGTAACTTTGGTGTGGATCATATGCTAGACGGTCTAACTGAATGGGCTCCAGCGCCGAAAACTCGTCAAGCGGTTGAACGTGAAGTTGAAGCGACTGAAGAGAAGTTCTCTGGTTTCGTATTTAAGATCCAAGCGAATATGGACCCAAAACACCGCGACCGTATCGCATTCATGCGTATTGTATCGGGCACTTACACGCAAGGTATGAAGATGAACCACGTTCGTCTTGGCAAGCAAGTGAGTATCTCTGATGCAGTAACCTTTATGGCTGGTGACCGTGCACGTGCAGAACACGCTTACGCCGGTGACATCATTGGTCTACACAACCACGGCACTATTCAGATTGGTGATACCTTTACGCAAGGTGAATCACTGAAGTTCTCTGGTATTCCGAACTTCGCTCCGGAACTATTCCGTCGTATTCGCCTGAAAGATCCATTAAAGCAGAAGCAGCTTCTCAAAGGTTTGGTTCAGCTATCAGAAGAAGGTGCGGTACAGGTATTCCGTCCTCTACAGAACAACGATCTGATCGTTGGTGCCGTTGGTGTACTTCAGTTCGATGTTGTTGTGGCTCGTTTGAAATCTGAGTATAACGTTGAAGCGATTTATGAAGGCATTAACGTTGCAACTGCTCGTTGGGTTGAGTGTGGTGATGCGAAGAAACTGGATGAGTTCCAACGCAAGAATCAAGCGAACTTAGCATTGGATGGTGGTGATAACCTAACGTATATCGCTCCAACAATGGTTAACTTAAACTTGGCGAAAGAGCGTTTCCCTGACGTTGATTTCCGTGCGACGCGTGAGCACTAATTTGCGCGGTTAGGGTAAGCCTTAACGCAAACTAGATTTTAAAACGCCCTTGGCTATAAACTTAGCCAAGGGCGTTTTTATATAAGGATAAGATATGAATTGGTTTAAACGTGGGCTAAAGCGTTACGACAACTGGTGTAAAGAGATGGGGTTAACTCCCGATCAGAAACGCAGTTGTGTCCCATATCGAAAAGACCCAGCCCATCAAACTGAAGAGAAGAGTGAAGCCCAACCATCCTCTGATTTTCTGCCCGCAGATACAGATAAAAAGCGTCAAGATGAAGCTCTTTGATACGCACTGCCACTTTGATTTTGATGTGTTTCAAGATGACTTTGCACATCAACTTGAGCTTGCTCAAACGCAAGGCGTCGCAAGAATTTTGATTCCTTCCGTCGGTCCGCAAAACTGGGCTCGTATTCAAACTTTGGCAGAGCAACATGCCAATTTGTATTATGCGCTCGGCTTTCATCCGTATTTTCTTGAAGATAACGTTGAGCAGCACCTTACAGAGCTAGAAGGCTATCTAAATCAAAAAGGGCAGCAGTGCGTGGCAATAGGAGAGTGTGGTTTAGATTTTGCCATTGATGTTGATCCACAGTTGCAAGAAAAGATACTTGAAGTTCAATTTGAGCTGGCTAGACGCTTCGAACTCCCAGTTATTTTACATAGCCGAAAAGCGCACAATCGCCTCATTCAAATGGTGAAAGCGGCGAATCTCCCTAGAGGTGGTGTGCTACACGCTTTTTCTGGGAGTTATCAGCAAGCCATGGAGTGGGTCAAATTAGGTTTTTTTATCGGTGTAGGAGGAACGATTACCTACCCAAGAGCCAAGAAAACACGCGACGCAATTCAAAAATTACCACTCGAAAACCTAGTAATCGAAACAGACGCACCAGATATGCCTATACTTGGATATCAAGGGGAGTCAAATCACCCAGCCAAACTCATTCACGTCTTTAATGAGCTCGTAGAGTTGCATAACGGCCGAAAGCAATCGATTGCCTCTCAGCTGTGGAAAAATAGCAATTTTGCTTTCTCGATATGTGAATAAAATCTAAAGATGTGGTTTGAAATCGAAAACGTTTTCCTGCTTATTGTGAATTAACTCACAAAGCTGGTTGAATCAATCATGAATCTTATAGGAAAGTGTGAGGCTGGCATTACTTTAATTGATTCTGCATGAGTATAATTGCCCCCGCTTTATAGCTCCATTTTGTAACACGCCAATAAATAACTTATAAGGAAGTCATAAACTATGAGCCTGTTTATGAGCCTAATCGGTATGGTAGTGCTTCTTGCGATTGCAGTGGCATTTTCTAACAACCGAAAAGCTATCAACTTTAGAACTGTGGGTGGCGCATTCGCTATCCAATTCGCATTAGGTGCATTTGTTCTGTATGTACCTTGGGGCCGTGATCTACTAAACGGTTTCTCTTCAGGTGTTTCTAACGTTATCAACTACGGTAACGATGGTTCATCATTCCTGTTCGGTGGTCTTGTTTCTGACAAGATGTTCGAAGTATTCGGCGGCGGCGGTTTCATCTTCGCATTCCGTGTTCTTCCTACACTGATCTTCTTCTCTGCACTGATTTCAGTTCTTTACTACATTGGCGTTATGCAATGGGTTATCAAGATTCTTGGTGGCGCACTACAAAAAGCGCTAGGCACTTCTCGTGCGGAATCAATGTCAGCGGCAGCTAACATTTTCGTAGGTCAAACTGAGGCACCTCTAGTTGTTCGCCCATTCGTTCCAAAAATGACTCAATCAGAGCTATTCGCGGTAATGTGTGGTGGTCTAGCTTCTGTTGCTGGTGGTGTACTAGCTGGTTACGCATCTATGGGTGTTCCACTAGAGTACCTAGTTGCGGCATCATTCATGGCAGCACCAGGTGGTCTACTGTTCGCTAAAATCCTTCACCCAGAGACTGACCAGCCTCACGAAAGTATCGAAGAAGCGATGGACGGCGGTGACGACAAACCAGTTAACGTAATCGACGCAGCTGCGGGCGGTGCGGCTTCTGGTCTACAACTTGCGCTTAACGTAGGTGCAATGCTAATCGCATTCGTTGGTCTAATCGCGCTAATCAACGGTATGCTAGGTGGCATCGGTGGTTGGTTCGGCATGCCAGAACTAACACTAGAGCTAATCCTAGGTTACGCGTTCTCTCCACTAGCATTCCTAATCGGTGTTCCATGGGCAGAAGCTGTAACAGCTGGTTCATTCATCGGTCAGAAAATCGTAGTGAACGAATTCGTTGCTTACTTGAACTTCACACCATATCTAGGTGAAAACGCTCAAGTAATCGCGGCAACTGGTGAAGTAATGTCTGAGAAGACAACAGCTATCATCTCATTCGCACTATGTGGTTTCGCGAACCTTTCTTCTATCGCGATTCTACTTGGTGGTCTAGGTAGCCTTGCACCAAACCGTCGTAGTGACATCGCTCGCATGGGTGTTAAAGCAGTTCTTGCAGGTACGTTGTCTAACCTTATGGCAGCGACAATTGCAGGCTTCTGCTTAAGCCTTGCAGCACTATAATTAGAATCGGTTCTTAATATATAGACGCCGTTTTACATCATGCCCTGTAGCAAGAGATTGCTGCGGGGCATTTTTCGTTTTTCGGGCTCCAAAATTTCATCGGGTGTTTGCCTTAGTCGAGGTATTACGCAGTCAATGGAATAGGGGCTAGGAAATTTTGAGATACAAACCGTTTGCGCTCTATTTGGTGCTACAGTTTTGCGGTGAAACTCTATAATGTATTAATCACAGGATAGTGGTTAAGCTTGATTCTTAATCACGTAATGAATATTACATAATCGATGGGCAAATGAATTGCCCTGCAATATCAGATCTAATAGGCGTTTTGCTTTGTGATGTGATATTAAAGACACCGCAATCATAGATTGTTGTGCCATAGGCCAAACTGGTACTGTGCGGTGACAAGGATAGCAATTGGCATATGATAAATTTTCGCTGTATATGCCGAGTCTTCAGGGAACCAAGTCCGTTCATTAATAGACTGTTTAGCCATTTACTCACATTGTCTCGACTTGTTGATTATAGTTAAAGACGTGATGTAAGGCTGAGTAGTGAATTTTTTGAATATTGATCGGAGATAGAAATGAGCGATTTAAAAGCAGCAGCGCTACGTGCACTTAAACTTATGGACCTAACTACGTTGAATGACGATGACACTGATGCAAAAGTGATCTCACTATGTCATGACGCGAAAACAGCAGTAGGCAACACAGCTGCAATTTGTATTTACCCTCGCTTTATTCCTATTGCTAAGAAGACACTTCGTGAGCAAGGTACGCCAGAGGTTCGTATTGCAACAGTAACGAACTTCCCACATGGTAACGACGACATTGAAATCGCAGTTGCTGAAACAAAAGCGGCGGTTGCTTACGGTGCAGACGAAGTTGACGTAGTTTTTCCTTACCGCGCGCTAATGGCGGGTGATGAGAAAGTAGGCTTCGAACTAGTTAAGCAATGTAAAGAAGCTTGTGGTGACATTCTTCTTAAAGTGATCATCGAAACAGGTGAACTAAAAGAAGAAGCACTAATCAAGAAAGCATCTCAAATCTGTATTGAAGCAGGTGCTGACTTCATTAAAACTTCAACTGGTAAAGTGCCAGTAAACGCAACACCAGAATACGCTCGCATGATGCTTGAAGTTATTCGCGACATGGGTGTTGCAGAAACTGTTGGTTTCAAACCAGCAGGTGGTGTGCGCACTGCTGAAGACGCAGCAGCATACCTAGCAATGGCTGACGAAATCCTAGGTGACAACTGGGTTGATGCTCGTCACTACCGTTTTGGTGCGTCTAGCCTGCTAACCAACCTACTAAATACATTAGAAGTATCGGACGACGTCGCTGATCCAACAGCGTACTAATTCCAATAATACGTCTGAACGGTAGCACCTAAACGGGTGCTACCAAACCTCTTCTATCCTACTACAACCATGGCTCAAAAGAGCTTGGGAGGCACTAATGTATTTACCACAAGAAATCATTCGTAAAAAACGTGACGGTGAAGTACTTACCGCAGACGAAATCAACTTCTTTATTCAAGGCGTAGCGAACAACACGGTATCTGAAGGTCAGATTGCGGCGTTTGCTATGACGATTTTCTTTAATGAAATGACCATGGATGAGCGCATCGCCTTAACGTGTGCAATGCGTGATTCGGGCATGGTTATCGACTGGAGCCACATGAACTTCGGTGGTCCAATTGTCGACAAACACTCAACCGGTGGTGTGGGTGACGTAACTTCTTTAATGCTTGGCCCAATGGTGGCAGCGTGTGGCGGTTTCGTACCTATGATCTCTGGCCGCGGTCTTGGTCATACAGGCGGTACGCTGGATAAACTTGAATCTATCCCTGGTTACAACATTACGCCGAGCAACGATGTTTTTGGTCAAGTAACCAAAGACGCTGGTGTGGCGATCATCGGTCAAACTGGTGACCTTGCTCCTGCGGATAAGCGTGTTTACGCGACTCGTGATATTACCGCAACGGTAGACAATATCTCCCTGATTACGGCGTCGATCCTTTCTAAGAAACTGGCGGCGGGTCTGGAATCGCTAGTGATGGACGTAAAAGTGGGTTCAGGTGCATTTATGCCAACTTACGAAGCGTCTGAAGAGCTAGCAAAATCAATCGTTGCGGTAGCAAACGGTGCTGGCACTAAGACTACGGCAATTCTTACGGACATGAACCAAGTACTGGCGTCTTCAGCGGGTAACGCAGTAGAAGTTCGTGAAGCGGTTCGTTTCTTAACGGGTGAATACCGTAATCCTCGTCTACTTGAAGTGACCATGGCTTCATGTGCTGAAATGTTAGTACTTGGCAAGCTTGCTGAGAACACAGAAGACGCACGCGCAAAACTGATGGAAGTGCTGGATAACGGCAAAGCGGCTGAGTGCTTCGGCAAGATGGTTGCTGGCTTAGGCGGCCCTGCGGACTTCGTAGAAAACTACGACAACTACTTAGAAAAAGCAGCAATCATTAAGCCAGTTTACGCAACAGAAACGGGCATTGTCTCTGCAATGGATACACGTGCTATCGGCATGGCTGTGGTTGCTATGGGTGGTGGTCGTCGTGTTGCTACTGATGAAATCGACTACGCAGTTGGTTTCGACGAGTTCATCCGCCTAGGTGAGGTCGCAGACAGTGATAAACCTCTTGCGGTCATCCACGCTCGCACTGAAGAGCAATGGGAAGAAGCGGCAAAAGCACTGCGCAGTGCAATCAAAGTAGGTGGTGAATACACACCAACTCCAGAGGTTTACCGCCAAATTCGTGCAGAAGATATCTAATAGAACAAGTAATTACACAAGGCCTACTCAACCATAATAAAAAGCCGAGTGGGCCTAAGGAACGAGCAATGAAAAGAGCATTTATTTTAGTACTAGACTCATTCGGTATCGGTGCAACTGCCGATGCTAAAGAATTTGGTGATGTAGGTTCAGACACACTAGGTCACATCGCTGACCAATGTGACAAAGGCTTAGCAGATAACGACAATCGCCAAGGTGCACTTCGCCTTCCAAATCTATCGAAACTTGGTTTGGCAATGGCGCATAAAGAATCGACAGGTCGCTTCGCACCTGGACTAGACGCAGACGCTGAAATCATTGGTGCATACGGTCATGCAGCAGAGCTTTCTTCAGGTAAAGACACGCCGTCTGGTCACTGGGAAATCGCAGGTGTTCCTGTTCTGTTTGACTGGGGTTACTTCACTGACAAAGCAAACAGCTTCCCGAAAGAATTGACTGACCGCATTCTTGAGCGTGCAGGTCTTGACGGTTTCCTAGGTAACTGTCACGCGTCTGGTACTCAAGTTCTTGACGATCTTGGTGAAGAGCACATGAAGACTGGCAAACCAATCTTCTACACGTCTGCTGACTCTGTATTCCAAATCGCATGTCACGAAGAGACTTTCGGTCTAGACCGTCTACTAGAGCTTTGCCAAATCGCACGTGAAGAGCTAGAAGATTACAACATTGGTCGTGTTATCGCGCGCCCATTCGTTGGTGCTGGTAAAGGTCAATTTGAGCGTACAGGTAACCGTCGTGATCTTTCTGTAGAGCCACCATCAGCAACGGTTCTTCAGAAGCTCGTTGATGAGAAGCAAGGCAACGTGGTTTCTATTGGTAAGATTGCTGATATCTACGCAAACTGCGGCATCACTAAGAAAGTGAAAGCGACAGGTATCCCTGCATTGTTCGAAGCAACGCTAGAGCAAATCAAAGAAGCGGGCGACAACACGATCGTATTCACTAACTTTGTAGACTTCGACTCAGCTTACGGTCACCGTCGTGACGTAGCGGGTTACGCAGCGGCACTTGAGTACTTCGATGATCGTATCAACGAAGTGCTAGAGATTATGGAAGAAGACGATGTGCTTATCCTAACGGCAGACCACGGCTGTGACCCAACATGGCCAGGTACTGACCATACTCGTGAGCACATCCCAGTATTGGTTTATGGTCAAAAAGTACCAGCTGGTTCTCTTGGCCGCCGCGAAACATTCGCAGATATCGGTCAAACATTGGCAAGTTACTTCGGTACTTCTCCAATGGATTACGGTAAGAACTTCCTATAATTAGTTAGGTTTTTGAAAACTAGGAGCTTGATAGCTCCTAGTTTTATGTTTGCAGTATGTAAATGCTGCTTGTCGGAAATGAGAATACTCTGGCTTATATCGCCTTAAGCGCGGAGCGCTAGAGAAAGGTTAAGGAAAAGAAAATGGCAACTCCACATATCAATGCTGAAATGGGTGCATTTGCAGACGTCGTACTGATGCCTGGTGATCCACTACGTGCAAAATACATCGCAGAGACTTTCCTTGAAGATGTCGTTCAAGTGTGTGACGTTCGTAATATGTTTGGTTACACAGGCACATACAAAGGCCGTAAGATCTCGGTAATGGGCCACGGTATGGGTATCCCATCATGCTCGATTTACGCGACTGAACTAATCAAAGACTTCGGCGTGAAGAAAATCATCCGTGTTGGCAGCTGTGGCGCAGTGAATGAAGACATCAAAGTGCGTGATGTTGTGATCGGCATGGGTGCATGTACTGACTCTAAAGTGAACCGTATCCGCTTTAAAGGTCATGACTTCGCGGCAATCGCAGACTACAACATGGTTCGTGCGGCAGAAGACGCTGCAAAAGCTCGCGGTATTGACGTTAAAGTTGGTAACCTATTCTCAGCAGAGCTTTTCTACACGCCAGATCCAGAAATGTTCGATGTAATGGACAAGTACGGCATTGTTGGTGTTGAAATGGAAGCAGCTGGTATTTACGGTGTTGCGGCAGAATACGGTGCAAAAGCTCTGACAATCTGTACGGTTTCTGATCATATCAAGACTGGCGAACAGACTACATCTGACGAGCGTCAAACGACATTCAACGACATGATGCTAATCGCACTAGATTCAGTATTGCTTGGTGACGAAGAGTAAGCGACGAAGAGTCATTCTATTTTTCGCTCTCAAGAGCTAAAAAAACAGCCCGTACATTGCGGGCTGTTTTTATATGAGTTGTTAGCGCTACCTAGTTACTTGGTTAGCAGCAGGTTTGGCGCTTTTTTACGACGTATCGGTTGTCGACGTAAAATCAAGATGAACAACATACCACAGACAAAGCTCATTAAGACCATCATGTACATATAACGATCGCTCTTGCGATAGTGGTGGTCAGAAATAGCCGTCACCCGGCCCGTCTCAAAGGTCACGCGAACAAAACCGATAAGCGCACCATCTGCAAAAACTGGTTCAACCAACTGCTGGCGACCAATGGAAGCTGTTGCCAAAGGCGTATCCAGGCCAAGAACTTCGCGTACCGATAATGCCTCTTCACTAGACGCTAAACGTACACCCTGTGCATCGTAGATTGTTGCATCAAACACTAAACGGTCTTGTGCTAGCTGGTTTGTTAGCTGAAGTAATCGTTCTTGATCTTTAGTTAAAATCATCTCACTGGCAGAAAGAGACGCCTGTGAAATCAAAACTTTGGTGAGCGTTTCAAGCTGTTGTGCTTGAATTTTCTCATTACCCTTACTGATCACAACACTGTTTTTTATTGTGATAAACAACATCACACACAGTAGGATTAGTGCCAGAATTCTTAGGGCATTCCTTACTGAGAACAAAGATTCACTCATGCTCTTTACTCATCCATTTAAAATAAAACAAAGACTTGCCTTTTTAGTTTGTTGAGGTAACGTTTTAGCAAAGTCATAAGGGATTATATACATGGACGCGTCAAAAAGCTTGCCTATCAGAAAACATACGACACTTTTAAAACGATTACCCGAGACTCGATTTGCCTCCCAATTAGATAAAGCAAAAGCAAACTGGATCGTATTTGCTGAGTACCTTTCGCCAAGTCACTTCGAAGACATTGATTTCTTCACCGGCTTTTACAACCCAATACTAGAAACGTGGAAAGTTGGCCAATATGAAGTAGCCCTGATGGCCGGAGAGTTGACTCCTCAACATGAAACGATCTTACAAAGTCTCAACCTAGATTACGCCTCGCTTAATGAAGTGCCCGATCTATCAACCCAAGGGTTGATTGTATTTGATATGGATTCAACGGCGATCCAGATAGAGTGTATTGATGAAATCGCGAAACTGGCAGGAGTAGGGGATGAGGTCGCTGAAGTCACTGAACGTGCCATGCAAGGTGAGCTGGATTTTGAGCAAAGTTTACGTCAGCGAGTTGGTAAGCTCAAAGGTGCCGATGAATCAATTCTTGAACAAGTTCGTTCCCAGTTACCATTCATGCCGGACTTTGAAGCGCTAATTGCGACGTTGAAAGCCTTGGGCTGGAAAACAGCGATTGCCTCCGGTGGTTTTACTTACTTCTCTGATTACATCAAAGATAAAGTCGACTTAGACTTTGCTCGCTCCAATCAATTAGAAATTATTGACGGCAAACTCACGGGTAAAGTACTTGGCGATGTGGTAACGGCGCAGATGAAGTCTGACATTCTAGTGGAACTGGCGGATGAATATGAAATTGAGCAGCACAACACGGTTGCTGTCGGTGATGGCGCTAATGATCTTGTGATGATGTCGGTGGCAGGATTAGGGATTGCGTATCACGCAAAACCAAAAGTGGAAGCTCAAGCGCAATCAGCGATTCGCTTTGCAGGGTTGGGCGGTGTGCTCTGTATTTTATCTGGCGCATTGGTGAAGCAGCAAAAGGTCAGCTGGAAAGCTAAACCTTAACCATCCATTCAAAAACACCGCCAGAAAGGCGGTGTTTTTTTTCAATTTGGTATGACTTTGAATTTACTCGGTTAACTCCAATCTAATTACAACCTCTTCAGTAATGTCTTCAAATTCACTGTAACCAACGAGCGCTGTTAACTCTTTTTCTAACTTGCTCGCTTGATGTACGCCAAATTGGGTTAAGTCACTTAAATCTTGTTGCAGTAATGATGTCATCGGATCGAAAATTGGCGCAGTAGAAAGGCGAATCACGTAAAAGTCACCCATCATTCGCGCTTTCTTTATAAATTGAATCCGCTCTTTTACGCTGTTGAACTCTTGATGAAGCTTTGACTCAATGCCTGTAATTTTATTGCCTACTTTTGCGGCGCTTATATAGATATCCTGATGTCTGGCTTGAGCACCTTCTACACGTTTTATTGGCTCTGCAATTAATGTGCTTGTCCGGCCTTTAAAGATAGGTTCAAGTGACAACAGTTGGTCATGCCCAAGACGGGCAAAAAGCTCAATGTGTTTAGGTAGCGGCAAGTTCACCCCGATAACGGGGGTTTTGATTGAAGATGACGTACTCTTACTGATAAAAATGGGCGTGCTCAGCGTACGCGAGAGCAACATGCAGTGCAGCCTTTCAAGTAGAGCATTACTTGGTAGCGTCTCTTTTTGCGGGATTAGCTTGTCTTGATTGTGCTCGATAATGCTGTTGAAAAAAGCGATTACCTTCATGGTTTGGCTGCTTTCATCAATAACTAGCTGCACGCTACAACCGTCTGGGCTTACACGAATTACTCGGTATGGCACCGACATTAACGGCAATTTTTTATCGTAGAGTTGTAATTCTCGAAAGTTGATTCTTACCTCTTGCCCAGAACGTAACATCGTAGGCTCACTTAGCCTAATTCCGAGTCCTCGTTTGGAAAGGTCAACAGTACAGCCGCCTGTTTTAGTTTGTCCTGAGTACAACTCTAAAGGTGTTTTAAAACGATAACGAGGCTCTTTTCGACGAGACTTTGCATCAAAATAAATGCCCTTTGGATTGCCGATAACTCTTCTCGGATGACGAAACGCGTTTAACGTATTAGCGGGTAAGCGCGGCTTTTCAGTTAGCAGGTAATCCTGCCCTGATTTTTCGTCAGCAATTTCTTGCAAAATACCAATATGAGTCAGTGATTGAGACGTTTCTGCTAACTCTGGAGAGAAAGCTGCTAGGTCTTCCTGTTCTTGCTCAGATAGTTCAAAGATTGAAATTCTAAAGGCGCGCCAACTCTCTCGTTTGCCACCTAAATGCCAAAATAGCTGGCGCTGTTCGCGAGTTGCTTCAGGGCGAAACATCGAATAGAAATAGGTTCGATTCTCGTGCTCGTGAGTAAATGAATAAAGGACATTGGTTGTTCCTTTCACACCAGGCTTAATGAGTGACGCGATGCGTTGCTCGTTGAATAAGGAACCAAACATTTGCTGGTTTCTCTCATCGTGCCAGTATTGCCAAAGCTTTTGATTGTTTGGCGTTAACATTGCTAATTTTAGGTCACTACCATCAAAGAATAGAGGCAAGCTGCTGGTGTGCTTTAGTGCGATGTGCTCATAACCGCGAGTTCGAGCTCGAATAATCTTGTCTTGATTGTCGTGACGAGCCCTTTTAGCAGCACTGTTGAGCGCTTCATCTATCACTCTGGTGACGACATTGGTGTCAGTTAAGCGTATGGTTCTGAGGTATCGAACTGAGTCATTTTCGTAACAGTCATCAACCGCGAGTATGCGGTATGCAAGCGGTTTCTCTATACCTGCAACGTTAGATTTGCTGGCAAATTCAGTAAACGTGACCTGAATAATTTCCCCAAGGTTATATTTAAATGCACTAGGGACTTTGAACTTTGCGCCAGAGCTAGACAAATCAATGCTTAATCCATGAAGAAGCTGTCCTTTAGAACGGCAAATTTCAACTTGAGATTGGACTTTCAAGCGTTTTTCTTGGCGCTTTAAATCGTAGCCTAGGTGAACGGGTTCTGCTAAGAACGGGCTTTTAGGATCCGTTAACGATTGCGTTTTTTGCTGAGTAAGGCGCTTGCTCATTACGCGAAAGTTATTTCGCGTGTTGACCAATGCTTCCCACATTCCTTCCGTGTAGCAGCCAAACTTTTTGATGTTTTTATGGTAAGCGTTGAAAGCAACATCATCCAACCAATGTGGAATGCCATCCAAAATATACTCGCGACATTCGCCTTGAACGCGACCTCGCAAATCAATGCTTTTTTTGCATGGAGCCATTAAGCGGTTAAGTTCCATTTTAACCAAAATTTTGGCCGAAGGCGGCTCTTCCTCGGTCAGTTGGCCAAGGACAAAGTCAAAGTCATTCGTACCGTAAACGGGAATGAGTCGTTCTGCGAGCGAGAGAATTTCAGATTGCTGCATTATTTCTGTTAGAGTATGTCGTTACTTTAAATTGTATCGGCTAAGCGAAGTAATACTTAAGTATATCAATAGTTCATTTCAGTTCAGGTCTGACTTGGCTGTGCTTAGTCACATTTGTAGAAAAAATTGAGGCATCATGGCGAAAGCAAAACGAGCGTATGTTTGTAATGATTGTGGCGCGGACTTTCCCCGTTGGCAGGGGCAGTGTAACGCATGTGGTGCATGGAATACGATAACAGAAGTACGTATCGCTGCATCGCCAACCGTTGCTCGCAATGAACGCTTAAGCGGCTACGCTGGTTCCGCAACAGAAGCAACGGTTCAAACGCTATCCGAAATTGATCTGCAAGAAGTACCTCGCTTCACCAGTGGGTTTAAAGAGCTTGACCGCGTCTTGGGTGGTGGTGTTGTGCCAGGTGCCGCAATTTTGATTGGTGGTAACCCTGGTGCAGGTAAATCAACCCTTCTGTTGCAAACCATGTGTAGTTTATCTGCGCAAATGCCAACGCTTTACGTAACCGGTGAAGAGTCGTTACAGCAGGTGGCAATGCGTGCTTCCCGATTGGGCTTGCCGAAAGATCATTTAAAAATGCTATCGGAAACGAACGTCGACAAAATTTGCCAAATCGCCGAAAAAGAGCAGCCTCGTATAATGGTAATAGACTCGATTCAGGTGATGCACGTTTCTGATGTTCAATCGTCGCCTGGCAGTGTTGCTCAGGTACGTGAATCTGCGACGGCTCTGACACGATACGCAAAACAGAATAATGTTGCGGTATTTATTGTTGGTCACGTAACAAAAGATGGTACCCTTGCGGGCCCCAAAGTTCTTGAACACATTATCGACTGTTCGGTACTACTCGATGGTGGAACGGATAGCCGATTCCGCACTTTGCGTAGTCATAAAAACCGTTTTGGCGCTGTGAATGAGCTTGGTGTCTTTGCTATGACAGGCCAAGGATTGAAAGAAGTGAGTAACCCATCAGCGATCTTCCTTTCTCGTGGTGAAGAAGAAACATCAGGCTCTTCCGTCATGGTGGTTTGGGAAGGCACGCGCCCTCTGCTAGTAGAGATTCAAGCGCTGGTGGATTACTCGCAGTTAGCCAACCCTCGTCGTGTTGCGGTCGGCTTGGAGCAGAACCGCCTATCACTTTTGCTTGCGGTGTTGCATAAGCATGGTGGCTTACAAATGGCAGACCAAGATGTCTTTGTTAATGTGGTTGGCGGTGTTAAGGTGACGGAGACGAGCGCTGATCTTGCTTTAGTTATGGCGCTTTTATCGAGTTTTCGTGACCGTCCACTCCCTAAAGATGTGGTGATTTTTGGTGAGGTAGGGCTTGCGGGCGAAATCCGTCCAGTGCCAAGTGGGCAAGAGCGTTTGAATGAAGCGTTCAAACATGGTTTCAAGAAAGCCATCGTGCCAGCAGCCAACATGCCGAAAGGTGGCATCCCTGGCATGCAAATTCACGGCGTTAAGAAATTGTCGGAAGCTATAGAGGCTTTTGACGAGCTGTAATGCTCATAAGAATGGTATTTGTGCAATCACAAACTGTTCTATCCGTCCTCAATAAAATGCGAATAAAGTACATAAATTGCTGTGTTTGACTATGCTTTGGGGACGGAAATTTCACGTTAAAATTTTTTTTCTTCCATCCGCACGCAAGGGTATCAGTATTGACAGAATGTGATATACTCTGCGCGCACTTTATACCTTATTAACAGAGTAAGACAATGACTGATTTATCAAAATACAGAAACATTGGTATTTTTGCTCACGTAGACGCGGGTAAAACTACCTCTACAGAGCGTATCCTAAAGCTAACTGGTAAGATCCATAAGATCGGTGACACTCACGACGGTTCAACTACTACTGACTTCATGGAGCAGGAAGCTGAGCGTGGTATCACAATCCAGTCTGCAGCAACAACTTGTTTCTGGAACGATCACCGTCTAAACATCATCGATACTCCTGGACACGTTGACTTCACTATCGAAGTTTACCGTTCTCTAAAAGTACTTGACGGTGGTATCGGTGTATTCTGTGGTTCTGGTGGTGTTGAGCCTCAGTCAGAAACTAACTGGCGTTACGCTGACGAATCACACGTATCACGTCTGATCTTCGTTAACAAACTAGACCGTATGGGCGCAGATTTCTACAAAGTTGTAGATCAAGTACAGAACGTACTAGGTGCTACACCTCTAGTTATGACTCTACCTATCGGTATCGAAGAAGATTTCGTAGGTGTTGTAGACGTACTAAGCCAACAAGCTTACGTATGGGATGAGTCTGGCCAACCAGAGAACTACGAAGTTCAAGATATTCCAGCAGACATGGTAGAAAAAGCTGCTGAATACCGTGAAATGCTAATCGAAACTGCTCTAGAGCAAGACGAAGATCTAATGATGGCTTACCTAGAAGAAGGCGAAGAGCCATCTCTAGAAGACATCAAACGTTGTATCCGTAAAGGTACTCGTGATCTAGCATTCTTCCCAACTTACTGTGGTTCAGCGTACAAGAACAAAGGTATCCAACTTATTCTTGACGCGGTAATTGATTACCTACCATCTCCAACAGAAGTTGATCCACAGCCTCTAACTGATTCAGAGACTGGTGAGCCAACTGGTGAAGTTGCGACTGTATCTGCAGACGAGCCACTACGTGCTCTTGCATTTAAGATCATGGATGACCGCTTCGGTGCTCTAACCTTTATCCGCATCTACTCTGGTAAGATGAAGAAAGGTGACACAATCCTTAACTCTGCAACTGGTAAAACAGAGCGTATCGGCCGTATGGTTGAGATGCACGCGGACGAGCGTAACGAGATCGATTCAGCACAAGCTGGTGACATCATCGCTGTAGTTGGTATGAAGAACGTTCAAACTGGTCACACTCTATGTGATCCTAAGCACGAATGTACTCTTGAGCCAATGATCTTCCCAGATCCAGTAATCTCTATCGCAGTTAAGCCTAAAGATAAAGGCGGTTCTGAGAAGATGGGTATTGCGATCGGTAAAATGGTTGCAGAAGATCCATCATTCCAAGTTGAGACTGATGAAGATTCAGGCGAAACTATCCTGAAAGGTATGGGTGAACTTCACCTAGACATCAAGGTAGATATCCTTAAGCGTACTTACGGCGTTGAGCTAGAAGTTGGTGCTCCACAGGTTGCTTACCGTGAAACTATCACTCAAGCAATCGAAGATAGCTACACGCACAAGAAACAGTCTGGTGGTTCTGGTCAGTTCGGTAAGATCGATTACCGCATCAAACCAGGTGAGCCAAACTCTGGCTTCACGTTCAAATCAACAGTTGTTGGTGGTAACGTACCTAAAGAATTCTGGCCTGCAGTTGAGAAAGGCTTTGCGTCAATGATGGAGCACGGTGTTCTAGCTGGCTTCCCTACTCTAGACGTTGAAGTTGAACTATTCGACGGTGGTTTCCACGCAGTTGACTCTTCAGCTATCGCTTACGAAATCGCAGCGAAAGGTGCATTCCGTCAGTCTATGCCTAAAGCTGGCGCGCAACTTCTTGAGCCAATCATGAAAGTTGACGTGTTCACTCCAGAAGATCACGTTGGTGACGTAATCGGTGACCTTAACCGTCGTCGTGGTATGATCAAAGACCAACAAGCAGCGTCTACTGGCGTACGTATCAAGGGTGATGTACCTCTATCAGAAATGTTTGGTTACATCGGTACTCTACGTACTATGACTTCTGGTCGTGGTCAGTTCTCTATGGAGTTCTCACACTACGCACCATGTCCAACAAACGTTGCAGAGCAAGTAATTGCTGACGTTAAAGAGCGTAACGCTAAGAAGTAATTCTTAAGTTAACTCTATAACTTGAAAGCCCCGCTTAGTGCGGGGCTTTTTGTATCTAGCAGTCTTATACGCAGAGCGTTTTTGTTTTATTCCTATTTAGCGTTTGTTTTGACGATTGTTATGATGTCGTTCTAGTGCTGTTGCCTTTTAGGTCAATGGTCTTAAAGTCTGGTACCACTGACTTTTCAAATATTTCTATTTCTTCCTTCAACCATTGCGCAAACAATTGAGCTTTAGGTCTTTTTAAGTAGCCTTTTGGCGCACACAAGTAATACGCAAAGTTGGGCTTGATAGCGATATCTCCAATTCGGACCAATTTGCCAGAACGAAAATATTGATGAGCTAAACTGTGTTTTACTAATGCCACGCCTTGAAGTGATAGTGCAGCCTCAAGCACGAGATGTGATCCACTGTATTTTAAGGTAGGCTTTGCTGCGCAGTGACCCAAGGTTGCTAACCACATATTCCAATCAAGATCAGGCCAAACATCTTCAATCAGCTCAGCTTTGCTTAAATCCTCGATGTTATAGATCCCGTGCTCTTTCTGGTACACCGGATGACAAGCTGGATAAAAAGCTTCGTCCATTAGCCATTGTGATTCTAAATTGGGGTACTTTCCTAAACCGTAACGAACACATAAATCTATCTGGCTATCTTGAAAAGACACCAAATCATTGGTTGGTTCTAATAGCAAGGCGATATCAGGGTGACGCTGACGAAAAGCCGTAATTTTCGGGACTAACCAATGATGAGCGAAAGAGGGGAGTGTTGATATCGAAAGGTGGTTCGGGTTTGGATCTTGATTGACTAATCTAACCCCTTGCTGCAAATGAGCAAACCCTCTTTCTGCCTGACTAAACAGTAGCTCTCCCTCAGGTGTGAGCACGATTTTTCTGTGCTGACGAACAAATAGGTCCGTGCCTAAGAACTCTTCTAAATGACGAATTTGCTGACTAATGGCCGCTGGCGTAACAAACAGTTCTTTTGCTGCCGTTTTAAAGCTTCCTTCCTTTGCTGCAACGAAAAAGTAATACAAGCCCTGTAAGGGAGGCATTCGATCTTTCACATTAGTTTTCCTTAACTCTATGGCAGATTCTATCGTTTGAGGATATCAGCGTAGTCGCTGATTATTAAGTGGTCAACATTGTATAGGGATCTTTGAAATGGAAAACATGACACACACTTGTGAGCGTACTATACCTACTGCCCATCAGAGCGGGTTACAGTTAATTTATTCTAAACTGGCGGCTTGGAGAAGGAACTATAAGACACGTCGTCACTTGAGAGAGTTACCAAAGCACCTTTGGGACGATATTGGGTTAGGTGAAAGGGAGATTAGTTGTGAAGTGAGTAAGCCATTCTGGAGAGAGTAGTTTATGAGTTTGATTCAAGCTCAAAGTTAAGTTGCACTCCCCAATGGTGTTGAGGAGTGCAAGCAAAATTACAAGTCTTCTTCCCACACGACCAATTCATCTTTTGGCCAATTGTGGCCTATCTCATGATACTTTTGTTCGAGCACATGACGTTTAATTTTAAGCGTTGGCGTCAGTACGCCATTTTCTATACTCCAAGGTTCTTTAATCATTAACACACCTTTGATTTGCTCATGAGAGGCGAGTTCTTGATTCATCCTGGCAATAACTTTACGTGTGGTACGTGCGTATCGCTCTCGATCAAAGTTAGGGAAGTCATGTGGCACAACCAAAAGAATCGGAGCGGGTAGCCCTAAACCGATGAGACACATCATCTCTACGCGACTGTACTCGAAAAGCTTTTTCTCGATAGGTACCGGAGAGACAAATTTACCTTTGGCGGTTTTGAAGTTATCTTTTTTACGGCCTTGAATCGTTAGATAACCATCTGAATCGATAGCGCCGATATCGCCTGTGTGTAGCCAGCCCTCTGAATCAAAAGACTCTTGGGTGGCAATATCATTTTTGTAGTAGCCAGAAAATAGCCCTTTGCCACGCACCATGATTTCATCATCGGCTGCGATTTTTAACTCAATGCCTGGCCCTGCATTACCGACACTACCAATTTTGTCAGCTCTAAATGGGTAGTTGAGCGTGCTGTAGGCAAATGATTCCGTCATCCCCCAAGCCTCTGTGATATCAAGGCCCACTGAGTGGTACCATTCCAACAGCACTGGCGAGACAGGTGCAGAGCCACAGCCTAATACTCGAGCCTGATCTAAACCTAGACCATCTGCTAGCTTTTTCTTGATCAAAGAATTGACGAATGGGATTTTCAACAGAATATTGAGCTTCTTCTGTGGAAGTTTGTCTTGAATACGTTGCTGGAATAGCGTCCATAATCGTGGGACGGAGATAAACAGAGTTGGTCGGTGCATCTTCACATCTTCGATAAAAGTGTCCAGTGACTCTGGAAATGCTGTTGGCACGCCACCCATAATCGATGAACCGAAGATATAAACACGCTCTGTAATATGAGCGAGCGGTAAATAAGAGAACAATCGGTCGTTTTCTTGGATACCAATATGATTGATCAGTTGCTGAACAGACCAACTGAATGCGCCGTAAGTTAGCATCGCGCCTTTCGGTAACCCTGATGTGCCTGAGGTATACACCAACGACATTAGCTTGTTATCGTAATGCTGCGGACGCTCTTCACTTGGCATTGCATCAGCAATGAGCGCTTGGTATTCGTGCTTACACTTAGGTGCCGTGTCATAAGGTAGAGCGATGCTAATGAGTTCAGGCATAGCATCAATGACTTGCTGAGTTGCTTTGGGATCATCGAGTTTTCCGCCAATGATCGCTTTACTTTCACTATGAGTCACACAGTATTCGATGGTGTCTGCACCGGCGGTAGGAAAGATTGGCACACTGACATAGTCACCAAGCATCATAGCAAGATCGCAAATAAACCATTCTGCACAGTTTTTAGATACTAACGCAACTTTGTCGCCAGGCTTTACACCAAGCGAGCGTAGTGCGCTGACAAGTTTTAAGGCTTGATCTGCAACATCAGAGAATGTGTACTCAACAAACTGTCGGTTAATAATTTGTTTTAGGTAGACCTCTTTTGGACGCTCTTGAGCCCATTTGAGGATCATTTCATTTGGTGGTGGGAGAGCGCAACCAGCAGCGCTATTTAGATTCGGCTGATTCATTTTAAGTGACTCCATGTCTTCTCATTGTATTTATAATTGTTAACGCATTGTTAACTTTAGCATGTTAAATCGCGACACGGGAATGCATTTTGATGAAATATGTGGGGAAGATAGCGTTAGTTATGGTTGAAGTCGGAGCGACTCGATCTAAAAAGCAATGTGATTGATGCTACGCAAAAGAGAACAGGCTTTTCAGCTGTTATGTCATACCGACTTCATACTAAGAGCACAGGTAAGCAATTTATTTTATTAATAATATTGCGAAAACATAGAATCTATCCTAATTATTTATTAACTAGTGGCTTAGTGTTGAAGATAAGTATAAATGTCTCCTAATTTCTTCAAAGCGCCAAACTTAAAGGTATGTCGTGGTTTTGAAGTAGCTATACTAATCTTACTTTGGAAAGTTAGGAGCTTCACCTCAAGCTATTGCCTGAGATTACTTGGGTACGATCATCAGCAAAAGGAAAGATGTGATGTTACGGAAGACTTTACTGGGTACCTATCTTTGTAGTTTATTCATTGCGGGGAATGCATATGGTGCTGAAGGAGATGATATTCCTCAGCGCGCCCAAACGGTTGGTGATGTTATTGAGCGCCCAGGCGTTCTCACACCTAAAGGTAAATGGTCATTTGATTCGTCTTTAAGCTATACACAAAACTCTTCAAACAAAGTATCTGTTGTTGGGTATACAGTCTTACCAACTCTGATTGTTGGGCGAATTGAAGTGAGTGATTCGGATAGGACTACAGTAACCGTTGGATTAACTGCTCGGTACGGTTTAACAAACGCCACAGAGTTAGAAGTTAGAGTGCCGTATGTGTATCGTAATGACCAAGTTTCTACGCGCCCCATTCAAGATGGTTCAAACAGTGAAGTAGTAAACACAACGGTGGATGGCGGAGGGCTTGGTGATGTAGAGTTCGCATTGAGGCACCAGTTTAACTTTGAGTCTGCGCCATACTGGGTAGGTGGCCTTAGAGTAAAGTCGGATACAGGACGATCGCCTTATGATGTTTCTATTGAAGATGGAAGCAACTCATTTAGTGATGTCCCTACAGGTTCGGGTTTTTGGAGTTTTGAGCCTAATTTATCTCTTATTCACCCTGTTGATCCTGCGGTCTTGTTCGCTAGTCTAAGTTATATTTATAACTTAGAGGATACTGTTACAGTTGGCGACACAAAAGCTGATGTTGAACTTGGAGACACTATTTCTCTTTCAGGAGGAATGGGGTTTGCGGTGAATCCTGATCTTTCATTCTCTTTAGGACTTAGCCATAAAACTATTTTAAAAAGCAAAGTAAATGGCAGATCGGCAGATGATGCTAAGTTGCTTCAATTAGATGCATTAAC
>NZ_JAWOTI010000033.1:0-38480 GCF_033338775.1 Vibrio sp. Vb1018
TGGTAGTTCAGTTGGTTAGAATACCGGCCTGTCACGCCGGGGGTCGCGGGTTCGAGTCCCGTCCACTCCGCCACTTAATATCGACAACCTCGCTTATGCGAGGTTTTGTCAAATCTAGAATATGAAAATTCTATAGGGGTGTAGCTCCAATTGGCAGAGCAGCGGATTCCAAATCCGCGTGTTGGGAGTTCGAATCTCTCCACCCCTGCCACATATCAGGCTCTGACTTAGGTCAGAGCCTTTTTTGTATCTGGCTTCCTCTCATTATTACGGCTTATTTCTACTCTTATCTCGTAAGTATGGCTTTCTGCTGTACTTTGGCAGCATTTAATCTACTGAACGAACGAAACTACAGTTAGCTGTAATGATCAGTGGCCCGAAATTTTAATAATAAAGGGGAATCACTATTTATATTTAGTTACACTCAACCGATCTGGATTAATGAGTAACTATGTATGGATATATCTCGTCGACGCTTTCTTCAATCATCCTTAGCAATCTCCGCGCTTACCGTTCTACCTGCATGTTCTCTATCTAGGAGCACTAATAAGCAGGGGCAATATATATACGATATCACTGCAGAGCCTTCTACTGCAGAATTGGTCCCTGGGTTTAACACAGACGTACTCGCATTTAATGGTTCGATTCCAGCGCCTACGATTCGTTGTCGCCAAGGCGAGAAAGTTATAATTCGGTTTACTAACAAGCTTTCAGAGCCGACTACAATCCACTGGCATGGCTTGCGAATCCCTATTGAAATGGATGGTGTACCTTTCTTAAGTCAGTTGCCTATCATGCCGGGTGAAACATTCGTTTATGAATTTACACCACCAGATGCGGGCACATTTTGGTATCACCCACATATGAACAGTGTGAAGCAGCTTGGTAAGGGCTTAGTCGGGCTAATTGTCGTTGAAGAGGCAGAGCCTGTTCAGTTTGATGAAGAGCATGAAGTCGTCCTCAAGCATTGGCACTTAGACAAGCAAGGACAATGGAAGAACCTTATGGTGCCGCGCTTGAGCGCTCGTATGGGGACTCCCGGAGAGTGGAGTAGCGTCAATGGTGTCCATGAGCCTGTTTATGCGCTGAAGCAGAATGCCACTACGCGATTAAGAATTGCTAATGTCGATAATACCATTACTTACCCGATCGCTATAGAAGGGGCAGAGGCTTGGGTTATTGCTATTGATGGTAATCCTGTTAAAGCGCCTTATAAGCTCACTCAGCACAAAATTGGTCCGGGAATGAGGTTAGATATCGGATTGATTGCTCCGAAGGCTGGAACACGTGTTTATGTGCGTCAAATGAAAGGACGCTTCCCATTCCCTTTGTGCGAGTTTGACGTTGTTGAGTCTGACCTGCCGAACAACCAGAAACTGCCTTTATTACCTCTCAACCCTGTGCCAGCTCTCGATTTGAAAAATGCAGAGCAAATCGATTATGTGTTTGAGTGGGAGGGCGCGATCACTCCTGCTGATCAATCGGGCAAAGCGATACCTAAGTTCTGGCTGATGAACAAACGGGCTTGGGAGGGAATGAGCAAAGATAATATTCCAGCGCCGCTTTCAACATTGGAGATGGGAAAAACCTATATCTTCAACCTAAAGAACGTCACCCAATATCATCATCCTATTCATCTTCATGGACACACATTTACGGTTCTTGAGTTAGATGGCAAAAAACTCGACGAACCGTTTCATACCGATACGGTCTTACTTGGAAAAAACGGCAGTGCGAAAGCGGCATTTGTTGCAGATAACCCAGGGCGTTGGATGTACCATTGTCATGTAATTGAACACATGAAGACGGGTTTGATGGGTTACATTGAAGTAAAGTGACTCCTGTAACTTTTAAAATCTTGATAAGTTTTAAGCGCTATACTTTGCTGAATTCTAAGATTGTATAATCACTATTGCCGTAAATTTGATTACAATGTCGCCATTAACTTTTCTGGGGGAATTATGGGACAACTATCCGTTTTGGGTTTTATTGCATTGGGTGGTGCATTTGGTGCATGTTCTCGTTACTTAATTTCTGAACTTTGTGTCATTTTATTGGGGCGTGGTTTTCCATATGGTACGTTAACCGTTAACGTTGTTGGCTCATTTATGATGGGCTTATTGATAGCAGCTTTCGATAATGAACTTTTGGCAACGGAACCTTGGCGACAAGTGATTGGCTTGGGTTTTTTAGGTGCACTAACGACGTTTTCCACCTTCTCGATGGATAATGTTTTGCTTATGCAGCAGGGCGCTTTCTTTAAGATGGGGTTGAACGTATTGTTGAATGTCGTGTTAAGTATTTCAGCGGCGTGGATTGGCTTTCAATTATTGATGCGCAGCTAGCAAAGTAGTTAAAAATTGAACAGGTCGGCTTGGTTTCACCAAGCCGTTTTTATATACTGACATCACTTGTCGGAGTGCCATAAGGCTGAGACCGTTAATTCGGGATCCGTTGAACCTGATCAGATTAGAATCTGCGAAGGGAACAAGAGAAGATATTCACACCGGAGTTCTTTCTGGTTGACCTATCAAAAGTCGAATGTTGTTACAGGCAAATATCGTAAGCTTTAACTAGCCTTAATTTGACTCCTCTTGTCGCATCTATCCGCCAAGCATTTTTATCCAATTACTTTTTATCTAGTATAACAAAGCAAGGAAAAATGCTATGTCGAGTCGCAAACAAGCGAGACTGGAAGCAAAACAGTTCATTGATACACTCTCGGTACAACCGTACCCCAATTCAAGCAAAGTCTACGTAGAAGGCTCACGTCCAGATATTCGTGTGCCAATGCGTGAAATATCACTCGCTGATAGCCTTATTGGAGGCACAAAAGAAGCGCCTATTTTCGAGCCTAATGAGCCAGTACGCGTTTACGATACCTCGGGTGTATACACAGATCCAGAGCACACCATAGACCTCTATAGCGGCTTACCTAAGCTGAGAGAAGGGTGGATTGAAGAGCGTGCCGATACTGAGCTACTTGATGAAGTAAGCTCGGTGTACACCAAAGAACGCTTAGAAGACGAAACACTAGACGATCTTCGTTACGGCAATCTACCACGTATTCGACGTGCTAAAGATGGGCAGTGCGTGACCCAGTTGCACTATGCTCGCAAAGGTATTATTACCCCAGAAATGGAATATATCGCGCTGCGTGAAAACATGGGGCGTGCCAAGTATCGCGATGAAGTGCTGAATCAACAGCATCCGGGTCAAAGCTTCGGAGCGAACCTACCAAAAGATATTACCGCCGAATTCGTGCGTAAAGAAGTCGCCGAAGGTCGCGCTATTATCCCTTCCAATATTAACCACCCAGAATCCGAACCAATGATCATTGGACGTAACTTTTTGGTCAAAGTGAACGCCAACATCGGTAACTCATCGGTCACTTCTTCGATTGAAGAAGAAGTAGAGAAACTAGTTTGGGCGACACGTTGGGGTGGAGATACCGTTATGGATCTCTCTACTGGACGTAACATCCACGAAACTCGCGAGTGGATTCTACGTAACAGTCCGGTTCCGATCGGTACCGTACCAATGTATCAAGCGCTTGAGAAAGTGAATGGTGTTGCGGAAAACCTTAACTGGGAAGTGATGCGCGATACCCTGATTGAGCAAGCAGAGCAGGGCGTTGACTACTTTACTATCCATGCCGGTTTACTACTTCGTTATGTGCCAATGACTGCAAAACGCGTTACTGGCATCGTCTCTCGTGGTGGTTCTATCATCGCGAAATGGTGTTTAGCGCATCACCAAGAAAGCTTCTTATATACCCACTTCCGAGAGATCTGTGAAATCTGTGCTAAGTATGATGTGGCACTTTCTCTCGGTGATGGTCTGCGTCCTGGCTCGGTGGCCGATGCTAACGACGAAGCGCAATTTGCAGAGCTTCGTACCCTTGGTGAGTTAACCAAGGTTGCGTGGGAATACGACGTACAAGTAATTATCGAAGGTCCTGGCCATGTTCCAATGCATATGATCAAAGAGAACATGGAAGAGCAGCTGGAGCACTGCCATGAAGCACCATTCTACACGCTTGGCCCACTGACGACAGACGTCGCTCCTGGTTACGACCATATTACTTCAGGCATCGGCGCTGCCATGATTGGTTGGTATGGCTGTGCGATGCTTTGCTACGTCACTCCTAAAGAGCATCTTGGCTTACCAAACAAAGAAGATGTGAAAGTAGGCATGATCACTTATAAGCTTGCTGCGCACGCCGCTGATTTAGCGAAAGGGCACCCAGGTGCTCAAGTTCGTGATAATGCGCTTTCTAAAGCTCGCTTCGAGTTCCGCTGGGAAGATCAATTCAACTTGTCACTCGACCCAGATACCGCGCGCGCTTTCCATGATGAAACCTTACCTCAAGAGTCCGGCAAAGTTGCTCACTTCTGTTCGATGTGCGGACCAAAGTTCTGCTCGATGAAGATTTCGCAAGAGGTACGAGAGTACGCGAAAGACACTGAGCAAGTTGCTGCGGACCAAGCTATCTCAATCAAAATGCTGGATGATCCTCTTGAGGGGATGCGTCAGAAATCGCAAGAATTTAGAGAGTCAGGTTCCGAGCTATACCACCCAGCAGCACATGCCGAGGTAAGTGACTAATGAGCAAAATCCTTATTCCGTCATCATTGATTGAACTGGCAGGTTTAGTTCAGCAATGTTTGTTGTTGGCGAAAGAACAGGGTTTTAGCATCGAAGACATTGAGTTGGGTGTGAGCCCAACTCAATCTATTCAGCTTGTTCGCGGCCAACAGACCACACACATAACGACTGATCTCATTGATGATTATGACTCTGAGCATGAGAGTTCATTTGTGCTCTATTACCGTTCTGCTTTGTCGGTAGAAGCGTGCGCTAAGCAACCGTCGAAAGCGATTCATATTGGCATTGCTGATACGCAGGTATCCGATGAAAAGGAGAAAGTGCTTCAGCTTGATATCTGGCGTCACCCAATTAACAACGAAGTGAGAGCGCTTTCCGTTAAGTCCAAATTCAACGCAATGTTCGATCCTGAACATCACCTTGCTTGGATAGTAACGCTGACAGTACTCGATTTTCCTATCGAAGATGCGTTAACACTTGCTCGAGGAATGCTAACTCAACAAGCGAATGTTTCACGTGAAACACTGTTGAATGACAACCTTGGTGAGGGAAGATCTACTCAGTGGGCTGACCAATTTGATGATTTCCCCACACCTGTACTAGAGGATAACCGGCTAGGTATTCAAGTTGGTTGGTCTGCACAAGGTGAGAGCGTTAGCTTTCCAACTCTAACTAAGCAAAGTCTAGGGCTCTATCCAGTCGTTGATGATGTTGCTTGGATTGAGCGTCTACTGCCACTAGGCATCAACACTATTCAACTGCGAATCAAGAACCCACAACAAGCCGATTTAGAACAACAGATCATTCGAGCAATTGAGCTAGGCCGTCAGTATCAAGCACAAGTGTTCATCAATGACTATTGGCAGTTGGCAATCAAGCATGGCGCTTATGGCGTTCACCTAGGACAAGAAGACATAGAAGAATCGAATTTGGCTCAGATAACTAAAGCCGGCATTCGTCTTGGTCTTTCTACGCATGGTTATTACGAACTACTGCGCATCGTACAAATTCATCCTAGCTACATCGCACTAGGGCATATTTTCCCAACCACCACAAAACAGATGCCATCGAAACCACAAGGTTTGGTGCGCTTGGCTTTGTATCAAAAGCTGATTGATAGCATTCCTTATACAAATACAGAGGCTGCTTTCAGACCTTCAAAAGACAAAGAAGTAAGTGACTATGTGCTTGGCTTTCCGACGGTTGCGATTGGTGGTATCGACCAATCTAATGCTGACCAAGTTTGGCTAACAGGTGTTTCTAGTTTGGCAGTTGTGCGAGCTATTACGTTGGCAGAATCACCTCAGTCCGTCATCGAGTTCTTTGCACAACTGATGAAAGAAAGACAGCTAACGTTCACTGATCAGAATAATGAATTGGCGGATACCAAGAGAGGCGAGCATGCTCACGGATAAGCAGTTTCTTCGCTATCAGCGCCAAGTCGCTCTGCCTGAAATTGCCGAAATTGGGCAAGAACGTTTGAGTAAATCGCATGTGCTGATCATCGGTTGTGGTGGGTTAGGGAGCGCAGCGAGTTTGTACTTGGCATCAGCGGGGGTTGGTAAATTGGTTGTGGTTGATGACGATAAAGTTGATAGCAGTAACCTACAACGTCAGATCATTTATCGTGAACAAGACCTCCAAGTTGCGAAAACAGAAGCAACTGTAAAACAACTCAATGAACTTAATTCTATGGTTCAAGTTCGTGCTATCAATAAGCGATTAGACAAAGCACAGCTGCAGCTTGAGGTGATGTTGGCGGATGTGGTTTTGGATTGCACCGACAACATGCCAACGCGTCAGCTAATTAACCAAGTTTGTTTCGAGCAAAATACGCCGCTCATCTCGGCGGCGGCAATTGGTTGGCAAGGGCAATTTGCTGTCTTTGATTACCAAACACCAAGTGAACAAGAAGCGCAGAGTAAAGCGTGTTACCGCTGTTTGTATCCGTTCGACGAATTACCACAAACGCAAAAGTGCAGTGAGAGCGGTGTCGTCGGTCCGGTGGTGGGCACACTTGGCAACTACCAAGCGATAGCGGCAATTCAAAAACTGGCGACGGGAAAGTTTCATGTCGAGACTGCCAAGTTACACCTGTTCGATGGATTGAAGCTGCAATGGCAAACCATGGCGATAAGCAAAGACAAACAGTGCCAAGTGTGTGCTCAGATTTAGCTTACGGGTAATGAGCAGAATTAAGAGAGTTGGAAGCAATGACGTTATCAGAACAACAAACAACACAAATGACAGCTGCTGACTTAGATGTGATCACTATTGTCATCAATGGCCAGTCACATCAAGTTGCCAGTGAGTCAAATCTACAGCAAATCATTAGTCAATTTGCGCTGCCTGAAATGGGCTGTGTTTTTGCAATTAATAACAATGTTGTGCCGTGCAGTGAGTGGGCTAGCACAGTTCTTTCACAGGGAGATAGCATCTCTTTGTTTCAAGCGATCGCAGGGGGTTAAAGTCGATGCTTAAAATTGGTGATAAACAATTCGAATCAAGACTGTTCACGGGAACAGGGAAGTTTGCCAACAGCCGATTAATGGCAGAAGCGATTCAAGTATCGGGTTCTCAACTTGCGACCATGGCGTTGAAGCGTGTGGATGTGAACGACCAACAAGACGATATTTTGCTACCGTTAGTACAAGCGGGTGTGAACTTATTGCCGAACACCTCAGGTGCAAAGAATGCTAAAGATGCTGTGTTTGCAGCACAATTGGCGAGAGAAGCGTTGGGTACTAACTGGTTAAAACTAGAAATTCATCCAGACCCGAAGTACTTGATGCCCGATCCAATTGAGACACTAGCAGCCGCTGAGCAACTGGTTCGTGAGGGTTTCATTGTCCTTCCTTATTGTCATGCTGACCCGGTTCTGTGTAAACGATTGGAAGAAGTAGGCTGTGCTGCAGTCATGCCATTAGGTGCGCCGATCGGTTCTAACAAAGGGATAGTTTCTCACGATTTCCTAGAGATCATCATCGACCAAGCTAATGTTCCTGTCGTTGTTGATGCGGGTATTGGTGCTCCTTCACATGCCGCGCGTGCGATGGAAATGGGCGCGGATGCCGTGCTCGTCAATACTGCGATTGCGTCTTCGAGCGATCCCGTTGCGATGGCGAAGGCATTTAAGTTGGCGGTAGAGTCGGGGCGTATGGCTTATGAAGCCGGACTTGCTGGTAAGGTTTCTCATGCGGTTGCGTCGAGTCCACTGACGTCATTCCTAGATGAGCTTTAGTCTTAGATTGGTTTAGCTATTAAGCGAGGAAAACATGAGCTTCGTTGAACAATTTAAGCAGCTTAATTGGGATGACATCTCGATGTCGATCTACGCGAAAACGGCACAAGATGTCGAGCGAGCATTGAATAAACCCAAGCGTGATTTGGAAGACTTTAAAGCGCTAATTTCACCAGCGGCTGAAGCGTACTTAGAGCAAATGGCGCAGCTGTCATACTCGGCAACTCGCAAGCGTTTTGGTAATACCATGTCGCTTTACATTCCACTGTACCTTTCTAACTTGTGCGCCAATGCTTGTACTTATTGTGGCTTCTCTATGGAGAACAGAATCAAGCGTCGTACCTTGAATCGGGACGAAGTGGTTGCAGAGGTCGAAGCAATCAAGCGCATGAAGTTTGATAGCGTATTGCTGGTGACTGGCGAACACGAAACCAAAGTGGGCATGAAATACTTCCGCGAAATGGTGCCGATGATTAAGAAGCGCTTTAACTATTTAGCGATGGAAGTACAGCCACTTGAGCAAGACGAATACGCTGAGCTCAAGACATTGGGTTTGGATGCGGTGATGGTCTATCAAGAAACGTATCACCCTTCGACTTACGCCGAGCACCATTTGCGTGGTAATAAGATGGATTTTGAATACCGATTGGATACACCCGATCGTCTTGCAAAGGCGGGCATCGATAAGATCGGTATTGGTGCTTTAATAGGGTTGGAAGAGTGGCGAACAGATTGTTTTTATGTGGCAGCGCACTTGGACTATCTTGAGCGCACATATTGGCAGACTCGTTACTCAATTTCTTTCCCACGTTTACGTCCTTGTAAGGGCGCGCTCCAACCCAAATCAGTCATGACGGATAAACAGCTTGTGCAGTTGATCTGCGCTTATCGCTTGTTGAATCCAGAAGTGGAGTTGTCATTATCGACTCGTGAATCACCAAAGTTCAGAGACAATGCATTACCGTTAGGTATCACCAGTATGTCTGCTGCATCTAAAACTCAGCCGGGTGGTTATGCGATGGATGATGTTGAACTCGAACAGTTTGAGATCAGTGATGAGCGAAGTGCTGGTTCTGTGGAAGATATGATTCGAGCCAAAGGCTTTGATCCTGTATGGCGAGATTGGCACTCGGCGTATTCTGGTTAATCAGCAAATAAAGACACTGGTCATCGTTATGTTTCACGTGAAACATAAGTAAAGAAAAGAGGGTTGATGCAAAACATCAACCCTCTACTTTTTTCTAGCTTCTAGCTTCTAGCTTCTAGCTTCTAGCTTCTAGCTGTGTGCTACTGGTAGCGTTGCTTGACGAAGCCACTCTTTCACATCACCCTCAACAAGTGGGCTGATCTCATCCCATACCTTCTGATGGTAATCATTCAACCAGGCAAGCTCTGGACGAGTTAGCATATCAACGTTGATATTGCGCTTGTCGATTGGACAGCGTGTTAGCGACTCAAATGATAGAACAGGGAAGTCACCGTTAGTTGGGGTTTCAACAACAAGCTCTAGGTTCTCGATACGGATACCAAACGCATCCGCACGGTAGTAACCTGGCTCGTTGGATAGCACCATACCTTCTGTTAGAGGCACGTCGATTTGCTTCTTCGAAATGCTCGCCGGACCTTCATGAACACTTAGGAAGTGACCAACACCGTGACCAGTACCGTGGTCGTAATCGTAGCCTTCCGCCCACAGGTGCTGACGAGCTAGCGTATCGATTTGGTAACCACGTGTGCCTTTCGGGAAGCGTGCACGAGCAACACCGATGTGACCTTTTAGTGCGAGAGTGAATTGTTTAATCATCTCTTGTGAAGGCTGACCGATCGCAATTGTACGCGTGATGTCTGTCGTGCCATCTAGGTACTGACCGCCTGAATCCACTAGGTAAAGCGTGTTCAGTTCTAGCTTGCCAGGTTCAGGTTGGTTTTCGTGATTGTAGTGACACATGGCCGCGTTGCCGCCTGCCGCTGAAATGGTATCAAAGCTAAGATCCATAAGTGTCGGGTCTTCGCTACGAAATGCTTCCAGTTTGTCTGCCAGTGTCGCTTCATCATGCAGGTTACCAGCAGCGACTTCAGTATCTAACCAAGATAGGAACTTACTCATCGCTACGCCATCACGGATATGACATGCTTTCATGCCTGCGATTTCAACTGAGTTCTTCGCCGCTTTTGGCATTAGGCATGGGTCAGCTTTACTCACCACAGATGCGCCTGCGTTTTGTAGAACCAATTTAAACCACGCGTTACTTGTCGCAGGGTCAACCAGTACATTCTTGCCAGTTAGAGTTTCTAGCCGTGCTTGCAATGCTTCTGGGTGATGAACCGTCACGCCGGCACCAACATGAGCGTCAAACTCAGCAGGTAAGCGAGCAGGATCTAGGAAGTATTCTACGCTTGAGTCTGAGTGCAGAATCGCGTGAGAAAGCAGAACTGGTAGACGTGAGACATCTAGACCACGAACGTTGAGCAACCAACAGATAGAATCAAGTGCTGTGATCACTGCGCTGTCTGCACCGGCTTTTTTCACGAGCTCTGCGATTTCTTGGCGTTTGCTTTCACTTGACTGACCAACTGCTTCTGTTGCCATTAGGCGAACATCAGAAACCACAGGAGCAGGGCGGTCGTGCCACAGTTCATCAATTGGGTTGCTATCGAGAATCTTAAGCTCAAGTGCGCCAGCAAGTTTTGCTTGTGCCATGTCTAGCCAAGCAGCGTTGTGCATGCGAGGGTCGATTGCCACAGACGCGCCATTTGCAAGATGGTCTTTAATCCAATCTAGTGCAGGCTCTTCAATCAAGTGACGGTATTCGAATAGATCAGCAGGAACCTGCTTTGTTACTTGTACTGTGTAGCGACCATCAACAAAGATAGCGGCTTTGTCTTTGGTGATTACCGCAGCACCAGCAGAACCAGTAAAACCAGTTAGCCAATGTAAACGCTCGTTGTGCGCTGGTACGTATTCACCCAAGTACTCGTCTTCATGAGGGACAAGTAGGGCATCAATATTATGTTGTGCTAGCCATTCGCGAATTGCATTCACGCGGCTTTGGGTATCGTTGTGCATCTGTGTTATTCCTTCAAATTACCGCTCCTTCATGCTCAGGTGTGGGAGCTGTTTCCATCTGCTTCATGCAGTTTACGATTCCATTGAGGTTCGCAATCACTTCAATAGAGTCGGAGTACAACTAGGCCATAGATGAGCCAAAAAGGACTACGACAGTTAAGCTACTCATTTTAGCCGCTAAGCGCAAATTGAGTGCGGTGTTTTTATCTAAGGTGATCGGTTTTTTGTGTGATCATCGTACGTAGCCAGCCTAATGCAGGGTCGTTTTCTCTATCTCGGTGCCAGAATAAAGTGTAAGCCATAGGTGGGAATTCTAACGGTAGTGGCAGCACGACCAAATCAAGCTGTTTGGCCGCAAGTTGCACAAAATGACTTGGCGCAGTAAAGATAAAGTCGGTGTATGAACATAAACTTGCGGCACTGTTAAAGTCGGGCACGGTGACGGCAATATCGCGGTCGGCGCCAATATCTGCAAGGCGATAATCCAGCAACCAACGGTCGTTGCCATCACAACGTACTTGTACATGGCGTAGGGCGAGATAGGCTTCCAGATTCCAAGGTTGTTTTAGCGCAGGGTGGTTTTTGCGAATGATGCACATTTGGTAATCACGATAAATTTCCAACTCGCAAATGTCATCGGGTGGTTGAAGAGTCAGCTTGGCATCGTTTATATCGATATCTTTTCCAGTTAAGCCTAAATCCAGTTCGCCGCGTTGAAGCATTTTAAATGTATTATCCGACCACGGGTGTGTGCTAATTGTCACGCCAGGTGCTTGTTGAAAAATCGCCGGTAAGAAATGGGGTAGAATGAGAGGGTAGACACTCTCTACCGCTGCTATTTGAAAACGGTATTCGCTGCTTTGCGGAGAAAACTCTTCGGGTTGAGTCAGCACTTCTAACTGATTTATCAACAGATCCAGTTTCGGTTTAAGAAACAATGCGCGCGGCGTAGGTGTTAATCCATGTGAGTTTCGAGTGAAAAGAGGGTCATCAAATTGAATGCGCAGTTTAGCCAGTGATTTACTGACGGCAGATTGGCTTAAGCACAATCGGTGGGCCGCACGAGTAACATTTAACTCTTCAATCAGCACTTTAAAGCAGACCAATAGATTTAAATCGATACGAGCCAGTTTTTCGACGTTCACAGTGAATTTCCTCTGAGGAATAATGCTCATGATTATACATCATTTCCATTCATATCATCAGATGATTAAGCTTTACCCAAAGTTCTTTATCCAATTCGGAGTGTTGTGTGTCTAGCCAGTTTTCTAATAGTAAAAAACAGATGGCGTTATTGACCCTTTTGGTTCTTTTCAGTCCTTTAGCGATTGATATTTATCTACCTGCTTTACCTCTTATTGCTTCCACTTTTCAGGTCGATAATGCGCTAGCACAAGACACGATCACTTGGTTCTTATTTGCTATGGGTGTTGGTCAGCTATTCGCAGGTCCCTTAGCAGATAAACTCGGACGTCGAACTGTTGCATTGGGCGGTATCACCATTTACGCGATGAGCGCTTTATTGGCGTGGAGTGCTCAAAATATTGAGTGGATGTTGGTTTCCCGACTGCTACAAGGCTTAGGTGCGTGTGCGACATCGGTAGCAGCCTTTGCAACAGTTCGCGATATTTTTGGCCCGGAAAAAAGCGGCAAAATGATCAGCTACCTTAACGGTGCGATTTGTTTCATTCCGGCTTTAGCTCCAATTCTAGGTAGCTGGTTAACTCAGCAATTTGACTGGCGTGCTAACTTTAGCTTTATGGCGGGTTTTGCTGTGGTGTCTGGATCATTGATGTTTTTCATGATGAAAGAGACTAACCCGTCAACAGAAAAGCAAGCGGTGTTTAAGCTTAGTCGGTATTGGGCAGTGCTTAGCACACCATCTTTTGTTTTCCATGCGTCATTATGCTTGATGGCGATGGCGGTTATTCTTGCTTACGTTACCTCAGCACCGTCGGTATTGATGACGGGGATGGGGCTGTCGATGAATGAATTCACTTTCTGGTTTGGTGTAAATGCGGTGATAAACATTGCGGCATGTATGCTGGCGCCTAAGTTTATGGAGCGCGTTGGAACTCACAACACCTTGGTCACCGGGATCTCAACTCTGGGTCTCGCAGGTGTGATCATGCTAGTGATGAATGGTCAGAATACCGCGCTTTCTTTCATGCTACCTATCTTCATGTCTTCTGTAGGTTTTGCATTCATTCTGGGTGCAGCGGCAGGGAAAGCGTTAGAACCGTTTGGTGATAAGGCGGGCACGGCAGCTGCACTGCTTGGATTGTTCCAAATGAGTGGCTCTGGTTTGTTGGTGGGTACACTGCAACGCTTATCTCTGGATCCACAAACCTTGATCGCAATTCATATGTGGGTCCTATTACCTGCGTTGGTCGTTCTGTTTACAAAAGCAGGGAAGAACTGGCACTCGAGCTTTGCGAAAGCGTAAATCAGTGTAATTTAGTATTTTCCAATGTAAGTAAGGCGTGTATATTTGTCACTCAGACTTTTCCTGACACCATAACGGAACTCAAAAAGTAATGTCGTTAACCACGTATGAAATGGCTCGTATTCTAGAGCAAATGGAAGATTCACCAGAAAAGGTGATGTTTGGCAAGTTGCTTAATGAGCTGGGTAATCAAAGCTCCGAGCGTATTCGTAGTGCGGCTAAACAAGTACCTCTGCCAATTTTGCGTGATATCGTGTACCAATTTCAGCAAGTGATTGAGTCACGCAAAGATGAACAAGTCGAGCAGATGGCAAAAGACCTCGCTCAGCAAGGTATCTCAGCAGAAGAGCTACTGGCTTACTTGAATAAATAATAAAAAATCCCCGCATGATGCGGGGATTTTTTTAGCTCGTCATTTTCTTTTTCAGGATGTGGTCCAAAGACAGCGGTCCTGGCCCCCATACGATTACGATAAGAATCATCAATCCCCAAAGTTGGTGGTCATAAAAACCTTTCTCCCACAACAGTGGGTAAGAGATCACTGCGATGATGTTGAACACAAACAGCATTGCTGCCATCGGGCGGGTAATCAATCCCAGTGCCAAGAACACCGGTAGAACCAACTCCGCAGCCGTACCTAAATAAGCCGCCAATTCCCATGGCAAGATTGGCACTTGGTATTCCAGCTCAAATAAGTACAGCGTGCTATCCCAAGATGAGATTTTGATTAGTCCTGAATTGAAGAACACCCAAGCAACCCAAAAGCGACAAAAGAGAAGTAGTAAAGGGACAAAGGCTGCTTGTAAGGTACTGATTAAATCGTCGTACCGATTCACTAAGTTTTTAACCGTATCCGTCATAGAGTGCTCCTTAGATTGATTGCAATGTAAAGCCGTCAACGATATCGAGTGCCATGATGCGATTGAGATGAGCGAGTAAAACTTCAGGTATTTCGCTCAAACTCTGTTTCTGCTCTAAACATTGCAGCAGTTGGAACACATCGGCATCGAGTGCGTGACACAAGGCTTCTCCATTGGCTTGAATCGAGATGACACCTTGCTGTAATTGGTTGATATTAAGTTGTTCGAATTGCCCAGTTTGAATCGCGCTAAATAGATCGAATACTGCGTAGTTGGAGTCAAAGTTGCGGCAGCCCTTTTTAAGGTGTAAGACTAAAGCGGGTTGTTGCTCTTCACTCACTTCGCCAAGTAACGCAAGCGGTTTTAATTCCGCTGCATTGGATTGTTCATACTGTACTTGACGAGCTAGGTCGATATGCCACTCGAAGCGTGCGACTTCAGGGCTGTAAGGTGCTTGTGCGATCACCTGACTAAACTGCATGATGGTGTCTTGAAAGCCTTCGCCATAATGCACCACATTTCCTTCTTTTAATGGGTAAGAAAGAACATGCTGGCGAGCTATCTGTTCAAAGCATTCTTCACCAAGCAGCGCTTCAACCATCGGGTAGGTCGCGGATAACACCTCGCTTAAGCTGACGATAAAGTTATTGCGGTAAATCTGCATGCGTTCATCAGCGGTAAACGTATCACTGGCAATATCGCAATCTTCACCGAGTGCTTGATAGTGTAGGGCTTTAGCAAACTGGCTTTGTAAGGTGGCTAGATTCATGATGCCTTCCTTGGTTCGCTTTGTTCACTTGGAAGTGTGCCTTGCAACAGCAGTTGCGATGCTTTCTGCGCTTCTTCGAGCAAGACTTCTGGCGCGGGGATATCCAAATCCCATTCAATCAACGTATGACGTGGACCGTGTTTTTTTGTCCACTGTGAAAACAACTGCCAAACTTCATCGCTAACTGGGCGGCTATGGGTATCAATCCATATCTCACCTTTGTCGAGTTGTTTAATGGTAAAACCTGCCAAGTGAATCTCATCCACTTTGTCGGCTGGAATCGCATCTAGGTATGTGTCGCAATCAAAACCGTGGTTGAACGCTGAAACATAAACATTGTTTAAATCGAGCAATAAACGACAGTCAGTGCGCTTTTGCACTTCGGTAAGAAACTCCCATTCGCTGATGGTCGAATGTTGAAACTTCACATAACTAGATGGGTTCTCTATCAAGATCTCGCGTTGCAAATATTCCTGCACTTCATTCACGTTACGAGTGAACACGTTGAGCGCTTCTTCCGTATACGGAAGTGGAAGCAGGTCATTAAAGTAGTGACCGCCGTTTTCACTCCAACTTAAATGGTCAGAAACAAGAATTGGGTCGATTGAGTCAATCAGTGATTTAAGTTGCGCAAGATGCTTTTGACTAACACGTTCCACCGAACCTAGCGACAAACCAATACCGTGGCAGCTAATTTGATATTGCTCGCGAAGCGTTTGTAGCTGATGGCGCTCTGTTGCATTGGGTTGGAAATAGTTTTCACTGTGGATTTCTAACCAAGACAACTCAGGCTGGGATTGGCTAAAGTAATCGAGGTGAGGGGTTCTTAATCCAACTCCAACAAGGTCGTGGAAGGTGTGGTGTTTCACGTGAAACTCCTTTTCAAATCGTGCGGGAAGAGAAGGATGCGTCTTGGCTTTGCGTTGGTTGAGCGTCAACGCATCCTCACAATAGCTAGCGATAAAAGATTATGAAGAAGAAGTGCTACCGCCAGCGAGTTTGTCACAAAGACCTTTTGGTACGACTACGAATGCGTCTTTTTGGTTATCCTCTTTAGAAGTACCAGCGCATGAGCTGCTTTTTGTTGCACAGTCGTTTTTACCTGCTTTAGAAACGCCATAGCACTTTTCTTTTTCAGCAGCGACAGCTGGAGCTGCAGTTAGCATTGTGCCACCAAGAGCTAGAAGACCAGTAACAGCAGCAGTAACAGCTAGATTCGACTTTTTCATAATAAATTCCTCTGAATGATTTCCTTTACTTTAAGTTGGCAAGATGAATCGCCTGTTTTGGCGTTTTTGTTATCAACTTGCTTAACTTAAAAGATAGGAAACTGGCTAAAAAACTTTCAGAAAAATTTCTGAAGCAAATGGGTTTGTAGGGTTAAATAGGTATAACTAATTGATGTGTTGGGTAAAAAAACATCGATTTTTTTATCAAGTTTTGTCTAAACAGCACCCGGTTGTTTAGGTTATAATCGGTTTTTATGTATAAATAACCAGTAGCTCTCATCATGATGGATCCATCTCTATTACTCGACGGTTTGAACGATAAACAACGTGAAGCCGTTGCAGCACCTCTAGAAAACTTGCTCGTTCTTGCTGGCGCAGGAAGTGGTAAGACACGCGTTCTTGTTCACCGTATCGCTTGGCTGATGTCGGTCGAGCAAGCTTCTCCGTTTTCAATTATGTCGGTAACCTTTACCAATAAGGCGGCGGCAGAGATGCGTGGACGTATCGAAGAGCTAATGATGGGCAGTGCAGGCGGTATGTGGAATGGTACTTTCCACGGCATTTGTCACCGTATTCTGCGTGCACACTATCTTGATGCGAAGCTACCGGAAGATTTCCAAATCATTGACAGTGACGACCAACAGCGTCTACTAAAGCGTTTGATTAAAGCGCAAAACCTCGATGAGAAGCAGTGGCCGGCACGCCAAGTGGCATGGTGGATTAACGGTAAGAAAGACGAAGGTCTGCGCCCGTCGCACATTGATGCGTACCATGATCCAGTAACCAAGACATATCTACAGTTGTACACCGCTTACCAAGAAGCGTGTGATCGTGCTGGTTTAGTCGATTTTGCGGAAATCTTGCTGCGCGCACATGAGCTACTGCGTGATAACAAGTTCGTCCGTGAACACTACCAAGCACGCTTTAAGCATATCTTGGTGGATGAGTTCCAAGATACCAACAACATTCAATATGCTTGGCTACGTATGATGGCGGGTCCTGAGTGTCACGTGATGATCGTAGGTGATGACGACCAGTCGATTTATGGTTGGCGTGGTGCAAAAGTCGAGAACATTGAGAAGTTTACGCTCGAATTCCCAAGCGTGAATACCATTCGTCTTGAGCAAAACTACCGTTCCACTAAGACCATTCTGGAAGCATCTAACACCCTGATTGCGAATAACACCGAGCGTATGGGTAAAGAGTTGTGGACGGATGGCGTGGTCGGTGAGCCTATCTCGGTTTACAGCGCTTACAACGAATTAGATGAAGCCCGTTTTGCGGTGAACAAAATCAAAGAGTGGCAAGACAAGGGCGGTGCTCTGAATGACGCTGCGATGCTTTACCGTAACAACGCCCAGTCGCGTGTTCTGGAAGAAGCGTTAATTCAAGCCGGTCTGCCTTACCGTATCTACGGCGGCATGCGATTCTTCGAACGTCAGGAAATCAAAGATGCCTTGAGCTACATGCGTCTGATTGCCAACCGTAACGATGATGCGGCGTTTGAACGTGTGGTGAATACGCCAACGCGTGGTTTGGGTGATAAGACGCTTGAAACCATCCGTTTTGCGGCTCGTGACCGTGGTTGCACTATGTGGGAAGCGAGCGTGGCAATGTTGGACGAGAAGGTGCTTGCTGGTCGCGCTGCTGGTGCTCTGAGCCGTTTTATCGAGCTTGTCACCGCGCTAGAAGACGACACCTTAGAGATGCCGCTGCATCACCAAACTGACCATGTAATTAAATACTCGGGCTTGTTCGCGATGTACGAGCAAGAGAAGGGTGAAAAGTCTAAGGCACGTATTGAGAACTTGGAGGAATTGGTGACCGCAACTCGCCAATTCGAGAAACCAGAAGAAGCCGAAGACATGTCACTGCTGACGGCATTCCTAACCCACGCAGCACTAGAAGCGGGCGAAGGACAAGCGGACGAATTTGAAGATGCGGTTCAGCTCATGACATTACACAGTGCGAAAGGTCTAGAGTTCCCATTGGTGTTTATGGTCGGTGTGGAAGAAGGCATGTTCCCAAGCCAAATGTCGGCAGAAGAAGCAGGGCGCTTAGAAGAAGAACGCCGTCTGTGTTACGTAGGCATGACCCGTGCAATGCAGAAACTGTACATCACTTATGCTGAAATGCGTCGTTTGTACGGTCAGGATAAATACCATAAACCGTCTCGCTTTATCCGTGAACTGCCAGAAACTTGTTTAGATGAAGTACGAATGAAGGCGCAAGTTAGCCGTCCTTCAAGCAGTGGTCGATTTAGCCAAACTGTTGTGAAAGAGAGCTTTAATGAAACCGGCTTTACGCTAGGTTCTCGTGTGATGCATCCAAAGTTTGGTGAAGGCACCATCATCAACTTCGAAGGCAGTGGTCCACAGAGCCGTGTACAGATTGCCTTTAACGGTGAAGGCATCAAATGGTTGGTAACTGCTTACGCACGACTAGAGAAACTGTAAGGTTTGACCAAAACTCATACCAATCGTAGTAAATAACTGGTCATTCTAGCTTGTTAAAATACTCGATAACTGCGTTGCAATTTTTGATTGTAGAATAACTACTTATCGAAAAATTGCGCCTTGTTCTCAAGCATTTTCCCTACGCTATTTCTGATCACTTATTTACTGTGATTGGTATCATCAACTTAAGAGCTGCTTCGGCGGCTCTTTTTGTTTGTGCAGTTTTGGTGTCGCTAACGCAGTAAAAAATGGAATGATAAATGGAGTACAAAAGCGCGACTTAACGATGCCGTTTGAAGTGAAAGGTGGGCGTTGTGGGTGAATGCCTGTTTTCAGCAGATCTACTGAGAAAAACTTTAGGCAAAGAAAAACCCCGAGGGCTTGCGCCCATCGGGGTTATAGTCTTACTCGCAGCAATCCGGCTACTAAGAGTGCTCCATGCATCTAATCCATGATAGTGTGCTGAATCCGTCAGCTTAATCCTTACGTCGCCTTCCTAGCGGTGTCCTTAATGACCTTATCCTGGTCTGCTAACTATCCTCGTTAGCTCTCATCACTTGTTCCCTGAGCGGTGTCCCTGACATCATCCTGATGTTCAAATCCTTGCCTCGTCCAGAGGTGTCCATTTCCCGTCCTTAGTAGCAACCATCCTAGTCACTATTGATTCCGTTCAATGTCCAATTTTGCAATCCATGCCCGACTATTCATCCTGAATAACCGTTTCTTCTTCCTGAAGTTCACCAAGTCCGTGGTGTTTCCTGTTCCGTGTCTGCATCCTTCCGACAGGTTCAATATTACGTGTTTAACGATTTCCAACAACGGGCTAATCTCACATTTTTTAACTCTCTTAGCGTTCAAAAAAGATACATGAGTATTAAATTCAATGGCTTATGATCTTTGCTGTACGGTTTTACCATTAAAAAAGAGAGGTTTGCTCAACCCTTTGTGAGAGATCTCGCACAAGGGGTCGAGCGAAAGACTCTTACTGCCCGATAGCGGCACCTTCACGTCTTGGATCCGCAGCGCCTTCAAGACCGTCTTTTGTTATGCGTATCGCATGCAGACCAGAGTTCAAATCCCGAACATCGGTTTTAAAACCCATCTTCTCCAGAGCAGGCTGTAAGCCCTCTGCGGCGGTACCTTGCTCAATATCTAAGGTGCCAAAACGGTTCAGCAATCGTGGCTGATTAATCGCGCTCTGGATGTCCATATCCCATTGCGTGTGGGCGATAATGGCTTGTGCGACGTAACCAATAATGCGGCTGCCACCCGGTGAGCCAATTGCCATGTAAGGTTTGTCATCCTTCATCATAATGGTCGGTGCCATGGAGGAGCGTGGGCGTTTTCCCGGTTCTAAGCGGTTCGCGATTGGCACACCATCTTGATGCGTGCGGAAAGAGAAATCGGTCAGTTCGTTATTGAGCAAGAAGCCACGCACCATCAAGCGTGAGCCAAAGGCGTTCTCGATGGTTGTTGTCATTGAAACCACATTGCCTTGCTTATCGACGATATTGAAATGGCTGGTGGAAGGCAACTCGATCGATTGGTCCATGCTTAAGTCCATGGCGTGCGACCAAGGAGGATTACCGGCTTCAGCCTTACTCAAGGCTTTACCGACTTGAATGAGCTCAGCACGTTGTTTGAGATAATCTTTATCAAGCAAGCCTTCGGTTGGCATTGGCACATAATCATGGTCAGCCATGTATTTACCACGATCTGCGAACGCAAGGCGCGATGCATCAGCGATCACTTGCCATGATTTCGCGCTTTCGGCTCCCCAACCTTTAAGATCGTATTGCTCGGTGATCGCGAGAATCTGTCCAACCGTCAATGCGCCAGAGCTAGGTGGTCCCATGCCGCAGATGTCATAGCTTTGGTAAGCCGCACAAACCGGTTCACGTTGCTTGATTTGGAACGCATCAAAGTCAGGTTGTGCCAATACGCCAGGATTGCCCGGTGCATTCTGTACTGTCTTGATGATGTCTGTGGCGATATCGCCTTGATAGAAAGCTTTTGCCCCTTGCTCTGCAATTGCCGTCAGAGTTTGCGCGTATTCAGGGTTCTTCAACAACGTGCCTTCGGCTTTTGGTGAGCCATCTGGATTGAAGAAGTAAGCCTTAGTCGCAGGGAAGCGAGATAGGCGCTTGGCATCTTTTTCAATCAGACTCGCGAGGCGAGGACTAACTTCGAAACCTTGTTCAGCCAAGGTAATTACGGGTTGGATGATCTTTTTCCATTCCAACTTGCCGTATTTCTGGTGCGTGTCCCACAGCAGTTTCACTGTACCAGGAGTGGCAACGGAGCGCCCGCCGACAACCGCATCGTAAAATTGTAGGGGTTGTCCTTTTTCGTCTAAAAAGAGTTTCGGCGTCGCGGCGAGCGGTGCGGTTTCGCGTCCATCATACGTAGTCAGTTTTTGTTTCTCACTGTCCCAATAAACTAAGAAGGCGCCACCACCAATACCTGATGATTGCGGTTCTACCAAGCCCAGCATCAGCTGCACGGCAACCATAGCATCAATAGCATTACCACCTTGGGCAATAACATCCGCACCAGTTTGGGTTGCAATTGGGTTAGCAGCGGTAACCATATAATCTTTCGCTTTGACCAGTTGTTTTTGCTCGAAGCCAGTGCTGTGCTCCGGCGCAACCGCATCTGCTGCTTGGTTAGCAAAGGTTGGGGTAGATAAGACGAGTGGGGAAGTAAGAAAAAGACCCGTGGTCACGAGTCGGTTGAACGTCCAATGCATGATGACTCTCCATGTTGCCAGTTTTGTGCTTTGAGCTTGGCAGTTATGGAGAGTCACGTCGAGTCAGCAATCTTAGAAATGTCGATTGTGCTACGCTTTTAAATCAGTACTTTATCCGATAAAAGTATTGATAGTTTGGTATAGAATACTGCCGCCCACTAGAGTAAATACCGCGCCGCATAGACCGTCGATGTAGATACCCGCTTGTTGCAATTTACGCTGTAAGCGCTGTGTCGACAGCATCCATGCAAGGCTAGAGAACCAGAATAGCGACAAGCCAAACAGGATGACCAGTGCAATACCTTTGCCAGTAATCGACATACCTGCTGGGACTAAACTCGACATCAAACTGACAAAGAACACCAGGGCTTTTGGGTTAAGAATGTTGGTCGCAAACCCTTTAGCAAACGCTTGACGCTTATTGCTGATCACTAGGTTATTTTGCTTCTTAGGTTGATCCGTCTGTGGGTTTTGGATCATCGAGATCACGGCACGCAATGCGCCAATTCCTAAGTAGAGCAGGTAACTACCACCGAGCAGTTGTACCACGGAATACAGCACTGGGTGCTGGTGGACGACAAAACTCACACCTGTCAGGCTGAACAAAGAGTGCAGCAAAATACCGACGGACAATCCCAACGCAATGTACAAGCCAGTTTGACGACCATGACGCGTCGCATTTTGTACGACCAGCGCAAAGTCCGGACCTGGACTCATTAGGGCAATAAAGTGAATGCTGGCGAGTGTCAGCAATATGGTGGATTCATTCATAACACATCTCAAATTTAACCAATGCGGCTATTGTCGTGGTAAGTCACCTGTGGCGCTTGTAAAAAACTGACAGCTTTCTCGGTAAATGAAATTAACGAGCCACTTGAGAAGGGGAAACGCCGTAGGTCTGTTTAAACGCTTTGCTGAAATGCGCTTGATCGTAGAAACCGATCTGGTGGGCGACGTCGGTACCACATTGACCAGCTTGCAGTAACTTCATGCCTTGTTCAAGGCGCAGGCGTGCGAACCACGCATAAGGCGTCATGCCGGTTTGCGCTTTAAAGTGGCGCTGGAACTGAGTTGGGCTCAGTTGGCACAGCTCTGAAAGTGAATCCAAACGCACCGCTTGGTCAAGGTTAGCCATTAGATAATCTTTTAACGTCCCAAGCGATTGGTTTCCTAGCGGCACCACTTTTTGTCGCTCAAGCGATCCGTAGCGATCAAAAAGTTGGTTAAATCCTTCAAAAGGAAGGCAATCTTTAGTGAGTTGGCTGAGGTTTTCACGACGAAGTAGCCCGTGTAAGTTACTAAGTTGTGAAAATATCTGGGGATCCGAGATGATCAGTTCGTTGAAGTGTATTATTTGACCGTTTTTCTTAAGATCGGCTAGATCGCTCAATAGATGAGGTTCGATCGCAAACACATTCACTTCGTAGCCACTCTCGAGCTTAGATTGCCCGTCGTGCAGCTCATCCGGCGGCATAATCACAATTTGCCCGTGACCAACTTGGTGGCTGTTACCTTGGTATTGGAACTTCTGCGCACCATGCGTGATCAGGCCGAGATGAAAATCCAGATGGTAATGCCTTTGAAAAGCAAATTTCTGGTATTTCGCCTCTATTAGACTCAAGTTGTCATGGTCGGTTGCGTAGTACTGAATATGTTCCATTAAATAAAAAAGCTTGGTCACATTATGACCAAGCTTATCTGGCAATTTCTAACTTGTCTTGTAAAAAACGATCACTGTGGCTGAACGATTCGGCGTGAGCGACGGTTATTACGTAATCCATCAAAGCTAAACACGACTAGTGCTCCCCAAATAAAGACGAAAGTGATCGCTTTATCCATGGTAAAGGGTTCGCCATACATCAATACTGCAAGTAAAAACATTAAGCTTGGGCCTATATATTGGAAAAAGCCCAAAGTCGATAATTTGAGTCTTGTTGCTGCACCCGTAAAGCACAGCAGTGGCAGGGTTGTTATAACCCCAGCTGCGATCAACAAACTATTTAACGTAAGTGGATTCGTAAGCATATTTGAGGTTGGTGTATCGGCAACAAAAAGCAAATAAACAGCGGCCACTGGCAGTAGAAGTAATGTCTCAATAAACAAGCCAGTTTTTGCATCGACACTGACTTTCTTTCTTAATAAGCCATAAAAGCCGAAGCTCATTGCTAACGCCATCGCAACAACGGGTACGGAGCCAAATACAATCAGTTGAACGAGTACGCCACAACCTGCCAATACAACCGCGAACCACTGTAATTTACGCAGTCGCTCACCAAGGAAGACCATCCCGAGTAAGACGTTGATCAGTGGATTAATGTAATAACCTAAGCTGGCGTCGAGCATATGATTCGAGTTTACCGCCCAAATGAAAATCAACCAATTGCCGCCAATTAACATGGAACTTGCGATCAGGTAAGCGATTTTCGTTTTGTCTTTCGCGATGTGGTAAGCCGAGCGCCAGTGACGGCCAAAATGGAGGAGTGCAGCAAGCAAAAAGAAAGACCATATCACTCGGTGGCTGAGAATTTCCAAAGGAGATACTTGTGCGATGGACTTAAAGTACATCGGCGCAATGCCCCACATGGTATACGCGCCAATCGCTAGCAAGATGCCTTGCCGCGCGCGTTGTTGTTCGTCTTCTGGTGTCATGAAGTGTCACCTAATTGTGTGTTTTATAGAGCAGAAAATCAGTATACGAGTCGTGATGCGAAACACCTAACAATTTGCGGTTTTATTCACCATGAAACCCCATTACAATGTGCCCTCACTTTGTGTGCCAGTGGTATGCATAAGCACCTCTTTTTTAAGACCCAATCTGAGACTTTTCATGACCTCGACCTTGTTAGCCGAACAATCTGATTCGCCTGTAACGCCTCAACGTGTGTTGGAGGATGTGTTTGGTTACCAAGAGTTCCGTGATGGTCAGCAATTAGTGATTGACGCCGCGATAGAAGGTCGCGACAGCTTAGTTATCCTGCCTACTGGTGGCGGTAAGTCGCTGTGTTATCAAATTCCTGCTTTGGTTCGCTCTGGTATTACTTTGGTGATTTCTCCGCTTATCTCGCTGATGAAAGACCAAGTGGACCAGCTTAAAGCCAACGGTGTAGCGGCTGAATGCATTAACTCGACCATGACTCGTGAAGAACTGCTCAGCGTGTATAACCGCATGCACACTGGTCATCTTAAGTTGGTGTACGTCTCACCAGAACGCGTATTGATGCGTGATTTCATTGAGCGCTTGGAAAACTTGCCGCTATCGATGATTGCTGTCGATGAAGCGCACTGTATTTCCCAGTGGGGACACGACTTCCGTCCAGAGTACGCCGCGCTTGGTCAACTTAAGCAGCAATTTTTCCATGTGCCATTTATGGCGCTGACGGCGACCGCAGATGACGCAACGCGCCGAGATATTCTTGAGCGTCTGCAACTGAATAATCCAGAGGTTTACCTAGGCAGCTTCGACCGTCCCAACATTCGCTACAACTTAGTTGAGAAGCACAAGCCGGTTTCGCAAATCGTTCGTTATCTTGAAACTCAAAAAGGTAATTGCGGCATCATCTATTGTGGTAGCCGTAAGAAAGTTGAGATGGTGACTGAGAAGTTGTGTAACAACCACATTCGTGCAGCTGGTTATCACGCAGGTATGGATGCCGATGAGCGCGCTTACGTTCAAGAAGCTTTCCAACGTGATGACATCCAAATCGTAGTGGCGACCGTGGCATTCGGTATGGGCATCAACAAACCAAACGTGCGCTTTGTGGTTCACTTTGATATCCCGCGCAATATCGAGTCCTACTATCAGGAAACCGGTCGTGCAGGGCGTGATGGTTTGCCTGCGGAAGCGATGATGTTGTATGACCCAGCGGACATCAGTTGGCTGCGTCGTATGTTGGATGAGAAAGACGCTGGTCCACAGAAGCAGGTGGAAACCCACAAACTGAATGCGATGAGTGCCTTTGCTGAGGCGCAGACTTGTCGTCGTCAGGTGCTATTGAATTACTTTGGTGAGTATCGTGAGAAGCCATGTGGCAACTGTGATATTTGCTTAGATCCACCGAAACACTTTGATGCCACGGAAGAAGCGCGTAAGGCGTTGTCTTGTGTGTACCGAGTGAATCAGAGCTTTGGTATGGGCTACGTGGTGGAAGTGCTACGTGGCATGCAAAACATTCGTGTACGTGAAAACGGCCACGATAAGATTTCTACCTACGCGATAGGGCGCGACCACAGCCACGATTACTGGGTGAGTATCTTCCGTCAGTTAATCCACAAAGGGCTGCTGTTCCAAAACATCACGCGTAACTCAACGCTGCAACTTACCGAAGAAGCGCGTCCGCTGCTACGTGGCGATGTGACCCTAGAGTTAGCGGTTCCGCGTTTAGACACCGCAGCACGTGCGGCGAAGTCGGACAAACTGACCAGCAAGAACTACGACAAAAAGCTGTTTGCTAAGTTACGTAAGCTGCGTAAGTCGATTGCTGATGAAGATGGTTTGCCACCATACGTGGTCTTCAGTGACGCGACTCTGATTGATATGGCGGAAATTCTGCCAACGTCTTACGGCGAAATGCTTGCAGTCAGCGGTGTTGGTCAGCGCAAACTAGAGAAGTACGCCGATCCATTCCTCGATTTGATTCAAGAACACATTACTCACCACGGATAAGGAACCAAGATGCAAAAGGAATTTGGCTTAGCGGATTACATGGCACAAGAAGGGCGCTTAATCATTACCGCGCCGAGCTTTGACCTTGATAGCTTTCCTGCTTTAGGTGAGCGTTTAGTCGGCTTGCTTTCTGCTACTGTGGTGGAAAAACAGTGGGATGCGGACATTCACTCTTGGTTGATTGACTTTGAAGGTTGCCGACTGTTTATGAAAGCAGAGCATTACAGCGAAGCGATTTGGTTTGAAGCGTTAGCGATTGAAGAGAGCAGGGAAGAGTTGGATTATCTTGCAGGGTTGTTCCAGCGCGGCTTCTAAAAATAGAATTTTTCTAGAGAGGGTGTTTCACATGAAACACCCTTTTTTATGCTTAAACGTTTGCGTCAAACAGACGACTTGCGGCGAAAAGTGGTTAATGTATAATCGCCCACCGCTTCGCTCAGAAAGAGCCAAGCCAGTTTATTTTTCATTTTACATTGTTGGTAAGAGCCACTTTATTCAGTGACTCGATTTGGGTTCCCTCACCCCCAAACCAAACTAAAAAGGTATCGCATGAGTAACTTTACCCCTGCGCAGCAGCGCAACGCCCTTATCTATCTGGTTCTATTCCACCTAGTCATTATTGCATCTAGCAATTACCTAGTTCAGCTACCGTTTACTATCTTCGGTTTCCATACCACTTGGGGTGCATTCACTTTCCCATTTATCTTCTTAGCGACTGACTTAACTGTGCGTATTTTCGGTGCTCAGTTGGCACGTAAGATCATCTTCTTAGTGATGTTGCCTGCTTTGGCAGTGTCTTACTTCTTATCGGTGGTGTTCTTCGAAGGTCAATTCCAAGGTTTTGGCCACCTAGGGGAATTTAACTTATTCGTTGCTCGTATCGCGATTGCTAGCTTCATGGCGTACCTACTTGGTCAGATCATGGATGTGCATGTGTTCAACCGCCTACGTCAAATGAAGCAATGGTGGGTGGCACCAACGTGTTCAACGCTTTTCGGTAATGCACTTGATACCATCGCTTTCTTCGCCATTGCGTTCTACCAAAGCCCAGATCCATTTATGGCTGAGCATTGGACGGAAATCGCGCTGGTGGATTACGGCTTCAAACTGATTATCAGTCTTGGTTTGTTCGTTCCGATGTACGGCGTATTACTGAATTACCTAATTAAGAAGCTGACTGCGGTGAACCCTGACTTTAAGGTGACGACAAGCGTTCAGTCTTAATATCAGTGGGAACCCCGAAAGCCGCTTGCTTAAATCAAGCGGCTTTTTTGTACCTGCTTACTTGGATTTAGAGGGTTTTGTACAGCGTGGGGAGCAATTAGATCATGGGTGTCCAAAAGCTCCCTGAGCTGTACGAAGGTAAAAATGAGCAGTAAAAAAGGTCCCGAGTGAGACCTTTTAATCGAAGGTACGGCACGTAGAGGAAGCTCGCTGGTGAAATGGCTAACAGAGCATCTTCTCAATCAAAATGGCTTTTTGCGCATCGAAGGCGCCAAGTTGCAGGCCGTTATCCCAGCTGATGCTTTGATTGAACATCGCCAACATCAAACCGACACTGCGTTGATTGGCGTCCTGCCAGCAATCAGACTCGCTGTACTCTCCATCATTTATCGCGTTGCCATTAACGAGAATGGGCTCGAAACGCCATTTTTCTCCGACACGGTAGTAGCCTTTGCTGGTTAATGTCTGGTTGGATTGAATCGTTAGATTGTGCTCGATGCCCGGTTCACCTGTTAGTTCAAATACAAACCTTAGCTGGTGGTCGCCACATTGCAGATCAACGATCAGTTGGCCGTTTTCCTCAACCAGTGTCGATTGATAATAGTCTCCAAAGCAGTGCAGCAACCAAGATATAGGGTGACTGGCAGTTTCAAGAAACCACTCTTTGAGCGTGAAGGTGCCCGGTAGGTTAACTTGGGTGACTAGATTGACCACACAAGGTTGGGTTTGCGAAGTGAGCCACTTCTCTATCGTCTTGGCGGTATTAAGCTGAGCAAAGGCGTAATTAACCAATAGGTTGGCGTTCGGTTGCTGCCAGTGAGTTATGTCAGAATTCAATCCCACCAATGGCTTTTCACAGATAAGCTTGGTTGAACCTAACGTCTTTATGATCTCTGCATGAGTATGCGCAGGTGTCGCGATGGTCACGACATCAAGTAGTTTGAGTGCGCTGATGTTCGTTTCTGCCTTTGGGATTGCTTCTTCACTGCACGCTTGCTGAAGCGGTTCTATTTGGTTGGCGCATAACGTTGTGACCGATACACCATTGTTTCGATAGTGGGGAATGTGCGTGCGTCCCCAGTTGATTCCTATGATGCCGGCTTGCTGGATTTGCTCTGGCTTGTTGAAACGTTCACTCAATGGCGGCAAGGCAATTCGTTCATCGGTTAGACGTTGGTCATGGTGATAGTCATTGCTTGGCAGCACTTGCCATGGTTTGTTGTAATGCTGTTTGAGTGCACAAACGAGTTCGTAGAAATTCCACTTATCTTTTAAGTTGCTATCAAGGTGATATAAACCGGCTTCGTTCCGCTCAATAAGCTGCAAAAAGGCGAGTGCAGTATCGTCCATATGAGAAGTCGCAGGATACCAAGCCGTGCTAGCGGTAATAACGCCGTTCTCTTCATATTGGCGGTCGAGATGCGCCAACATGTTATTGCCTTCTGCTTGGTGATGGAGCTGCCAACCAATTCGAGCAACCATCGCATCTGGATTTGCTTGCCAGATTGCATCTTCACAACGAACTTTGTATTTGCCGTAATCATCTTGGGTGTTTCTTTCTTCAAAGATGCCATAAGGCCCGTTTTTTGTGGCATCAAATACCATTGCTGTGCTGACAAAGAGGTAAGGAATATTGTGGCGTTTGCATTGCTCACCAAGCCACGCTGCCCACTCTTCACTTCCCATCGCCATATGGCACACCGCATTGATGTGGTGTTGCTGCCAAAATTGTTCACTTTGCTCTGGATCATCTGGTGAGATTTGGTGGTGATTCCACTCCAATATGTTCCAGCCGCGTAGGTGAAACTGATGAGCGACTTTTGGGGCGAGGGTACCAGTTAAGCCAGTCATTAAAACGGTTTTCATGATGGTGCATCTTGGTTGGCTAAATTGTGTTTATCAATAAAGCATGGCTGTTTTTCGATGTAGAGCGGAGAAGCTGAGATTTTTGCTGGGCAGCACGTTTTGTAGGGGAAGTAGAAGCAGAAAAGCCCAAGCGAACGCCTGGGCTTTAGTATTGTAAGGCAGTGATATTCGCTTATTTTGCTACGATATTTAATGGCCAGCCGATGTCTGTCTGACGGTTGGATTCAATTTCCAGCTCAGCCGCAGTCAGTGGGTTTTTCTCTAGCCATTGCGCATCAATGTGTAACGTTAGATTGTCGCCTTCAACCGTTAGAGTCACATTTGGCTCTAGATCAGGATTGCGACGATGGCTGAGTAGAACCGCAAGACGCAACAGTCTTAATACTCGTTTGGCACTTGAGCCTGATAATGCATGCTGCTCAGGTAAAGAAGTGAGCTGTTCGCGATAGCGACGAGCCACTTCACCAATAAAGAACTTCTGCGCGCGCGTGTAACCAGGCAGATCCAAATTCTGTAGCAAGTAAGCACTATGCTCTCCGCCTTTTTTGAAATCGATAGTTAAGCCAATTTCATGCAGTTTTGCGGCGGTCTCGAGTAATATCTTGCCCTGAGGCTCTGTAATCCACTCATCGCCTCCAGCTTGCTGTAAAAGCGTGTGTGCCAGAGTAGCGACTTGTTCGCCGTATTGGTGATCGAGCTGATAGCGATTTTGTACGCTAGCGATAGTGCGGGCACGAATGTCTTCTTGACGAAGCTCTTCAACCATCTCATACACTAAGCCTTCGCGTAGTGCGCCGCCAGCGAGTGTCATAGCATCGATTTCAAGCAATTCAAAAACGGCAATCAAAATAGAGAGGCCACTAGGGAACACTAATGCACGCTCAAGTGTTAAGCCTTCAATATCGAGTTCTTCTAAATGGTCGGCCAACATGGCTTGCTTCTGTAGACGTTTGAGTTTGGAGTGAGTGATTACTTCGTCCATGCCTTGCGCCAGCATTATCTCTTGCAATGCCTGAACAGTGCCTGATGCACCAACACACACATCCCAACCAATTTCTGTATAACGTTCTAAAATCGGCTGGATGGTCTGTTTCGCCCCTTCAATTGCCGCGTCAAAGTTACGAGCATTCAATTGACGATCTTTAAAGAAGTTTTCAAGCCAAGTCACGCAGCCCATTTTTAAGCTGGTCAGTGCTTTGGCTTCGAAACCTTCACCGATAATCAGTTCGGTACTTGCTCCACCGATATCGACTACAAGGCGACGACCACTACCGCCAGAGGTGTGAGCGACACCTTTATAGATAGTGGCTGCTTCTTCTTCACCAGTAATCACTTCGATAGGCTGGCCTAGAATTTGGTTAGCCTTTTCTAAAAACACATCTACATTGGTCGCGGTACGTAATGTTGCAGTACCGACGATGCGAATGTTTTGTTTAGGAATGTCCTGCAAGCGTTCCGCAAATAGACTTAAGCAGTCCCATCCTCGCTGCATAGCTTCCATACTAAGAGAATTATGTTCATCTAAGCCCGCTGCTAGACGAACTTTGCGCTTAATTTTAGCCATTGTTTGAACGCTGCCATCGATGTGACGCACAACGAGCATGTGAAAACTGTTCGACCCGAGGTCGATGGCGGCATATAGCGGTGATGATCCTGCTTGACTCATAAAACGAACTCAGTTTCCTATTACGATTGTTTTGGTGCCGATTGACGCGGTTGGCGTGGACGACGTCCCTGCGGCTTACGGTTACCAGAACCAGAGCGGGTACCGCCAGTATTCGTGCGGCGCTGTTGGTTGCGTGGTGCACGCATACGAATCGGAGCCGGTAGATCTTGAATCAGTGCCGACGAATCGTACTCTGAAACTGGGATTGTATGCTCAATGTATTCTTCGATTGCTGGTAGGTTAACCGCGTACTCTTCACAAGCAAAACTGATCGAATGACCGCTCGCACCAGCGCGACCAGTACGGCCAATACGGTGAACATAATCTTCACAGTCGTCAGGAAGGTCGTAGTTGAAAACGTGCGTTACCTGAGGAATATGCAAACCACGCGCTGCAACGTCAGTTGCAACTAGGATGTCGACATCACCTTTGGTGAATTGCTCAAGAATCTTCTCACGCTTCTTCTGCGGTACATCGCCAGTAAGAAGGCCTACACGGTGTCCATCGGCAGCCAAATGACCCCAAACCGATTCACACTTATGCTTGGTATTGGCAAAAATGATAGCGCGATCTGGCCACTCTTCTTCAATTAGTGTTTGAAGCAGCGCCATTTTGTCTTCATTCGAAGGATAGAAAAGCTCTTCCTGGATACGGTGGCCAGTTTTTTGTTCTGGTTCGACAACGACATGCTCAGGAGTATTCATGTGTTCGAATGCCAGTTCTTGAACGCGGTAAGACAGCGTTGCTGAGAACAGCATGTTCAAACGCTCTTTTGGCTCAGGCATACGACGGAACAAGAAGCGAATGTCTTTAATAAAGCCAAGATCGAACATGCGGTCGGCTTCGTCCAGAACAACAGCTTGAATGTTGTTGAGGTTAAATACGCGCTGTTTGTAGAAATCGATGATACGGCCTGTTGTTCCGATCAGAATATCTACGCCGTCTTGCAGTTTCGCAAGTTGCTTGTCGTAGCTTTCACCACCGTAAGCTAGAGCGGTTTTTAGACCTGTGCTTTCAGTTAATGATTCTGCATCATTGTAAATCTGAATAGCGAGCTCACGTGTAGGCGCCATAATAATTGCGCGTGGCTGTGTAGGCTTACGACCTTCATGTTCCGGAGTCGTCAGAAGGTGGTTGAACGTAGCAGTAAGAAACGCGAGCGTTTTACCAGTACCCGTTTGGGCCTGGCCTGCGATGTCTTGGCCGGTGAGCAGGACCGGCAACGCCAAGGCTTGGATAGGGGTACAAAATTCGAACCCTTTTTTGTCCAATCCTTCAATAACTTGGGGCTTTAAGCCCAAATCGGCGAACTTTTGCTCTGTGATATGCGTCTTTTTCATGGCTATAGAATATCAGCTAAAGCTTGCAATACGAAAGTAAATACATTCCAATAGGGCATCTAATTACTGGTTATCATCCAACCAGTTTCGAAAAACACATTGGAGTGGAAGATGAGTGATAAGATTTTGCAGCTAACTGATGACGGTTTTGAAAACGATGTAATCAACGCTGCAGGCCCGGTTCTAGTGGATTTTTGGGCAGAATGGTGTGGTCCTTGTAAAATGATCGCTCCTATTTTGGACGAAATCGCAGACGAGTACGAAGGCAAACTCACTATCGGTAAACTAAACATCGACCATAACGCAGGTACACCACCTAAGTTTGGTATTCGCGGCATTCCAACGCTATTACTATTTAAAGATGGTAACGTAGCGGCAACGAAAGTAGGTGCTCTGTCTAAAACTCAACTAAAAGAGTTCCTAGACGCAAACTTATAATCACCAAGTGATTACAGATAAAACCGTGCAAAGTTACAATGCACGGTTTTGTTTTTCTAACTCTGGACTAGAATACTAATTAGTGCTAACTTATCGCGCGTTAATTGAACAAATTTCTCTTCTTGGTCGATCCTGAGACCAAATCCATCTTAACTAGAAAACAGATCTTATTTTGACTAAACAAGAATCCACCACCATGAACCTTACCGAACTGAAGAACAGACCTGTGTCTGACCTTGTAAAACTGGGCGAAAGCTTAGGATTAGAGAACCTAGCTCGCTTAAGAAAACAAGACATCATCTTCGCGATTTTAAAAGCGCACGCGAAAGGCGGCGAAGACATCTTTGGCGATGGGGTTCTGGAAATTCTGCAAGACGGCTTTGGTTTCCTACGCAGTGCAGATAGTTCATACCTTGCGGGTCCGGACGATATCTACGTATCACCAAGTCAGATTCGTCGCTTTAACCTACGTACTGGTGACTCTATCGCTGGCAAAATTCGTCCACCAAAAGACGGTGAACGTTACTTTGCCCTTCTAAAAGTCAATACCGTTAACGACGATAAACCAGACAACGCCCGTAACAAGATCCTATTTGAAAACCTTACCCCTCTACATGCGAATGAGCGCATGGTTATGGAGCGTGGTAACGGTTCAACAGAAGACATTACAGCACGTGTTTTAGACTTGGCATCGCCAATCGGTAAAGGTCAACGTGGTCTGATTGTTGCTCCGCCTAAAGCGGGTAAAACAATGCTTCTGCAAAACATCGCGCAAAGCATCGCGTACAACCACCCAGAGTGTGAGTTGATGGTTCTTCTTATCGACGAACGTCCAGAAGAAGTAACCGAGATGCAACGCCTAGTTAAAGGTGAAGTGGTTGCGTCGACTTTCGATGAGCCAGCATCTCGTCACGTACAAGTAGCGGAAATGGTGATCGAGAAGGCAAAACGTCTTGTTGAACATAAGAAAGACGTGGTTATCTTGCTTGACTCTATCACTCGCCTAGCTCGTGCTTACAACACCGTAGTGCCTTCATCAGGTAAAGTACTAACAGGTGGTGTGGATGCAAACGCATTACATCGTCCTAAGCGTTTCTTCGGTGCTGCACGTAACGTAGAAGAAGGCGGCAGCCTAACTATCATCGCAACGGCACTAGTAGATACTGGTTCTAAAATGGATGAAGTTATCTACGAAGAGTTCAAGGGTACAGGTAACATGGAACTGCACTTGAACCGTAAGATTGCTGAGAAGCGTGTATTCCCTGCGATTGACTTTAACCGCTCAGGTACACGTCGTGAAGAGCTACTGACGAAGACTGACGAACTACAGAAGATGTGGATTCTGCGTAAGATCGTTCACCCAATGGGCGAAATCGACGCAATGGAATTCCTAATCGACAAGCTAGCGATGACGAAGACCAACGATGAGTTCTTCGATGCGATGCGTCGTCAATAGTCTCAAATAGTCATTCTGCGAAAAGCCACCGTATATCGGTGGCTTTTTTATTGCTTTCTCCCGATAGAAGTATCAGAATGAAGGAAATGTTATCGGGAGGTTAACATGCAACAAGGAATGTTGTCGTCATTACTCCTGAGCTTGTCACTTATCACTCTACCTGCGACATTATCTGCCAAGGAAATGCATGAGTCTGTAGTAGAACAGTGGCTTCAGGATACTCAAATACATACTAAAGTCTCTGAACTGCTTGATTACGCTGTCAGAGATGAAGTCGACTCGCTTAAATTTGCCCTTGATAGACTTGCTTTGCCTCAACAAGAGGTGGTGCGCTTTCAATTATTGGAAAAGCTTGAAAAGCAAGATGTGATTCTCACGCCTCGAATGGCTCTGTTTGTTGAGTCCCAGATCCGTATGACCCCGACTTATCAAGTGTTAGAGCGAGGTGATGGGTATGAATTTAGTGTACCCGCTTTTAACTTTCCCGTTATTGCGAGTCGCTTGATTAAGCGTTGGAAACAAGACCAAAGTACCTTGGACTTTGTCTTACAAGCTGAACGAAGAGAGCTTAACTTAAAGCAATGGCTTACAGGGCCATCTCAACAAGCTCAAGCGCGTGAAGCGCTTTTGATTCGAGAGTTAGACAGCTTATCACCCAATGCGCTTGCTGCATTAACGGCCCAGTTAACCAAAGCAAATGTGACCAGTTGGTTACCATCGACGGCCGTGATAGTCAGGTTGGCACAAGTTAGTCAGGATGAGGAAGTGTACAACTTACTCTGGCGGATGAAAGCTGATTACAACAGCCAGTCCGAACTTGAGCGTTTAGCTGCGGTTGGAGACGTTTTTTCCATTCAGCAATTGATGAATGCCACAGTTAACCCATCACTCAAGCCAGAAGCTATTAGTCTACTTACAAAATCTAACCCTCTATCTCCGCAAGTAAAGCAGTTTCTAGTTAGAAAAATGGCGTTATCAGAAGAAGCAACCATGGTTGCTCGAGAGCTTGCTCAACAAGGGCATCAAACCTGGTTGGAAGAGTTAGTATCTTCGAACCATCAGATAAAGACTCGGCAGATTGAACAAGTATTAAAGTAATCTGGCTCACATACCCACACAAAATAGGAGGATCTTAGCGTCCTCCTATTTGTTATACTGCGGACAGTTTAATCAGCCAGCATGAAGGCCTATGAGTTTTAAGGATTTACGCGAATTTATCGACCACCTAGAACAGAAAGGTCGACTTAAACGCATCACTCACCCTGTCGATCCCGCTTATGAAATGACAGAAATCAGCGACCGCACCTTGCGTGCTGGTGGACCTGCGCTGTTGTTTGAGAACCCAATCGGCTACGACGTACCTGTTTTGACGAACCTGTTTGGTACACCAGAGCGTGTCGCAATCGGCATGGGACGTGAAGACGTTAAAGAATTAAGAGAAGTCGGTAAGCTGCTGGCTTATTTAAAAGAACCTGAGCCACCAAAAGGCTTCAAAGACGCTTTAGAAAAACTGCCTGTGTTCAAACAAGTATTGAACATGCCGGCTAAGCGTTTACGTAAAGCACCATGCCAAGACATTGTTTGGCAAGGTGATGAAGTCGACTTGGATAAAATTCCGGTAATGAGCTGCTGGGCAGAAGATGTAGCGCCGCTGCTTACTTGGGGCTTAACCGTAACCAAAGGTCCAAATAAGAAACGTCAGAACCTAGGCATTTACCGTCAGCAGAAAATTGCCAAGAACAAAATCATCATGCGTTGGTTAGCCCATCGTGGTGGTGCGCTTGATCTGCGCGATTGGATGGAAACCAACCCAGGTAAACCTTTCCCAGTTTCGGTCGCGTTTGGTGCAGACCCAGCAACCATTCTTGGCGCAGTAACACCAGTGCCAGATACGCTATCGGAATACGCATTTGCAGGTTTGCTACGTGGAAGCAAAACGGAAGTCGTGAAGTCAGTCAGCAACGATTTGGAAGTGCCAGCGAGCGCGGAAATCGTGATGGAAGGCTATATCGACCCGAACGAGTTTGCTGATGAAGGTCCTTACGGTGACCACACTGGCTACTATAACGAAAAAGAAAAGCACCACGTATTTACTATTACGCACATTACTATGCGTAAAGACCCTATTTATCACAGCACCTACACAGGTCGTCCGCCAGATGAACCAGCTGTATTGGGTGTGGCATTAAACGAAGTGTTTGTACCTATTCTGCAAAAGCAATTCCCAGAGATTGAAGACTTCTATCTACCGCCAGAAGGTTGTTCGTACCGAATGGCCGTCGTCACCATGAAGAAGCAGTACCCAGGACATGCCAAGCGCGTAATGATGGGCGTGTGGTCTTTCTTACGTCAATTCATGTATACCAAGTTTGTTATTGTGTGCGATGAATCGGTAAACGCACGAGATTGGAATGATGTCGTGAAAGCCATGTCAGAGCATATGGATCCTGTACGTGATACCTTGATGATAGATAACACGCCAATCGACTCGCTCGACTTTGCTTCACCAGTGGTTGGGCTTGGCTCCAAAATGGGCTTGGATGCGACCATTAAATGGGATGCCGAGCTGGCGACGCGAACCGAGGTCACTGAGCGAGACAGCAAAGCGATTACCGAAGCAGAACTAAATGAGTTGAAACAGCAACGCCCTGAGATTGTTGACGTCTATCTTCCAGTTACAGCAAACAACCAATTTGCTGTCGTGACTATGAAGAAAGACCAAGCTGGTCAATCCCAAGAATTGATGGAACATCTATGGGACTTCTTTGCTCAGTACACGGATAACAAATTCATCATTTTGTGCGACGATGACGTTAATGCACGAGATTGGAATGACATCATTTGGGCGGTGACAACTCGAATGGACCCAGATAGAGACACGATTCAAGTGCTTGGTAAGACTGAGAGTTCATCCAAATTAGGACTGGATGCGACCAACAAGTTCGAATCTGAAGTCACGCGCGAGTGGGGTACGCCTATCAAAAAAGATCCTAAACTTGTGGCTAAAGTCGATGAGATTTGGGACCAGTTAGGTATTCTATGAGTCATCAAGTCCACCTTCTACCAATGGACGTTACATTCCAAGTAAAAGAAGGGGAGACGGTGTTAGAAGCTGCGCTCAACAACAATATTCGCTTCCCACACCGTTGCCAAGTTGGCGCTTGCGCCATGTGCATGTGTAAAAAGCTAACGGGCGAGGTGAGCTATCACCTCGAACCTATGCTAACCGAAAAAGAGCAACAGCAAGGTTGGATACTCCCTTGCCAAGCCTATACAGAAAGTAATTTAGTGCTTACTTTTGACGAGTAAGCGAGAGGAACACCATGACCATCCAATGTAAAGTAAAGTCTATTCAGCCGTTAGCTTGTAATACTTACCAAATCCTTCTTCATCCAGAATCACCAGTGCCTTTTAAAGCGGGTCAGTACCTAATGGTGGTGATGGGTGAAAAAGACAAACGTCCTTTCTCTATCGCAAGCAGTCCTTGTCGTCATGAAGGTGAACTTGAACTGCACATCGGTGCGGCGGAACACAACGCTTATGCACAAGAAGTTGTCGAAGCAATGCAAGCGGCGCTTGAAACTGATGGTCAGATTGAAATTGATGCGCCACATGGCGATGCTTGGGTTCAAGAAGATAGTGAACGCCCGCTGTTATTGATCGCTGGTGGTACAGGTTTTAGTTACGTACGTTCGATTCTGGATCATTGCGTAGCGCAGAATAAAACCAATCCTATCTATTTATATTGGGGGGCGCGCGATAACTGCCAGCTTTATGCTAAAGACGAACTGGTCGAGATTGCCGACAAGTTTGCCAATGTTCATTTTGTGCCAGTAGTAGAAGAAGCTCCTGCAGACTGGCAAGGTAAAGTTGGTAACGTGCTACAAGCTGTAGCTGAAGATTTCGAAAGCTTAGAAAACTACGATATCTATATTGCAGGTCGTTTTGAAATGGCTGGCGCAGCACGTGAACAGTTCACTCAGAACAAGAAAGCGAAGAGCGAACGTATGTTCGCAGACGCGTACGCATTCATTTAAATACGGCTTTTAAGGCAGAAAAAGAGGGTTTTTTACCCTCTTTTTTGCTTTTTTGATGAAATAGTCATCGAACAGTCATTTTTTTCCATTTTTTTTCAAAAAAGGGTTGCGAACGGATCTGAGTTCCCTATAATGCGCATCCACCGACACGGCAGACGCGATAAGGCTTCAGCAGGGTCGGAGAGGTGAAAGCTTCTACGAAAAATAAAATTGAAAAAAAGTGTTTGACACTCTCAATTATCTCGTTAGAATGCACCTCCGCTTTGAGAGAAAAACTTCTCGCAAAGCAAGCTCTTTAACAATATAGACCTATCAATCTGTGTGGGCACTCGTTGATGATAATCCAATTAGAAGCTTCGGCTTCA
>NZ_JAWOTI010000034.1:0-30766 GCF_033338775.1 Vibrio sp. Vb1018
ATGTAGTCTACGCATAGGTTACGGATGGAAATTAGTGGTGCAGTCATGATTATTTATCTCCGCTCCATAGTGCATTTTGTGGTGCCAGTTCAGGCTCACGCTCTTTCTTGTCTTTTGCTGCTAGTTTTTTCCAGCGTTTCATGCCTTTGTGAGAACGAAGTTGAGGGTTCGCAATTTCGTCAACGGCAAAGTTCAACAGAGCAAGACCAGTAACCAGTAATGTTAGGGCAATACAAGGTGCTAGTACTTCCCACCATGCGCCAATCAGCATGGCTGATGAGGTTTGCACGTTGTAAAGCATGATGCCCCAACTGATCGTGTTGGCATCACCCAAACCTAGGAACGAAATGACCGCTTCAGTGTTGATCGCCAGCATTACTGAGCCAATGAAGCTCGCACCGACAATTGGGATAAGGTTTGGTAAAATCTCAACAAAGATGATGCGGAATGAAGACTCTCCCAATACTTCGGCGGCTTTAACGAACTCTTTCTCGCGTAGTGCCATAGTTTGAGAGCGGACAACACGTGCACCCCATGCCCAAGAAGTACCAGCGATAATCAAGGCAATAGTGAGTGGGCCTGCTTCACCGATAAAGGCCGCCAACACGAATAGCAATGGATACTGCGGAATTACTAACATGATGTTCATCGCGGCACTCAATACGTCATCCACTTTGCCGCCGAAGTAACCTGCCGATATACCAATGACTGTTGCTAAGAAGCACACGATGATGCCAGCGCCAAAGCCTACACCCAGTGATACTCGTGCACCGTAAGCCACTTGCGACCAGATATCGCGACCCATTCGGCTAGTACCTAATACGTGGTCGGCCTTTTTAGACATAATCAGTGTACGACGATCGTCTGCTAGGTTTTTAGCAACCCAACCATCAGGGTTGTTTTGTGCCTGTTTTACAACAAAGCTTGGGTATTCGTGTGGGTTACCGGTTCGCTTGTCTGGCGCATGCTTTGTAAGTAAAGGAGCGGCAATCGCAACGAACACGAACAGCGTAACAATGCCAAGACCAATGCGAGCAAATGCGTTACCTAAAATAAGTTTGAATAGTTCTTTCATGATTATTTGCCTCCCGTACGTAGGCGAGGGTCTAGAATCATGTACAGCATGTCAGCCATTAAGTTGAAGCACAGCATGAACATCGTCATGATAATTAACTGACCTTGAAGTACTTGGTAGTCACGAGCGTGAATTGCGTTCAATAGAACAGTACCTAGGCCTGGGTAGTTGAAAATCATCTCGATGATTAATTGACCACCGATGGCCATACCTAAAGACATAGACAGTGCGGTAACACTTGGAAGTAGTGCGTTACGTGCGGCGTAATTAAAGACGACGCGGTTTTCACTCAGCCCTTTACCTTTAGCCATCGTGATATAGTCTTCGGCGAGAAGGTTGATCATGTTGTTACGCATGTTAACTAGGAAGCCACCAATTTGAACGATGGTTGCACAGAATAGAGGTAGTACAGCGTGGTAACCCACGTTCTTGATGAACTCCCAGCTTGTCCAATCAGGAATAGTACCTGGCGTGTAAGCATAGCCAGATGGGAACCATTTCAGGCCAATCGCAAAGGTAAACAGTGCTAACATTGCGATAACCATTTGTGGAATCGCTTGAATGATCAATGTGCCAGGCGTTACGAATGCATCGTACTTACTACCGCGCTTCCAGGCGGCAAAAATACCAAGGACAGAAGCGATGGAGAAAGAAAGTACAACCGCAGTACCAGCTAGAAATAGTGACCAGCCAAATGCACTACCTAGTAAAGAATTAACTGAAAGAGGGTAGAACTGGATTGATGTACCTAGCTCCCAACTTAGAATGTTTTTAATGTACGAGAAGTACTGAATGTAAATTGGCCCATCAACGAAACCGAGCAGTTCTTTCATTGCTGCGATTCGTTCTGGAGTCACCTGTACTGAAGCATTAGCAAACATCATGGTAACTGGGTCACCAGGCATTGCTCGCGGAATAATAAAGTTTAACGTCGCTGCAACTAAGAGCGCGACAAGATAGAACGACAAACGTCTTAAAAAATAACCCATAACTCACACCTTACTCACCCAGATTTTTTCCCTGTTTCTGGTTTCAGGTCGCTCCTAGCGAAATTTAGAGCGAAAAATCCCCTGACGACGAGCGCCACATATTGGTTTCGTTAACAAGGGATTTTTATAGGCGGCACACGGGATGCATGCCGCTTGAAATGAACTTCTACTTATTTAACTGGTTTTAGGTCCAGTACGTGAAGTAGACGCTCTGGGATACCTGCCCAAATGTTTGGACGGCCCTTAGGGTTTTCTTCGTTCCACCAACCAGTGAAGCGAGTTGTGTTGTATTGGTACATGTACGCGCCAGATAGCACAGGAATAGTTACTTGGTCCTGAGCAATGATCTTCTGAATGCCATGAGCGATCTCTAGCTGTTCTTGCTTATCTGCTGTCTTGTAGAAGCTGTTAAGAAGACCGTCTAGCTTATCGTTCTTGTAGAAGTGCATTGCAAAGCGAGGCATGCCGTCACCAGCTTGTAGCTTCGAGTTGTAGCCACTATCCCAGTACAAGTGTGGATCTGCACCGTGGAAGTAGTTGGTGTAAGCAACGTCGTAAGTACCTTCTAGCATAGCTTGGTTGTATACCGAGAAGTCCGGTGTACGAGCACGAGCTTTAATGCCCACTTCTGCTAGTTGCTCAACGGCTAGTTGTACCGTGTTGTTGAAGTCAGTCCAACCGTTTGGTGATTGAATTAGAAGCTCGAAAGACTTGCCAGATGGTGTATCCACAAAGCCATCTTTGTTTACATCTTTGAAGCCAGCTTTAGCTAGAAGCTTTTTCGCACCTTCCGCGTTGTATGTGTTGTAGCCTTTGTACTTGTTGTGCGTCTCTTCATCAGACCAAGCTTCGAATGCGTAGCCAAGGCCAGATGCGAAGTCGTTCACTGTACCGCCGCCGTAGAAAGCGATATCAATGATAGTTTGACGGTCTAGCGCCATAGAGAACGCACGACGGAAGTCAACGTTAGTTAGTGCTTCGTTTTTCGCAGCGTCTGGGTTTTTGAAGTTCACTACAAATGCTTGAGTACCCGCTGGTGGGTACCAGTAGTGGTGATTCGGACTTGCTGCAGCGTACGTACGGTCGATGTCTGGTACGAATGAAGACGTCCAGTCCATTTCGCCGTTAACGATTTTGCCCAAGAATTGGTCGTTGTTCGCGATTTGTGGCACACGCAGACAATCTACATCTAGGTTGTCAGCATCCCAATAATTCGGGTTCTCACACTGGATATATAGCTGCGGTGTGAAAGTGTCGATTTCAGTAAATGGACCACTGCCTACTGGATTTTCGTTTGTGAATGTTGCTGGATCTTTTACTTTGCTCCATACGTGCTTAGGTACGACTGGTACTTTCGCAATTTCGTAAGGAACGTTTGAGTTTGCTTCGCTTAGACGGAATTTAACTTGGTAGTCGTTAACTTTTTCTACGCCAGTCACCCAAGAGTTGATACCAGATTGGTCTAGCTCTGGCTTCTCTTTAACTAGGTTGAAAGAGTAAACAACATCATCAGCGGTAAACGCTTTGCCATCAGACCATTTTACGCCCTTACGGATATCGAAGGTTACGCTCATCAGGTCATCAGCCATGGTAAAGTTTTCTGCTAGACGAAATACAGGCGTGTTACCGTGCATTTCGTTAAAAACAACGAGCGGCTCGTAAATAAAGTCGGTTGTTGTGTGCAGGTTAGTTGCACCCAAGAAAGGGTTAAAGTTACGAACGAAAGTTGTAAACTCTTTAGGGTGGATAGTCAGTTCACTGCGTTCAGCCGCAGTAGCTACCGATGCAAAACCTGTAGTAGCCGTTGCAATAATTGCTGTTGCTAGTGCTGTTTTTTTAATATTGGCAAGCATAGCTGTTCCTTACTATTTGCTTTCATTTCACTAAATGGAATTGAATGTCATCAATTGATAAACACTCTCTAAGACCTACCTCTTGTACATGCCTTACTCATTACAACATTGAGTTTCGCCAAGAGTGGCCTGTAGGCCTTAGGCAGGAGTAAGAAAACACCTTATCCATAAAATAATCAAACTTGATTCCCGTTAAAAACGTTAAAATCTCTGAGCTCTCCGTTATAAACGTTATTTTGGCTAATTTTAACCAGCATTGGGCCAAAAAATAAACGTTGATATGCGTCGCAGTTTATATCCTTGTTAATAATAAGTGTTGGTGATTACTAACCTGCTGGTCCTTTTTAAATATACGTTTCCTGCTTGTTTTCTAGGTTCGGAGATCTCGCTCACATGCAGAAATGGTGTTAATTAATCAGCTAAAAATTAATCTGCCGTTCTGTTGTGATTAAGTTCGCAATCTCTATCAATAGTTCGTCAAAATCCGCTTGTTATCTGAAAAATGGCCTTTTTTATCGACAGTTTTCTTCCGTTTGTTGTCCTTTTTTTATTGTATGAATGAAGTTTTTTCGGTTGCTCGAACTTACCTAGTTAAGACAAGTTAAATGGATAAGGTCGTACGTTTTGAAGACCAACAATAGATAGCGTTGTCTAACCGAATGTTCGTTATTGGAAATATGTTAATGGGGTAGGAAGAGGCGGTCTCTTTTATCTCAAGGAAGGGAATACTCGAATAACAAAAAAGCCCAGCATGCACGCTGGGCTAGTTTTTTTGATAAATATTAGCTGGTCAATAGTCGCTGTAGTTTATCTCGTTGTGCTTCTATGTATGCTCTCTCGGGGCTCTGTTCTTTGCAGTGTTCGAGAATGAACTCTATCGAGCTTAGCACCGTTCTCCAACGTGGTGTTTTGGGTAATGTTTCTATACGCATGTATTTATCTAAGGTGCGTGTTTGTAAAGTACTTCGGTCTAGATAAACGCGCCACAAGCCACTTTGCTCTGCAAATGCGAATTTACTTTCACCCGTTACAGATTCCCAATACTCTAAAGCATGTGTCATTGCGTCGACTAGAACTTCCCGCATAAGTTCTTGCTTGTCCTTTTTATTACCGAGTGCTTTGTCTGCAAGGCGCGTAAATTCTCCGCCAAGCTCTTTTAGCTTTTGCAATTGGTCTTTGTCACCATCAAATGCATAACTTGAAAGCACTTCTACGGCGGTTTCTAGATTATGTATGCGAGCGGCACTGGCTCCACCGCCGACATTAAAGATGTACATGATATCTAACCCTGAACCTTCAGGGAGCTTAAGAATGTCTGCTTCGATGTTCTGACGAATATCTTCAATATAGATATCAATCTTGCCACAGTAATGAGGTTGTTTGACGGTTAGATATTTAGGGGCAATCAGCTCATCAGCAGATGAGCGCTTTAGCTGTTCTAAGCTGCGCTTGAATAGCTTACAAGCAGCTTCGTTAGCAAAGCGAATACGCTTGTCTTCACGTAGACAGATGATAGCTTCAGGAGCCGATTCTAGCTGTTCCAACAAACGACCTTGAGTCTCAAGTAAGCTTGCTTCAACGACTGCTCGCTGTCTAAGTTCAGACTCTAGCACTTTGTTTTCCATATGGCGCATTTCTGCTTTACTTGCCGTTAAATGCGCTTGGATACGTGCCGCCAACTCTTGTTTATTAAATGGTTTCGATAAATAGTCGTTGGCTCCTGCTTCAAAACCTCTTACACGATCTTCTGTTTGACTGAGTGCGGTGAGCATAATGATTGGCAACTCGGCATGATCATAGGTTTCACGTAGTTCACTACAAACTTGGTAGCCGCTCATGCCTGGCATCATGATATCCAATAACAGAAGTTCCGGCTTCTCTTGCTCGACGAGCGCTAACGTTTCTGGCCCATCGGAGACGGTACGCACACGATAGCCCTCTAAACGTAAAAAGCTTTCAAGCACGCGTAAGTTTACTGGTTCATCGTCAGCAACATACAGTAACGGGCCGTCTGGGTTCTCTGGAAGTGATAAGTCTTCGCTGTTCTCTACATTAACTTCAGGAATTTGGAAGTGCCCGTGCGCAGCTAGAGTCTGGGTTGCTTGGATTTCTTCTTCACTGGCGAGCGGTAAAGTGAAACTGAAGGTAGTTCCGACCATTGGTTGGCTACTGACGTATAACGAGCCTCCCATTAATTCGATCAATTGCCGGCTAATGGAGAGCCCAAGCCCTGCACCTTGACGATAACGGCTCGCGTCTTGCCCTGCTTGGATAAGTGGTTCAAAAATATGCTCAAGTTGTTCTGCGGGAATTCCTTGTCCAGTATCCACGACTTGTACGCGTACATGATCATCTACCACATTAGCGGAGATAACAATTTTACCTTCTGAGGTGTATTTAATCGCATTGCCAATCAGGTTATATAGCACTTGTTCAAGGCGTTGCGGGTCAGCTGATACTGCTTTTAAATCCGCTGGGACTTGGTTGATGATGCGGATGGTTTTACTTCCGAGTAAATGGCTAGAAAGCTCTAAAACCAATCGTGTTGCACTGCCCAAACTCACTGCTGATTTCTGGATATCCATGCTTCCATAACGCATTTTATGATAATCCAACAAGTCATCGACTAGATTAGCGAGACGCTGACCACTTTTAATGATGATATCAAGCTGATATTTCTGGCTAGCGGGGATCGCACCATTGGCGCCGGACGCTAAGGTTTCAGCAATCCCGACCATGCCGTGTAACGGTGTACGAAGTTCATGAGAAGTCGTGGCTAAGAATTCATCTTTTAATTTATCGGCCAATTGCAGTTCTTCATTCTGTTTTTGAATGATCTGTATGTTGCTTTCTAGTTCTTCATTTTGCTTCTTAATGGTTTGAATCTTCTCTCGAATAGAGCGTTGCATTCGTTCAAAGCTTAACGCAAGCCGACCAATTTCATCTTTACGAACCGTATTAAAAGACGTGTCATCAAGATCCCCTGCAGAGACCTTTTCGGCAACCCAAGTCAATTTCAGCAACGGAGAAGTGATAAAGTTTGATAAATAGTGAGAAGCGATCACCACAAGGATAATGGCGATCAACATAGCGATAACGAATAGTTTTTCGAGTTGATGGATACGAGCGAAAGCTTCGTTTTCTGGTAACTGTACGACGAGCGCCCAAATCACACCACGAGTTTCAATCGGTGCATAAGCCGCGATGATCTCTTCACCTAAACCGTTTGTGTAAGTGCCGACACCAAATGCACCAGAGAGTGCTTTATCGATCACTTCTAAACTGTTCTTAATGTCGTCTTGTTTCGTGTTAATTGTGCGAGGTTGGTGATCATTTCCAACCAGCAAGGTGTTAATTGATGACTCTCGGTTGGCGTCTGCGGCTAACTTAGTGATGCCATTATTTGGCAAGCGGAACATGGCATAGCTGTGTAGATAACCTTGCTGAACAATTGGTGCACCTAGCCAAGCGACTGATTTCCCCCCTTCCAGCTCGAAGTCAGACACAATCACAGGAGTGTAGTCTTCGTTTACTTTTCGACGTTCAGTCACATCATCGGCGAGACGCTTGAAAGTTTTGCCAAGTGCCGAGTCTTTGTAGGGGCCTGATAACAAGTTCGTTCCGTAGTTATCGTCTTTGTTGATCGAGTAGGTGACGTTACCATTGATGTCGACCAGCAAAATGTCATTAAAATCAGAGCGCTTGAGGAGCTCTAAGTAGGCCCAATGATAGCGTTTATGTAAAAGTCGGTAACGTTCACTTCCTACATAGTTGGATGACTCGGGTAACGTTGAGGTTTTGATTTGGTCTCCGCTGCCCTCGATGTAGCGCTGTTGGGCGTTTTTACGAGACTCTTCAATATCATTGCCTAAACGACTAAAGGCATTGACGAGACCATAGAATCGGCCACCACTGGCGTAAGCCAGCTCTGAGCGCACAAAGCCCATGACTTCGGTTTCTCGTGCCTCAAAGTAGTCGATGATTTGCTGCTGTTTTGTATCTCGAACAGACAGTAAGTGCGAGGTGCTTTGTTCTTGCAGATCTTTACTGTGGGACTGCAAGAAAAAGATCGCAGTAATGGTAAGAGGTGTGATACTGAGCACCAGAAATGCGGTCATCAGTGTACTCTGAAGGCGCTTAAATTTCTGTTTTTTGTAGAATTTAAACATGGATAAGATTACAACTCATAATGGGCAGTTCTAAAACATACTTCGCTGCCGAGGTTCTCGTTAAAAACGGATAAGATGTTCAACTAGATAGAATTAACAAAATTAACGAGTTTTTTTTCTTTGACAAGAAAGTTAGTTGTAAAGCGTGCAGGGTGACGCAGTTTTTCTTATGAGTGTTGAATTTATGAGAAAAAATCGCGCAGGTTTATGCCTGCGCGGGGGAAGTTATGATTTTTTCGCGTAGTAGATAGAAAATTTATTGGTCTTATTTAGCGTCTCGCAATTATTAAACGCCCGCTCGATAATTGGTGGGTATTTTAAGAAGCTATTCGCGACAATCACCATTTCGCCATCTTTGGTTAGATATTGTGGTGCCTGACCCAACAAGGTTTCCGCTGCGTTGTAATTTGTGTCTAAACCACTGTGGAATGGCGGGTTGCTGACGATAAAGCGGTAGTCTTTTGCGGTATCCGAGTATATATCTGATGCAAATACGCGTCCGGATAAACCATTCGCTTCTAATGTGGCTTGGCTAGAAGTGATCGCATAAGCATTAATGTCACACATCTCAATCGCGATCTCTGGATTCGCTTTCGCCATAAACGCACCGAGTACACCTGCACCACAACCAAAGTCGAGCACTTTGCCCGACAGCTTAGGTAAGGTTTCAAGCAGCAATCGGCTACCTAAGTCGAACTCGCCATGGCTGAATACGCCAGGTAGGCTCTTAACCGCTAGCGACTGCTCACCGAGTGTAACAGTGTAAGACTTAAACCAATCTGCTTGGTTGAAAGGTTTTGGTTCATTGAGGCAATTACCCCAGTAAAATGAGCAGCGACGAGCAGAGTCGTACTTGTTCACAGGGCCGTATTCTTGGAACATCTTCTCGATGCTCTTGATGCCGGAGCGGTTTTCACCAACGATGACGATTTCGGTGTTAATGCCCAGTTTCGCCATCAACATCGCCAGCAAGTATTCTGCTTCGGCTTTTGCTTTTGGCCAGTATAAAAGGACCATGTCTGCTTTTGTTTCGGCATCAAACACAGAGCCAAAATGACTTTTCACTTTGTCAGAGGTTTGAATTTGGCGGTAGTAGCTATAGTTGGAAGTAAACACTTCAACAGACTCACAATGAGCCACTAACTCAAGAGGAAATAGGTCTTCAACTTCACCAGCGACTAAAACGTGTTTTCCGTTGAAGTATTCAAGTTGGCGCTGAGCTATTTGGCTAGGAGCGATATAAGCAGACATAAATTTGGTTCATCAGAAATAATTTGGGGCAGATTTTCGCACAATCTGCCCCAAGCTTGAAGTGATTAAGCGGTGACTAGCTGTTGTCTTGTTGGTTAAGGAAGTCTTTGAATTCTTCCTCGTAGATATTAAACAGTACCATGGTCACGGCAAAAATAAGTGGGCCGTAGATAAGACCAATCAAACCAAACAGATGCAGACCACCCAGTAATGAGAAGAAAATCATAAGGGTATTCATGCCGGCGCTGCCTTGCATTAGCAACGGACGTAATAGGTTATCTATAGAGCCAACGATAACTACACTCCACACCGTCAAGAAGATAGCCCAAGTCATATCGCCTGTTAAGAACAAGTACGCTGCTGCAGGAATCCAGATTAGCGCGGTTCCTACCACTGGAATGAATGATGCAAAGCCCATCATTGTTCCCCAAAATAACCCAGGGAAACCGGCGAGCCACATACCGATACCGCCAGCCAAACCTTGAGCAATCGCTGTCATGAATGAGCCCATTACGGCTGATTTAGAAACTTGCTCTATCTCTGTCAATATGCGGTCTTCTTGGCTACGTGAGAGTGGCAGGATATGACGAATCGCAGAGATAATTTTGTCGTGGTCACGAAGCAGAAAAAACAGCACAAACAGCATCAGGAAGAAGTTCATTAGGAAGTTGGTTGCGTCTCCTAAAATCTTTGCGCTGATAGCAACTAAGTTAGAGCCAAACGATGTGGCAAATTGACCAATTTTCTCAGCAATGGCTTTGGGCTCGATTTTATCAAAAGGTAAGTACTCATTAACAATCGCTAAGCCTTTGATAACGAAAGGATGCTGGAATATATCTTGGATACCACCATTGGTAACCCAATTATATGTATTTTGTGAGAAAACAGAGCCTTGCTGAACAATGGCGGCAAACACAAATAAAAGCGGGATAACAATAATAAATGTCAAGACGACACATGACAGCAGTGCCGCCATATTGGGGTGCTTGGGAATTTTCTGCTCAAACCATTCGTGTATCGGAAACATGAGCAAAGAAATGATAAAAGCCATCACAATGGAATTGATATATGGCTCAACCAATAAGTAGCAAGCAAAAGCAGCGGCGAGTAAAGCAACCATTAGTACTCGGTGACTCGACGTTATTTTTACATTATTTGGCATGGTATTAGTCCAACTTACAGGTGACGTTTACGGTTTATGCCTTCAATGATGGCGTGTAACCTTTATTACTTTGCACTCTTAACTCTTTCAAGCTTATGACAATGCCGAATTAGAGCAGGGCGATGTACCTTGCTATAATGACTACAAATCAGTCGGTTATCAATCAAGAGATGAGCTATGGGTTGTTGCAACGGTGATAAAAAGTGTCAAACCGAGAAAAAAGCTAAGCGAATACCGTGGTTTGGCATTGTCGTTGGGGTATTAGCGATATTGGTTATTTTGAATTGGCAATAAAAAAGGACCGTTACGGTCCTTTTCTAAATGCGTTATCGCCGTTTTTAGCGATTATTTCGCTTCTTCTGCAAGAACAGCAAAACAGCGGTCAGCCGCTTCTAGTGTGGCATCAATCTCTTTTGAACCATGAGCGAGTGAAGTAAAGCTCGCTTCAAACGCAGATGGCGCAAGGTAGACACCGTGTTTTAGCATTAAGTGGAAGAAACGCTTGAAGCGTTCTACATCGCACTTCGTTACGTCTTCGTAGCAAGTTACTTTTTCTTGGTCAGTGAAGAAGAAGCCGAACATACCGCCCACTTGGTTAACAACTAGCGGAATACCGTGTTTTTCTGCTAGAGACTTAAAACCTTCAGCAAGTTGTTTCGTTTTAGAAGCTAGGCGCTTTTCGTTGCCTTCTTCTTTTAGAAGGTTCAAACATGCGTAGCCTGCTGCCATTGCGACAGGGTTACCGGAAAGGGTACCAGCTTGGTAAACTGGGCCTGTAGGTGCAACGTATTGCATCACTTCTTTACGGCCACCGAAAGCACCTACTGGCATACCGCCACCAATCACTTTACCCAGTGTCGTTAGGTCGGGTTTGATGTTGTAGTGTGCTTGCGCGCCGCCTAGAGCAACACGGAAGCCTGTCATTACTTCATCAAAAATTAGTAGCGTGCCTTCTTGATCACAGATTTCACGTAGCCCTTCGTGGAAGCCTTCCACTGGTGGAATACAGTTCATGTTGCCTGCTACTGGCTCAACGATGATACAAGCAATTTCGCCTTTGTTAGCAGCAAATAGCTCGCGTACAGAATCTAGGTCGTTGAATGTTGCTGTTAGCGTGTGCTTAGCAAAATCTGCAGGAACGCCAGGAGAGCTTGGTTGGCCTAGAGTTAGTGCACCAGAACCTGCTTTTACTAGCAAGCTGTCAGCATGGCCGTGGTAACAACCTTCAAATTTCATGATCTTGTCGCGACCGGTGAAGCCACGTGCAAGGCGAATCGCGCTCATCGTAGCTTCAGTACCAGAACTTACCATGCGGATTTGCTCCATTGATGGAACAAGCTCAGAAACTAATTCTGCCATCGCGATTTCAAGTTCTGTTGGCGCACCGAAGCTAAGACCGCGTTGCGCTGCATCAATTACTGCTTCGCGGATAACTGCGTGGTTGTGGCCAAGAATCATTGGACCCCAAGAGCCAACGTAATCAATATACGCTTTACCATCGGCATCAAAAATCAGTGGACCGTCTGCTCGTTCGATAAATAGCGGAGAACCGCCAACGCCGTTGAATGCACGAACTGGTGAATTGACACCGCCAGGGATGGTTTGCTGAGCTTTTTGATACAGCTCTGATGATTTGGTCATGGGGTTATCCTCTTTTGATTGCTCGGACCAAGTGGAGCGCATTGTACCTAGCTATAATCAAGTTAGAAACGTTTTGCTTAATTTATGTGTTGTTTCGCAGTGTAATCTTATATATCCGCATCTGTTATAAAGAATCGGCGGCGAATACTTGAACGAGTTTGTCAGGTATTGGATAATCGTCTCAATTAGCACAAATTTGACGTCTTGCTTCAGGCTTGACGCATTACACGAGTGAGAGAGGTCTTCGTGAGCGAAGTAAACGTACCATTATCTTTTTCTGACGCAGCAGCATCTCGCGTTAAAGCATTGATTGCTGAAGAAGAAAACCCAGCATTGAAACTGCGCGTATACATTACTGGCGGCGGCTGCAGCGGCTTCCAATACGGCTTTACTTTTGATGAAAATGTAAACGAAGGCGATACGACAATCGTAAACAGTGGTGTAACACTGGTTGTAGACCCTATGAGTCTGCAATATCTCGTTGGCGGTATTGTTGACTACACAGAAGGGTTGGAAGGAGCGCGCTTCTTCGTAAATAACCCCAATGCAACGACAACATGTGGTTGTGGTGCATCGTTCAGTGTGTAATTAACACCTAACAGGCAGCTAATGGCTGCCTGTGCTTTATGTAGAAGGATGTCACGTAAAGCACACGCTCGCAGATATGCAGAGAAATAATAAAAAGGACTTTATATGTCTGGACTTTCTTTTGGACGCCGAATTGTCGAGCGCCCTTGGCTAGTATCTCTTATCCTCGTCTTACTTCTTGTTGCATGGCTAACCATCGGCCAACTCAAAGCACAAGATGATCATCCTAACTCTTCAACATCCACGAACACGACACCACTTGCAAAGGTGATGTTTGATACTTTTCTTGCCGAACCTACCAGTAAAACCATTGAATTGTATGGACGAACAGCGCCCAATCGTCAAGCGCGTCTTGGCGCCGAAGTTGCCGGTAAAATAGTCAGTCTTAACATAAAGAAAGGCCAAGCGGTCAAACAGGGACAAGTGATCGCAAACATCGATAAGCGCGACCTTGGCATTCAACTTAAACGGGCCCAGGCGATGCTGTTGGTTAAAGAAAAAGAGTTTAATGCAGCTAAATCGCTAAAAAGTCGAGGACTGCAAGGTGAGGTTGCGTTTGCGACAGCGCAAGCAGCGTTGGTAGATGCACGTGCGAATTTGAGTAACGTGCAAACGGCTTTAAGAAATACTGAGGTTAAAGCGCCATTTGATGGCATCGTAGATCACCACTTTGTTGAGTTAGGTGATTTTGTCGGGATTGGCGATCCTATTGCGACGGTCATTGATTTGGATACTTTAGTGATTGAAGCCGATGTCAGTGAACGGCATATACAATACCTTAAGGAAGGCCTAGAAGCCGACGTAAGAACCATTAACCAACAGCATCATCAAGGTCGTGTGCGCTACATTGGACGTGTTTCTTCTGCTTCTACTAATACATTTCCAATTGAAATCGAAATTGATAATCAAGACGCAAGAATTCCTGCTGGTATGAGCGCAGAAGTACAGCTGCCTTTGAGTGAAGTGTTGGCAGTAAAGATTACGGCTGCCATGTTAGCACTCGATGAAGAAGGTAACTTAGGTGTCAAGACACTGCGTAATGAGCATGTTGAGTTTGTTCCAATTCAACTCGTTAAGGCCGAGGATGATGGTGTGTGGCTCTCTGGGTTAGGAGAGCGTGTAGACATTATCGTGCTGGGACAAGGTTTTGTGCGAGATGGTGATCAAGTACTGGCCAATAAAGTTGATGACGTAGTTATTGAAGCGGCTAGTGAGCAGTAAGGAGCACTTATGTACACTCTGATTGATGCTGCGTTATCCCGCGCTCGCACCATGCTGACATTACTGGTGATGATCTTAATTGCCGGTGTCATTACTTACGTCACTATCCCCAAGGAATCGAGTCCAGATATTACCATTCCTATTATCTACGTTTCTGTTGGGCATCAAGGCATTTCTCCTGTCGATGCCGAGCGTTTATTGGTTCGTCCAATAGAGCAAGAGCTGCGTTCAATTGAAGGCGTAAAAGAGATGACCTCTGTGGCATCAGAAGGTCATGCTTCGGTGACGCTGGAATTTAGTGTCGGAGTGGATCTTGATAAAGCGATGGCAGATGTGCGTGATGCGGTTGATCTTGCGAAGCCAAAGTTACCAGAGGACAGTGATGAGCCGACGGTAAACGAAGTCACGTTTGCATCTGAAGAGCCTGTTTTGACTGTTGTGCTCTATGGCACCGTACCAGAGCGAACCATTGTTCAGATTGCCAGAACGTTACGTGATCGTTTGGAAAGTTTCCGTCAGGTTCTTGAGGTTGAAATCGCAGGAGATCGCGAAGACATCGTGGAGATAGTTGTCGATCCGCTATTGATGGAAAGCTACGGTCTCGATCAAGCGGATATCTATAATTTAATTGCCTTGAATAACCGAGTTGTGGCAGCGGGGTTTGTCGATACAGGGTATGGACGCTTTTCGGTAAAAGTCCCATCGGTTTTTGATTCACTGAAAGATGTGCTTGAACTACCGATCAAGGTGAATGGCAAAGAGGTGATCACTTTTGGCGATGTGGCGACAGTACGACGTGCATTTCGCGATCCTGAAAGTTTTGCTCGTTTAGATGGCGAATCTGCCATCGTTTTGGACGTAAAAAAACGGGCAGGGGAAAACATCATTGAAACGGTTGAGCTGGTAAAAGAAGTACTGGCTCAGGGACAGAAGCGCGCCGAGTGGCCCGACAATTTGCAAGTTAAATACACTTGGGATCAATCCGACGATGTCAAATTGATGCTCAGTGATCTACAAAACAATATCTTATCCGCAATTATCCTCGTAGTTATCGTCATTATTGCCATATTGGGGGTTAGGACCGCGCTTCTCGTGGGGATTTCTATTCCAGGATCGTTCTTGACTGGGTTGTTGGTGTTATCGGTATTTGGGCTGACGGTCAATATCGTCGTACTGTTTGCTTTAATTATGGCGGTAGGCATGTTGGTGGATGGTGCCATTGTGGTGACAGAGTTTGCAGATCGGCGCATGCAAGAAGGAACGCCACGTAAAGAAGCCTATCGAGATGCAGCAAAGCGAATGGCCTGGCCGATTACCGCATCCACAGCAACCACATTGGCTGCGTTTGCTCCGTTACTTTTCTGGCCAGACATCACTGGTGAGTTCATGAAGTACTTACCACTTACTTTAATTGCTACCTTGGCCGCTTCGCTGATGATGGCTTTATTGTTCGTTCCTGTCATCGGTGGGATCATTGGCAAGCCTCAAGTAGTCAATCAGAAAGCTCAGCGAGAAATGGTGGAGCTGCATAACGGCAACTTTGAAAAAGCGACAGGCATTACCAAGCTTTATTACCAGACTCTGTCGGTAGCGATTCGTCATCCATGGAAAGTCTTACTCAGCGCGATACTGCTAGCGGCAGGTGTCGGCTTCACTTACAACAAAGCTGGCTTGGGTGCAGAGTTTTTCCCTGAAGTGGACCCTGCCTTTTTTACCGTTAAAGTTCGTTCTTATGGTGACTTGTCTATTCACGAAAAAGATGTTGTTATGCGCGAAATCGAGAAGGTGATGCTCGGTCATGACGAGTTTGAAAGTGTCTACACGCGCACAGGATCGAGCGATAATGGGGACGAGATTGGCCAGATTCAAATAACGCCTGTGGATTGGCAGTATCGACGCAAAGTGAAAACCATTATTGAGGAACTAAAAGAGACGACAGACCGCTTTTATGGTGTTGAACTTGAGTATAAATTCCCGGACGCAGGACCGCCTGTCGAGCATGATCTCGTGATTGAAGTATCATCACGAAACTTGAGTGTTAGTGCGTTAGATGAAGCGGCCAAAAAAGTACGACATTGGGCTGATGGTAATCCTGCACTGACCAACTTGAGTGATACCACTAATAAGGAAGGGATTGATTGGCAAATTGATATCCAGCGAGATGACGCCTCTCGCTTTGCAGCGGATGCTACCTTAGTCGGGAATACCGTCCAGTTTGTTACGAACGGCTTGAAAATAGGCGATTATTTGCCTGATGATGCGGATGAAGAAGTCGATATTTTGGTGCGCTATCCGCAAGATAAGCGCGACATAGGTCGATTTGATCAACTGAGAGTGAAAACGGCAGCTGGTCTGGTACCGATTACGAATTTTGCTCAAATCAAACCAGATCATAAGCAAGACACTATTCGTCGGGTCGACGGTCATCGAGTTATCAATATTAAAGCGGATATGGTGGAAGGTTATAATTTGGCGCTTGAGTTACCTAAGATTGCCGCTGGAATGGAACAGCTCGACTTACCGGAAGGTATTGAATATAAGATTCGGGGTCAAAATGAAGAGCAGGAAAACTCATCAGCATTCTTGCAAAATGCTTTTATTGTCGCGCTTGGTGTGATGGCTTTGATTTTAATTACGCAGTTTAATAGCTTTTATCAAGCTTTCTTAATCCTTAGTGCGGTGCTGTTTTCTACCGTTGGTGTCTTCGCTGGGTTACTTATTTTCCAAAAGCCATTTGGCATCATTATGTCGGGAATTGGAGTGATTGCGTTGGCTGGTATCGTGGTAAACAACAATATTGTTTTAATCGATACTTATAATCAGATGCGTAAACGTGGCTTAGAAAAATCTGAGGCTATTTTGCGTACGGGTGTGCAGCGTTTAAGACCCGTTTTACTCACGACGGTGACCACCATATTAGGCTTATTGCCAATGGTGTTAGAAATGAACATCGACTTAGTTAATCAGAAAGTGGAGTTTGGCGCACCAAGCACTCAATGGTGGTCTCAGCTTGCGACCGCTGTCGCGGGTGGTTTGGCATTTGCGACTTTGCTAACGTTAGTTCTGACACCGTGTTTGCTTATGCTCGGGAGAGAGCATTACTCCGAACAGTAAGCTTTATCGTGATGATATCGACAAAACAAAAAGGGCAGCGAAGCTGCCCTTTTCAATACCTTGCCTTACTTCATTGCTAACAGTTTGCTGTAGCGTTCAAGCTTGTCCATGCTAACTTTCGCGTTTGCCATGAAAGTTTGTCTCGCTTTGCCTGTCAGGGATTTAGATTGTGGCAAATTCACCGTGCGCGGGTTTTTATGGACACCATTCACAAGGAACTCATAGTGCAGGTGAGGGCCAGTTACACGGCCAGTTCCGCCAAGCGTACCGATGGTTTGGCCTTGCTTAACGCGTTGACCAGCTCGTACAGTACGTTTGGTTAAGTGCAGGTACTTGGTAATGTAAGTATTACTATGTTTAATGAAAACGTAGTTACCATTAAATTTGTTGTAAGACGATTTTTGAACGACGCCATCACCAGCCGCCCAAATCGGGGTACCCACCGGTGCCGCATAGTCCGTGCCTCTATGAGGACGAACGCGTCCCGTCACTGGATGTAAGCGGCGTGGGTTGAAATTAGACGAAACTCGACGGAAATCCAACGGCGCGCGTAAGAATGCTTTTTTCATTGCACGCCCATTTTCGTCGTAATACTTGCCACTTTTCTGATCCAATATTGCGGTAAAGGTATCGCCTTGGTTTTTAAAGATCGCAGCAATGATTTTTCCACGGCCGATTACTTCACCTTCTACCACTTCCTCTTGGTAAAGTACTCGGAAGCTGTCGTTTTTACGAATATCTAAAGCAAAGTCGATGTCCCAACCAAATATGCCAGCCAGTTCCATGATTTGGTTACCATTTAATCCAGAAGATATTCCTGCATTCCAAAAGTTTGATTTGATGGTGGCTTCAGCGTAGTTGTACTGGAAGTCGACTTCTTTTTTATCAACTTCAGAAACGTACTTGCCGTCTTTTAATGTGATACGAAAAGTCTCGAACGCGCTTAGTGTTCTTCTTAGCTGCACCAAGTCGCTATTTTCGTCAAAACCAAATTGCAATCGGTCACCAGGTCGAAGCCGAGTTAACTGTTTTTCCACTTCTTTGTCTGATGACACCAGTTCATGTAATAGACGAGCAGAAAGCCCTACGCGACTAAATAAGATGGCAGCACTCTCGCCATTTTTTACCTTGTATGTCTCCCAGCGCAGCACGGCGGGAACCGCAGGCGATGAACTATTTAGTGCACTGAGTTCGAGGGAAACTGGCACAGGATAATGTTGACCAACTTTTAATCGGCTCTGCTGCGGGTCTAGGTCTTGCGGATCAGGTAAAAAGAAGAGCGCGAAGATAATCAGCGCACTAAAAAAACCGATCAATACTTTGTGCAAGAGTGGAAGTCGGACAAAAATCGAATGCATGAGGTACTTGATTGCTAAATTAAACGGAAAAAGTGACAACTACCTAGTCTAACGTGTTTCAAAATGCATCGCTATTCAAGTAATATGTTCAGCTATTATATTTTTGCCAAATCTGTGGGAGTGAACAAGAATGGCGAGCATTGAAGCTGCACTAGCCGAGATTAAGCGCGGTGTTGAAGAGCTGATTCCAGAAGAAGAGCTAATCGCAAAACTAAAAGAAGACCGTCCTCTACGTATTAAATTGGGCGCTGATCCAACAGCACCTGACATTCACCTAGGCCATACGGTTATTTTCAATAAGCTTCGCTTGTTCCAAGAACTAGGTCATGAAGTGACGTTCCTAATCGGTGACTTCACTGCAATGGTTGGTGACCCAACAGGTAAAAACACAACTCGTCCACCGCTAAGTCGTGAAGACGTATTGCGTAACGCTGAAACGTACAAAGAGCAAGTGTTCAAAATTCTCGATCCTGCAAAGACTAAAATTCAGTTTAACTCTGAGTGGCTGTCTGAACTGGGCGCAGAAGGTATGATTCGCCTTGCGGCAAACCAAACCGTTGCTCGTATGCTAGAGCGTGACGACTTTAAAAAGCGTTACGCGGGTGGTCAGCCAATTGCTATTCATGAGTTCATGTACCCACTTCTACAAGGCTGGGACTCAGTAGCAATGGAAACGGATGTTGAATTAGGTGGTACAGACCAGAAGTTCAACCTTCTAATGGGTCGTGAACTGCAAAAGTCTCACGGTCAAAAACCTCAGGTTGTACTGATGATGCCGCTTCTAGTGGGCCTTGATGGCGAGAAGAAGATGTCTAAGTCAGCAAACAACTACATCGGTATCAGCGAAGCGCCAAGCGAAATGTTTGGTAAAATCATGTCTATTTCTGATGACCTAATGTGGAGCTACTACGAGCTGCTCTCTTTCCGTCCTCTGGAAGAGATTGCTCAATTCAAAGCTGATGTAGAAGCGGGCAAAAACCCTCGTGACATCAAAGTATTGCTAGCAAAAGAAATTATTGCTCGTTTCCACAGTGAAGCCGATGCCGATGCAGCAGAGCAAGAATTCGTAAACCGTTTTGCGAAGAACCAAATTCCTGATGAAATGCCAGAGTTTGACTTTGACGCAGGTCGCCCAGTGAGTAATCTGTTGAAAGAAGCAGGCTTATGTCCATCATCGTCAGATGCGATGCGCATGGTTAAGCAGGGCGCTGTGAAGATTGATGGTGAAAAAATTGCGGACAGCAAATTTGCTCCAGAAGCGGGTACTTACGTGTTCCAAGTCGGCAAACGTAAATTTGCTCGTATTACTATTCAGTAATTCATAATGACTGCAAATGAAAGCGTCTGAAGGGCGCTTTTTTTGTATGAAAATTTAGCAAAAACGGCAAAGTAAAACTTCCATACCTGATGAACTTTGCTACTATACTTGCGCTGCCAATAATGGCAGCGCTATCGGAGATTTACATGAACAATACCGACCATCCTCCCAGTCGTTGGGTGAGTAAGATTAAGGGAGCGAAATAACCCGCTTCGGTATTGGCGATCTCCGCCTTACCTAAGTGGTGAGGCATCTTTTCTAACTTTCTTCTCGTTATTTCCTTCATACATTCTGAATAGACAGTGCATTCGCATTGGTTTTCTCTGTGCATCTTAATTGTTGTCTGACTTTTAGCGTGCGAGAGTGGCTTTTTCATGCTTTGTCGATGGTCGTTACCAATGCCAATCGGGAGATTCGCCATGACGGTAATGAACAACACTTTTATTGAAACAACACCAAACTTTTCTGAAGTAGAAATTGGTGCAGCTCGCAATGCATTCTTGCAGTACGAGCAAGAGCAACAAGTCCATTTGCTTACGGTTATGCCGATTGATGAGGCTGTAGGTATTTTACAGCATTGCTCTGTCGGCTATGTGAATAGTCTTATTGCTCAACTTGAGCAAGCAGGTCATGACAAACGCGCACGTCATTATGCTCACCAACTGGGTCTGCATATGTCTGAAGTTGATACACCCGATGGTTATTTATCAACTAGTGTTTTAGGGCATGTAAAACAGCGTATTGGATGGATCATTGCGCTGGCTCTTTTAGGGATAGTGTCAGGCTTGATCATCGCTCAGTATGAGGACACCCTTAGTCAGCTTGTTTTACTTGCAGTGTACATGCCAGTGATTGCAGCTGCTGGTGGTAACACAGGAACACAAGCAGCAACTTTGGTGATTCGTGCTCTTGCTACTGGAGAGTTAAAAAAACGCCAATGGTTAGAAGTTTTGTGGAAAGAGAGCCGAGTCGCTCTATTTATTGCGCTAGCGATCGCTATCGTGATGATTGGACGCATTATGTTATTTAGTGCAGGACAATCAACAGGAGGCTTTGAACTGACCGATATCGCACTGGCAATAGCAGTTGCGCTGTTCATTCAAGTCACCATTTCTACAACATTGGGCGGGCTGTTGCCAATTATTGCACGAGCTTGCAAGTTGGACCCAGCCGTATTGGTGAGTCCAGTTCTTGCGTCTATCGTCGATATTTCAGGAATGTGGATTTACTTTAACGTGGTGAACTATTTCTTAGGTATTGCCTGACTAAAGTTCACAATGTCATTGTAAAAAAGCTGCTCAAAATGTGTAATCGGGGCGATGACAGGTGTGTTGTCGTCCCGTTTTTCTGGGAAGTAGTCTGAAACAAACTGAACAAAAATGGTGTTAGGTTGACCATTTTTATCCAAGCCATATCCAGCCATATTGTAAGTCCCGTAGATAGAGCCACTTTTCGCGATCAGCTGTCCTTTAATTGGAAGTTTTCGCATACTTTGTCGGTACTTTAATGTGCCGGATTCACCTGATTTCGGCATGATGGCAATCAATTTGAGTTCGTTTTCATGCTTCCAAATATAGCGCAGCATTTCAGCCATCTTGGTCGCGGAGATCCGGTTATTTCGCGAAAGTCCTGAGCCGTCTTCTAGGCGCGCATTACGAATATCAATACCAGTGTTGGCGAAAATGATCTGCTTGATCGCTTCTGTACCGTTAGTAAAACTGCCTGGCTGAACGAAAAATTTAGCACCAAGTGTTTTGGTTAATGTGTCGGCAATCAAGTTGTCAGAGTTTTTGAGCATATCTTCAAGAATGTCTGGTAAGGCCTTTGATTGATGCATTGCGATGAGCTTTCGCTGCTTTTCTGGCGCCGTACCGACCCTAATCTTTCCTGATACCCCAATGTTGAGCTCCTTGAGCAAAGTCGCCAACCTTTGACTGGTGTAACGCTCAGGGTCTTGAACCGCAAATTTCAGTGGCAATGGTTTGTCTCTTTCAACCAAGCACCCTGTTAGCTTGTAGTTGTTATCGGGATTTGCAACTAAACCTAAGTCACAATGACGACTTTTCTTAATGGTTTTAGAAACTGTTTCTACGGTACTTGTGACACGAATAGGTTGATGCTCTGGTACGTAGACCCGCGTTCCACCATCTTTTTGTGTATAGATAGAGGCTTGTACACAGTTGTTATTGAGTGTGATGGTCGATGCCGGAGCGCTGTAGCAAACTCCCAAGATATCCCACGGCCAGCCCACCGCACGGTTATAACCAGTGAATGCGCTGTTATCGAGCCATAGGTCACCGTTAATCCGTTTTAAGCCATTTTTCTTAGCTAGAGTGAGAAGTGATTTTAAGTCGTTGGTTTGGAGTGTTGGGTCGCCGACAAAGTAAATCACTGCATCTGAGTTCGATGTTTCCAGCTTGGTTCGAAACCGGAAGTTATCACCCAGTTCTAACTTCGCGGCTAATGCGGTGACGATTTTTAATGTACTCGCTGGTGGGAACAGTTGTTCGGTAGGATGAACACCGTCAAGCTCAGCATTTTCACTGAGTTTTTCCGCAACTAAACTGATGCGGGCGCCTTCAGGCAACACCTCTTGATGAGGGTACGCTTGTGAAAAAGCAGAAAGTAATGAAGAGAATATGAGCAAGGGCCAACGTAAACGCATAATGATACTTTCTAAGGTGAGTTATGTGATTGAGTATACGCAAGTCCTTTCAATATGCTAGGTAACTAAAGAAATGCTTCAAATGTCTTCATGAATGAGACACGAGAGAAAGGCGCGCTGCTTAAAATGAAGTATAAAAAATGCCCGCTTAAAGCGGGCATTCGATATTCTAGTCAAAGACCGGAATTAGAAGTCGTAACGTAGACCTAGAGCTAGCTCGTCTTCAGCATCGATCTTAGTTGCAACTGTTTTGCTAGTGTCAGTTGAACCAAACTTGTCACCTGCATCAATCAGGTTGAAGTTGTAAGAAATGTAACCACGGAAGTTAGGCTTGAAGTAGTAAGAAGCATCAACAGCAAAGTTGTTTGCAGAAGTTTCGTTGTTAGTTTCTGCATTGTTGTATGATGTTGTAAATACTGTTTGGCCTAGAGTGTAAGCACCCGCTAGCTCGTAACCAGTGTAATCAACTGTGTTACTGTTGTTTGAATCTTCCATTTTCTCGCCGTCAGTGAATACACCAGCGAAGTAAAGATCAGACATTGTGTAAGATGCAGCTAGCATGTACTCGTTAGCTTTGTCTTGATCTGCGTAACCAGCACCTAGCTCAAGACCAGTGTCAGCTAGAGCGTAGATTGCAGATAGAGAGTAACCGTCTTGTTTGTTGTCGTAGTACTCACCAGTGTTTTCGTTTTCCATACGATCAGCGAAGCGGTAGCTTGCTTTTACGCTTAGGTTTTCAAACTGGCCTTTGTAAGCCATCATGTTGTCTGTACGGTCTGATACAGCTAGTTTGTCTGCTGCAGAGTTACCGTGGTAAGCCATGATATCTGTGAAGTCAGTGATAACGCCTAGTGCACCTTCAGTTTTACCGTATGCGAACTCACCGTAAGCACCGCCAAGACCAGCGTAAGCAAGACGAGTTTCTAGATCGCTCTTGTCGTCGCCGTCTACAGTACCGTTTTGAGCAGTCTCAAATTCACCTTCCCAGAAACCAACACCGTATAGGTTGTCATTGATTTCTTGTTTACCAAGGAAGTTTAGACGGATGCGAGATTTGTCTTGAGCGTCGCCATCTTTCATAGATAGACGTGCTTCAGCACGGCCGCCCATTTCTAGAGAAGTACCGTCTTGGTTGTAAAGTTCAGCTGCGTTTACGCCAGTTGCCATAGCTGCTGCAGATACAGAAAGAGCAATTAGAGTCTTTTTCATCTTATTTGTCCTAGTTAGCTGTCCATAATCATTGTTGTATGGGGGAGAGGTGATCTCTCACAAGTTGTTGGTCCAAAATTGGCTAATTGAGCGATATAGTTCGCACTTGTAAGCCATTGATCTAACAACTCGCTGGACATGTTTTACTGCTAAAGTTTCCGTATGAGTTAGTAAAATGATATAAATCTCACTGATGAACACTGTTCAATTGTGCGTTGTTTTTATTTAAATTACTGTTTTTTATTGAAATTATTGGCAATGACATTGACCTGACATTGATTAGTTTTTATCTTTTTTGAGGTTTTTGGTGTAATGAACAGTGTTGTTTTTCAATAAATTGAGAAGGTGATTCGCCCTAGAACCGCTCTAAAAGTGAGTTATATCATTATGCCGAAAAGGCATAGTCTTGCTGCTTTTCGAATTAAGATGATTTCGTCCGGGAGTTTGTTTACACTAAACGAAATACATCTTTAAGCGCACTACCCAGTCCTATGACAGGGTGGGCTTTTTTTGTCCAAAGACCCATTTGGGCTTGAGGTTATAAAATGGAAAAAGTTCCAATGACACTACGTGGCGAGCAAAAGCTACGTGCAGAACTCGATCGTCTACTTAAACTACGTCCTCAGATCTCAGAGGCAATTGCTGAAGCTCGTGAGCTAGGTGATTTAAAAGAGAATGCTGAATATCACGCCGCTCGTGAAGAGCAGGGCATTTGTGAAGCACAAATCCGTGACATTGAATACAAACTGTCAGTTGCTCAAGTTATTGATGTAACGAAGATGGAGAACACGGGTAAAGTTATTTTTGGTTCAACCGTAACCTTGATTGATATCGACACCGAAGAAGAAAAAACGTACCAAATCGTTGGTGATGATGAAGCCGATATCAAAGCAGGTCGCATTTCAGTGAGCTCACCTATTGCTCGTGGCCTGATTGGTAAGATGGAAGGTGATGAAGTTGCTATTCAAACTCCGGGTGGCGCGAAAGACTTCGAAATTGACCGAGTAGAATATATCTAAGTCGTTTGGAGTAGCATTACTGCCCTGATAAAACGCAAAAAGGTCGCCTCAGGCGACCTTTTTTCTTCAGCAACGTAAGTAGAGTTACTTACGAGGGATTTCGATTTTACGCTCTTCAGACTGGCGGTATAGCACAAGCACTTTACCAATAGTCTGAACTTTTTCAGCGCCCGTCTCACGTACGATAGCGTCGATGATTAGCTGTTTTGTTTCACGATCTTCCGAAGCAACTTTTACTTTGATAAGTTCGTGATGGTTAAGAGCGATTTCAATTTCTGCTAGCACGGCTTCTGTAAGTCCATTTGCGCCCATTAGCACAACAGGTTTTAAACTGTGAGCTAGGCCTTTAAGGTGCTGCTTTTGTTTGGTGCTTAGGTTCATTACGCGGCCAATTTTCTTTAAAATAAGGGTTGAAAAAAGCTATTTTAACGCCATCTATTGCTGAAGACTATAATTTATTGAGTAATAGGTAGCGCCTATTAAAACAATAGCTCCAATTTGTGCCTTGTTGGGATTAAAATGAGTAAACAAAAACATTCGGCTAGTTCTGGTCGTTGGTTGAAAGAACACTTTGATGATAAATACGCGAATGAAGCCCGAAAAAAAGGCTACCGCTCACGTGCTTATTTCAAGATCGATGAGATTCAAACGAAAGATAAATTGTTAAAGCCTGGAATGACAGTCGTCGACTTGGGGGCTGCGCCGGGCGGATGGTCTCAATATGCTGCTAAGATAGTAGGGGACAGTGGTCAGATCATTGCGTGTGACTTGCTTCCTATGGACCCGATTGCTGGCGTTAGCTTTTTACAAGGCGACTTTCGTGATGATGCAGTATTGGAAGCTTTGCTAGAAAGGATCCAACCTTCCATGGTAGACGTAGTAATGTCTGATATGGCGCCTAACATCGCGGGAAACAATTCTGTTGATCAACCTCGCGCTATGTATTTAGTTGAATTAGCTTTAGATATGTGTCGACAAGTTCTAGCGCCTAATGGTAGCTTTGTCGTAAAGGTTTTCCAAGGGGAAGGCTTCGATCAGTATGTGAAAGAAGTCCGAGACATGTTTAAAGCCGTAAAAATTAGAAAACCAGACTCATCGCGAGCTCGCTCTCGAGAGGTCTTCGTCGTAGCCACTGGTTACAAAGGTTAACCATTTTGCTCTCTTGAGAGCGTGTTAACACTATAGCTACAGTTAATGAACTGTAGTACCCTACCTTTAATTACAATTAGTTATCGAGAGGCTTACACCTTGAGTGACATGGCAAAAAATTTAATTCTGTGGCTTGTTATCGCCGTCGTATTGATGTCGGTATTCCAGAGCTTTGGCCCTGGAGAAAGCAATGGCAGAACCGTGGATTACACCACGTTTGTACAGGAAGTTGGCCAAGGCCAGATTCAAGAAGCAACTTTTAAAGACGGTGAAATTAGCTTTGTTCGTCGTGGCGGCGGTGCCAAAATGGTCACTTACATGCCAGTGTATGACCAAAAGCTTCTAGATGACCTAATTAACCAAAACGTGAAAGTACAAGGCACGCCTCCAGAAGAGCAAAGCTTGCTGGGTACTATCTTCATCTCTTGGTTCCCAATGATCTTACTAATTGGTGTATGGATTTTCTTCATGCGTCAAATGCAAGGCGGCGGGGGTAAAGGCGCCATGTCTTTTGGTAAGAGCAAAGCTCGAATGATGAGCGAAGAACAAATCAAGACAACTTTTGCTGACGTTGCAGGTTGTGACGAAGCAAAAGAAGACGTGAAAGAGCTGGTGGACTACCTACGCGATCCAAGCCGCTTCCAAAAGCTGGGCGGTAAGATTCCAACGGGTGTTCTAATGGTTGGTCCTCCTGGTACGGGTAAAACGCTTCTAGCGAAAGCCATTGCCGGTGAGGCGAAAGTACCATTCTTCACTATCTCTGGTTCTGATTTCGTAGAAATGTTCGTTGGTGTTGGTGCATCTCGTGTGCGTGACATGTTTGAACAAGCAAAGAAAGCCGCACCTTGTATCATCTTTATCGATGAGATCGATGCGGTAGGTCGTCAACGTGGCGCAGGTGTTGGTGGTGGTCATGATGAACGTGAACAAACACTAAACCAAATGCTCGTTGAGATGGATGGTTTCGAAGGTAACGAAGGTATTATCGTTATCGCTGCGACTAACCGTCCGGATGTGCTGGACCCTGCGTTACTGCGTCCTGGTCGTTTTGACCGCCAAGTGGTAGTTGGTCTTCCAGATGTACGTGGCCGTGAACAGATCCTAAAAGTTCACATGCGTAAGGTCCCTCTAGCGGGTGATGTAGAGCCTTCTCTCATCGCACGTGGTACTCCAGGCTTCTCTGGTGCTGACCTAGCAAACTTAGTTAACGAAGCAGCCCTGTTTGCTGCGCGCGGTAACAAGCGCAACGTTTCTATGGTTGAGTTTGAACTGGCGAAAGACAAAATCATGATGGGTGCTGAGCGCCGTTCAATGGTGATGTCTGAGGAAGTGAAAGAGTCAACCGCATACCACGAAGCGGGTCACGCGATTGTTGGTCGCTTGGTTCCTGAACACGATCCAGTGTACAAAGTGTCTATCATTCCACGTGGTCGTGCGTTGGGTGTAACAATGTACCTTCCAGAGCAGGACCGCGTGAGTATGTCTCGCCAACACCTAGAATCAATGATTTCTAGCTTGTACGGTGGTCGTTTAGCAGAAGAACTTATCTACGGTGCTGACAAAGTATCAACCGGTGCTTCTAATGATATCGAGCGCGCAACAGATATTGCTCGTAAGATGGTTACTCAATGGGGTTTCTCTGAAAAGCTTGGCCCTCTGCTGTATGCAGAAGATGAAGGCGAAGTGTTCTTAGGGCGTAGTGTAACTCAGACTAAACATGTGTCTGACGATACAGCGAAGTTGATTGATGACGAAGTTCGTCAGATCATTGACCGCAACTACGATCGTGCGAAGAAGATTCTTCAAGAGAACATGGATATCATGCATGCGATGAAAGATGCGCTGATGAAGTATGAAACCATTGATGCTCGCCAGATTGATGACTTAATGGAGCGCAAAGCTGAAATTCGTGAGCCTGCGGGCTGGAGTGATAACTCAGCAAGCAAACCAGAAGACAGCGACAAGCCTCAAGCAAAGCAAGAAGTTAAAGAAGAAGCAACGGAGACTGCGAAAGATGCAGAACAGCCTAGCTCTTCTGAAACAACTTCTAACGAAGCGCCTGAAAAGAAAGACTCTGAATAAAGAGTATCGATAATATTAAACCCCGAGTTATCTCGGGGTTTTTGTGTTTATGATGATGATTACAGCAAATAACAAATCTTTGGACCTTTCGCGTCCACATGTCATGGCCATTCTAAATGTGACACCGGATTCCTTTTCGGATGGCGGTAAATACAACTCAATTGAACTTGCTCTTGCTCAAGTTGATAAAATGATAAAGGCTGGTGTAAGTATTGTTGATGTTGGTGGTGAATCGACAAGACCTGGTGCACCGGATGTGTCTTTGGAAGAAGAGCTTAGGCGTGTTGTCCCAGTAATCAAAGCCATTCGTGAAAAATATGATGTATGGATTTCCGTTGACACCAGTAAAGCAGAAGTGATGCGTCAAGCAATTGATGCTGGGGCTGATTTGATCAATGACATCCGCTCGCTGCAAGAGCCAGGTGCTCTGGAAGTCGCAGCAGAAGCAAACCTTCCAATTTGTCTGATGCATATGAAAGGTCAGCCTAGGACCATGCAAGTTGACCCTCATTATGATGATTTAATGGGGGACGTGTCGGCTTTTCTAGAAGAACGTATCGCGGCGTGTGAAGCAGCAGGGATTGATAAATCTCAACTGATTCTCGATCCTGGGTTTGGCTTTGGCAAAACAATCGAACACAATTATCATATGCTTGCTCATCTTGAAAAGTTTCATGAATTCGGCCTGCCTATTTTGGCTGGCATGTCTCGTAAATCCATGATCTTCAAACTGTTAGACAAGCCAGCGGCAGAGTGTACGAACGCAAGTGTCGTTTGTGCTACGATTGCCGCGATGAAAGGCGCGCAGATCATTCGCGTGCATGACTTTGAAGAGACAATCGAAGCGATGAAAGTTGTTGAGATGACGAAAAACAATATTTAAAAATAATAAAGGAAAGTTTATGTCGAATGAAAGACGTTACTTTGGTACTGACGGTGTGCGCGGTAAAGTAGGACAATACCCAATCACTCCAGACTTCGTACTTAAGCTTGGCTGGGCTGCTGGTCGTGTACTAGCGAAACAAGGCACAAAGAAAGTTATCATAGGTAAAGATACACGTATTTCAGGTTATATGCTTGAATCTGCACTAGAGGCTGGCCTTGCAGCTGCGGGACTTAAAGCAACATTTACTGGTCCCATGCCAACTCCAGCTGTGGCATATTTAACTCAGACTTTCCGTGCCGAGGCTGGTATTGTGATTTCTGCATCACATAACCCATATTACGACAACGGCATTAAATTCTTTTCTTCTGAGGGTACTAAGCTACCTGACGATATCGAATTGGCGATCGAAGCTGAGTTAGATAAAGAAATTGAATGTGTGGAGTCTGCTGAGCTTGGTAAAGCAACCCGCCTAAATGATGCAGCTGGTCGTTACATCGAATTCTGTAAGAGTACTTTCCCATCTGAGTTGAGCCTTGCGAACTTTAAGATCGTAGTAGACTGTGCGCACGGTGCAACGTACCACATCGCTCCAAATGTTTTCAAAGAACTTGGGGCAGAAGTTATCGCTATGGGCGTAGAGCCTAACGGCATCAACATTAATGAAAAAGTGGGCGCAACAGACGTACGAGCTCTTCAACAGCGTGTTGTTGAAGAGCAAGCGCACCTTGGTCTCGCATTTGATGGTGATGGTGACCGCATCATTATGGTCGACCACCTAGGTAACAAAGTTGATGGTGACCAAATTGCTTATATCATCGCTCGTGATGCACTTCGTCGTGGTGAGCTAAAGGGTGGTGTTGTTGGTACACTAATGACTAACTTGGGTATGGAAAATGGTTTAAAGCAGCTAGGCATTCCGTTTGTACGTGCTGCTGTTGGTGACCGTTATGTCATGGAGCAACTGCTAGAAAAAGGTTGGAAAATTGGTGCTGAAAACTCAGGCCATGTGATCTTATTAGATAAAGTCACAACCGGCGATGCGATTGTTGCTGCACTTCAAGTACTTGCTTCTGTAATTGGCAGCGATATGTCTTTATATGAACTATCGCAAGGAATGACATTATATCCTCAGGTTTTAGAAAATGTCCGTTTCTCAGGAGAAAGTAACCCTCTTGAAGCTACAGCTGTATTAAACGCTGTCGCTGAAGTAGAGGCGACACTTGGTGATAAAGGGCGTGTACTGCTGCGTAAGTCTGGCACTGAGCCTTTGATCCGCGTTATGGTGGAAGGCGAAGATGGTGAACTAGTTCAACACTCAGCATTGAAAATCGCTGAGGCTGTTAAAGCAAGTTGTTAATCATTGCGTTAAAGCATGTCTTGAATGAAAAGGGCATCTTTTGCCCTTTTTTTGAGCGCTTAACGCATTGGCATTGATTTTTTACTAATTTTCCCTTGTCAGCGTTACTGGCTTTCGCTAGTATTGCTCCGCCTCCCGTTAGGAGGTCGCTAGCCTTGTTCATTATGATTTATTCTTTTGAACGGCGCTGGCTCAACAATTTGGAACATAGGTGGAAAAAATGTTTTCAGTTCTACTTGTGATTTACCTGTTGGCAGCGCTTGGTGTGATTGGCCTTGTGTTGATTCAACAAGGTAAAGGCGCAGATATGGGAGCCTCGTTCGGTGCTGGTGCTTCAAACACAGTGTTTGGTGCTGGCGGCTCAGGTAATTTCTTAACCCGAACAACTGCTATTTTAGCAACCGTATTCTTTATCGTTAGCTTGTTACTTGGTCGTATGTCTACGCACCAGACTGAATCACAATGGGTAGACCCAACGTTAGGTCAACCAGTTGTTGAACAAGTTAAGGATGCAGCGAGTGAAGTTCCTGCCCCTGCGGGTGATGAAATTCCTCAATAAGCTGTAAGGTTTTGATGCCGAGATGGTGAAATTGGTAGACACGCTAGCATGAGGTGCTAGTGCCTTAGGTGTGAGGGTTCGAGTCCCTCTCTCGGCACCAT
>NZ_JAWOTI010000035.1:0-30751 GCF_033338775.1 Vibrio sp. Vb1018
CCACACAGATTGATAGGTTCTTATTTTTAAAGAGCTTTTCTAACATTTTCAGCAACTTAGTTGCTCGTCGTTAGGGGTGCGTATCTTACTTCACACCGTGAGAGAGTCAAGCATTTTTTCAAATTCTTTTTTCTCTCTTCCCGACTCGCTGTGTGACTTTCGTCTCACTCCGTGTCGGTGGATGCGCAGTATAGGGGGTTGAGAAATTAGCACAAGCGTTTTTTGCAAAAAAACTTCCAACCGCACAAATAACGAGCATTCTGCATAGATACTCAACGATCTTGTCTAATATTTCGGGTTGCAGAGGATCTTTTCATGATGAAACACCTGACTTCTGCATTAAAAGATCGCCGATTTCTTTGTGATTTTGATTGCTGATCTTATCTCTCTTGGTTCTTTTTTCTCTTTCTATCTATATAAAGACGAAAAAAAGAGCAGAACGATGACGAACTGCTCTTTTGGTCTTTGCTTTTTATTTGGGGTACTTCAGGTGAAGTCTTGGAAAAGTGTTTCTTCTATATATAGAAGAAAAGATCAGAGCATCCTTGCCCTTCTCTTTACGACAGAATAGTTAGGGGTATATCTAAATGCCGTTATTGTTCGATGACGCATTGAGCTCGTAAGAGTGGAGCATGCTTGCATTCCCAATAGCGTCATCTTCGAGAGGAACTTAGTTCTTCAATACTTTTACGGTGTAGCTACCATCTTTTTGTTGGTATAGACCGTGGATGTCGGTTTCGAAACCTGGGTAATGCGCACCGATCTCACAAAGCATCTCTAGGAAGTCCAGCACAGGGCGAGACTCTTGAGTCACCATTTCACCAGGAAGTACTAGTGGCACACCTGGAGGGTAAGGAAGGATCATGTTCGCACTTACGCGACCAACCATTTCTTCCAGTTTGATTTCTTCTACGTTACCGCGAAGCTCTTCTTGCCATGCTGCGTGTGGTGTTACTTTCATTTCTGGAAGAACATCGAACGCTTTGTACATTAGCTCTGGTAGGTTGTATTTCTTAGTTAGGTCATGAATTGCTTGTGCTAGTTCTTGAACGCGCATGCCTTCATAAAAGCTTGGATCTTCGTTGTATAGCGAAGGTAGGAAGCTCTTGATGGTTAGGTTCAAGTCGTAGCCACGTTTAAATTCAGTTAGACCGCGTAGCAATTGCATTGCTTTTGATTTGTCGATACCGATTGAGAATAGGAACAACAAGTTGTATGGACCTGTTTTCTCTACCACGATGCCGCGCTCGTCTAGGAATTTAGCCACCAGCGAAGCAGGAATACCTGATTCTTCTAGTTCGCCTTCTTTATTCATCCCTGGAGTCAGTAGCGTTACTTTGATTGGGTCAAGATACATGTGGTTATCATCCATGTTCTTGAAGCCGTGCCATGTGTCGCTAGGGTCTAGTTTCCAACATTCTGTGGTATCGATGTTTTCTGGTTGCCATACATCGAAGAACCAGCTGTCGCTTTCTGCTTCTAGACGTTTGATCTCTTTACGGAAGCGGATTGCGCGATCGATAGAGTCTTGCATCAACTTCTTACCAGTGTTGCCACGCATCATTGCCGCTGCAGTTTCAGTAGAAGCAACAATGCCGTACTGAGGTGAAGTTGAAGTGTGCATCATGAAGGCTTCGTTGAAAGATTCTTTATCAAAGTCGCCTTTCACGTGAATCATTGAAGCTTGTGAGAACGCTGCCAACAGTTTGTGTGTTGATTGTGTTTCGTAGAACACTTTGCCTGGCATCGCTTCACCACTCATACCACATTTACCTTCGTAAATTGGGTTGAAGTTAGTGTAAGGCACCCAAGCACTGTCGAAGTGGATGTGTTTACAATCTAGCGACTCTTTGATGAATTGCGTGTTGTACAGCAGACCATCGTAAGTTGAGTTAGTCACTACTGCGTAAGTTGGTGCTGTTGCACCTGGTGTTTTCGCCACTTTCTCTGCAATGACATCGCGGCTGAATTCGCTTTGTGGAATACCACCAAGGATGCCGTATGCGTTACGAGTTGGGCGGAAGTAGATTGGTGTCACGTCGCTCATCATCATTAGGTGAGTCAGAGATTTGTGACAGTTACGGTCAATCAGTACTGTGCTGCCAGCAGGTGCTGAGTACATACCAACGATTTTGTTCGATGTAGACGTACCGTTAGTTACGATGTACGAGCTGTCTGCATTGAATGTGCGTGCGATGTATTCTTCTGCATCTTTATGTGGACCTGAGTGGTCTAGTAGAGAACCTAGCTCAGGCATTGAGATTGATACGTCCGCTTTGAATGTGTTTGGACCGTAAAAATCGTAGAAGATGCTACCAGCAGGGCTTTTCTGGAATGCAGTACCGCCCATGTGACCTGGAGTACAGAAGGTGTATTTACCTTCTTCTACGTATTTGAATAGCGCTTTAGTGAATGGAGGCATGATGGCATCTTTGTATGCCTCAGTCGCTTGGTTGATTTTGATAGCGATGTCGTCAGCCATACCTAAAGCGTACTCGAAGAAGCTCACGTTTAGACGTAGGTCTGTTAGTGAAATGTCTAGAGTAGACTGTTCGTTAGCAAATGCGTGAACAGGCAGTTTTTCGTTGATTTGGCTGATACGTTCACATAGCTCAAGTGAGTATTTATCCCAGTCGAACAACACACCGCAAATGCGTGGGTTCATCTCAATCATTTTGATCAAGTCTTTATCATCTACTGGGTAAACCACTTCGTAGCCCGCTTTCTCAAGAGCAGCGTGAAGTTGACGAACTGGCTCTTCTTTAAAGAACACACCCATGTGGTTCAAGATAGCGAATATATTCATTTGGACATCTCCAAGGCGAATGAGGGCGCTCTTTGCCATTTACAGGCAATGAGTAAGGTGAGCGCCGCGTGAATTTGGGTTTTATGGGCTGGCACCGTAGTGCCAGCGTTTTGGGGATTAGTTGCTTGCTTGGGCAGGCATGTCTTCAGCGTGCATTTTCACGTACTGAGCAAGACCTGCTTTTTTGCTGTAGAACATCAAGATAACTAGAGACACGATGAAGGTTGCTGTTAGCGTACCGCCCTCTGCACCAGCTAGTGCAATGAAGCAGAACAGACAAGCCACACCAGAGAACAGCATTACGAAGCCGTTGCGTGTTGTCATACCTTCGAAGCGAATCAAGTTAATGCTTGAGTAGAAGTAAGGCAGCATTGTTAGTAGAACTGCGTCAGTCGTTAGCTGGTTGAACAGGTCTGATGCGTGTGCTGTTTTAGAGCTGAAGAACATCAGTACAACCATCAGTGCAGTCATCTTGATTGACGCAAGGATTAGACCTTTCTTAGGCACACCGTTTTTGTCAGTTTCGCCGTAGATTTTAGGGAAGTTGCCATCGCTTGCTGCACGTTTACCAGCCTCGCCCACCAGCATCATCCAAGAACCTAGCGAAGTGAAACATGCTAGTGCTGTGAATGCTGATACGAATGGTGCAGTCCAGCTACCGAATAGCTCAGTGGTTGCCAATGCAAATGGCGCACCTGATGCCGCAACTTCTGACGCTGGGAACATGCCGCTGATCATTTGAGTTGATAGGATGTAAATCACACCTGCGATACCAGTACCTAACATAGTTGCTAGTGGTACAGTACGTTTAGGGTTTTCTACCATACCCGTCGATACCGCTGCTGATTCCACACCTACGAATGACCATAGACAGATAAGAACCGCTGTTACTACCGCGTGGCTGTCAGTGCCTGCTGATACGTTCCAGTTTTGGCTGTAAAGCGCAGTATCGAAGTGCGTCCAACCAAATGCAGCTGTACCAACAACTGGGATAAGGATAAGAACTAAACCAAGCGTACATAGACGGCTTACCCAGCTACCACCAAGTAGGTTGACGAAAGTGAAGATCCATACCGATGCAATCGTCGCAATACCTGCTGGAATTGGGTTATTAAGCACAGGGAAGAATACTGAAAGGTAAGAAACACCTGTAATGGCAATAGCCAGGTTACCAATCCAGTTCGCGTGGTAATAAAGAACGCCCGTTTGGAAACCAAATACCGGAGACACTTCGCCAGCATAAGCGATAGGACCACCTTCTTGTGGGTTTTTGGTTGCCAGACGAGCGTAAACGAACGCCAGACTCAGTGCACCGACCAAACAGATCAGCCAACTGAAGATGGAAACAGAGCCTACAGAGGCAAGACTAGAAGGTAATAGTGCAATACCACTACCCATCATGTTACCGGCTACGACACCCGTACAGGCAATAAGGCCGATTTTTTTCGCATTCGATGACATAACATCTCCAAATCTATTCTACTCGAGTCAACATGACTCAAACTGAATGGTTATTAGCGAGATGCTATGAGGAGGAACCTTCTCGACCTCGCTAAATTTCGAAGTGAAGACTACGCCCAAAAATCGGGAAAAAAATAAACTTGGTGTTATCAATAAAATGATTAGTTCATCAACATCAAGTTGAGATAAACATGATAAACACAAAAATATAAAACTATATTATTCATACGGTTATAAGAAAAACATCAAACCTTCTACCGATAGATAAACTCTCATCAACTCGTTGGTCATCGCGATAAAAGTTATCAACCTCTATCAACTTCCCCATCCCGAAGGGTTAATTCCCTGAAGTGTTGATTCCATAAATCTCTCCCTGATCGCGCTTCTTGACCCAAGTCAATATTCATCTCGCATGCAAGAAGGCACCAAAATCATTCTCGCCACATAACTCATCCAGACACTTCATACAATCAATAGAGATAGAGATATAGATAGAGATAGAGCTAGAAATAGAAATAGAAATAGAAAAGCAAAGCGGGTATGTATTCCCGTTGCAAGCTTGCGTTGTTAGCTCCTTCGTAAGTCATTGCCCCACCGCCCCACCCTTTTCACTTTTCGACAGCGACAAAAAAGCCCCTCATCGAAATGAGGGGCTAGCATTAGGCTGACGTTGAGTCCGAGAGAATTAAAGCATTCGAACGACAGAAGGGTGAACGGCGCGATACATGGCGTAATCAATCGCCTTCATGTTACTTGGGAAGACCAAGTTTTCGCACAGCAGGTACGTCTCAACCGACGTATCAATATAGAAAGCTTCACTGTAAGACTCACTGGCTAAATCCAGATCACCATCCAATTCGGCGTGCTTACCGCGAATCACATAGGAAAGCACTGAATCACGTAACCTCAATGCCTGTCCGAGATGCCGCTTGGCTAACGCCATGTCACCAATGATGGTTTCGTGCAGTGCTAAAGCTTCATAAATTCGCGGTTGAATTGGCCCCACCATCATTTTCACATTAGTCTCTAGTGCTTCACTGAGCTGCTGCATTCGCCCTTTCTTCAACTCCTGTGAGAAATCAAGTGCCTTTTGTACATGGTAAGCAATCAACAACTCAGCTTGAACGTAAGCATTATCCGGCTCGATTTCTAAAATGTTTTCCATCAAGTCGATACCTTGGCGGAATTGTTTAGTATCAGAGACATTAAGGTAATGGTTAGCCTGAACAAACAACTCCAACGCGTCGGGATTCATTGGCATTCCCGCCACCAGCATCGTAGATTTCAATTTGGCATCCGACACTTTCAGCACTTGCATCAAATCCAACGACGCTTGTTGAAGCACTGTCTTTAAATGACTACTGGTTAACGCGTATTGACGACTAAACAACACTTTCTCAGATGAGTTATTGCGATATTCCACCTCTAAAAAGCTGCCACCGTCATTCTCACGAACTCTCACCACAACCGATTTACCAGGCACAATGCCAGAAGTAAACGACGCCTTCTTTAGCATGACTCGGTAATCACTGACTTGAGCAATGTCGGAAATCAACTTTTGGGCGAATCCGTCTGCCAAATCGTAGCTTAATCCTTCATTCGTAAAATTATCTTGAAACTTGAACTCAATCAGATGGGTATCGATGGCTTGGGTAATACGCACTTCCGATTGCTTGTAGGTAAACACGCCCATCACTACGACCAACATACTGATCCAGATGAAGTTCATAATTCCCAATCGCCAAGGACTGATTTTGTTTTTGCTCTGAGGGGCTTTTTTCTCTTTTGACATCTCGCAGACCGCGCGAGTTAGAGGACCTGCTGGAAAGGTAACGGCTGGTGCTACAGGTAGACAATCCTCTTCCGATTCTTCAACCGAAGGTGGGATCTCTTCATTTTGCCGACTTGTGACAAACTCTTCATGCGTCATAGTAACCACGTTCGCTACCAGCTTATAGCCACGCTTGGGCACCGTGATAACGTAGTTGGTATTTTCCTCTCGACCGTCACGTAGTAGCTTACGCAACTCAAAGATGGATTGAGTCACCACTTGATCGGTCACAATCGCTCCAGCCCAAACGTACTGAATCAATTCCTCGCGGTTGAACACCTCATTCGCATGCTCCGCTAAGAAGTGCAAAAGATTAATTAAGCGTGGCTCAACAGTAACTTCCCTATCTTGTCGATACAGCTTATTTTCATCAACGCTCAAAACCCAGTCATTGATTTGAAAATAGACTCCAACCATGTATGAAAACTCTCGTATCTACAGACAGCGTTACGGTAGGAATCAGACAATGGTTGATTCCTACAAGTAACTAAAGGCAAGATTATAGGTGGGAAAGCAGCGTGTACCTAGAAAAGCAAGTCGCCAAAAATGCAAACTTAAGTTAAGTGATGCAAGAATGAGACTACTCAAGTGCTGCAAGGATAGAGCAATGTGTGGCGTCATCGTCTGTATGACCACAACAAGCATCATTAATCTTCTTTAACGCTCGGCGAATTTTCGTCAGCTCGTTAATTTTCCCATCAATCAGCTCTAACTTGGCAGAAGTAATGGCTTTTACCTCTGCACAGCTGTGTTCTGTCGCTTCTAACTTAATTTCTAACAGGTCTTTAATTTCATCCAGACTCAAGCCAAGATCTTTACCTTTGAGGATAAAGTGCACCTGCTTTTGATTCTCTTCATCATACAAGCGATAGCCTGACTCACTTCGTCCTGCGGGTTTTATTAGCGCGTTTTTCTCGTAGAAACGTAATGTATCGGCAGTCACACCACAACGTTTTGCCAGTTCACCTATCTGAAACATAACTTTCCCTATTAACTATCTCATTACTTTTAAAGCTAAAGAACGACTTTTTTGCAATTATTTTTGAGATGCCAAACGATTGCGCGAGCTTTTTTGTAATAAATTGGTTAGAATACGCGCCACCAAATGTGGAGACTGTTTTCTAACCAGAAAATACCCTGCAAAGGTCTTTACCAAAACTGGCCAATATTTTACCCCAAGAGGTAAAAACAAGTTCATTTTTGGCAAACATCTTTAACTCCGTGAATTTGAGGAAAATGGAAGCATGAATAACGCTCGTCCTATTCGCCGTGCGCTTATCAGCGTATCAGACAAAACAGGTATTGTTGAGTTTGCGCAAGCTCTTGCTGAGCGCGGTGTCGATATCCTATCTACTGGTGGTACAGCTCGCCTACTTGCCGAACAAGGCATCGCCGTAACCGAAGTCTCTGACTACACTGGTTTCCCAGAAATGATGGACGGCCGCGTTAAAACGCTTCACCCAAAAGTTCACGGTGGTGTGCTTGGTCGTCGTGGCCAAGATGATGACGTGATGGAAAAGCACGGCATCAACCCTATCGATATGGTTGTCGTAAACCTATACCCATTCGCAGAAACCGTTGCCAAAGAAGGCTGTACACTAGCCGATGCGGTTGAAAACATCGATATCGGCGGCCCAACAATGGTTCGTTCTGCAGCGAAAAACCACAAAGACGTGACTATCGTTGTTAACGCAGGTGATTACGGCCGCGTAATTGCAGAGATGGACGCAAACGACAAATCTCTCACTCTCGAAACTCGCTTCGACCTTGCCATCGCTGCTTTTGAACACACTGCCGCTTACGATGGCATGATCGCAAACTACTTCGGCACTATGGTTCCATCTTACGGTGAGAACAAAGAAGGTGATGAAGAGTCTAAATTCCCACGTACGTTCAACCAACAGTTCGAGAAGAAGCAAGACATGCGCTACGGTGAGAACAGCCACCAAGCAGCCGCATTCTACGTTGAAGCAAACCCACAAGAAGCATCTGTTTCTACTGCTCTCCAAATCCAAGGTAAAGCCCTTTCTTACAACAACATCGCAGACACGGACGCCGCACTTGAGTGTGTGAAAGAGTTCAACGAGCCAGCATGTGTGATCGTAAAACACGCGAACCCATGTGGTGTAGCGCTGGGTAAAGACATTCTAGAAGCATACAACCGCGCTTACCAAACTGACCCAACATCAGCGTTCGGCGGCATCATTGCATTCAACCAAGAGCTAGATGCTGAAACAGCAACCGCTATTGTTGAACGTCAATTCGTTGAGGTCATCATCGCTCCTTCCGTTTCTGCTGAAGCGATTGAAGTGGTTGCAGCGAAGAAGAACGTGCGTCTACTTGAATGTGGCGAATGGACAACGAAGACAACTGGCTTTGACGTGAAACGGGTGAATGGCGGTCTACTGGTTCAAGACCGTGACCAAGGCATGGTAAGCCTAGACGATCTAAAAGTGGTTTCTAAGCGCCAGCCAACAGAAGAAGAGCTGAAAGATGCCCTATTCTGCTGGAAAGTAGCGAAATACGTGAAATCTAACGCGATCGTTTACTCGAAAGGCGACATGACTATCGGTGTAGGCGCAGGCCAAATGAGCCGCGTTTACTCTGCGAAAATCGCAGGCATCAAAGCTGCAGACGAAGGTCTACAGGTTGAAGGTTGTGTAATGGCATCAGATGCATTCTTCCCATTCCGTGACGGTATCGACGCGGCTGCAGAAGCAGGCATCAAGTGTGTTATCCAACCAGGCGGTTCTATGCGTGATGACGAAGTTATTGCAGCGGCAGACGAACACGGCATGGCGATGATCTTTACCGGTATGCGTCACTTCCGCCACTAATCCTCTCGTCTTCACTGGGACGATAACTGCGTTGACGGCGTTCACTTATCCTAATCACATAGCATACTATGCTCATAGGAATAAGTTCACTTGTCGCCTTGTCCTCGTCCCATTGAATTAGAGAGGCCATACTCAGGTCTTTGCGAAATATCTGAGTTTGAGCAAACGGTATTTATAAGATTAAGGATTTTCATATGCGAGTTTTAATCATTGGTTCAGGCGGTCGTGAACATGCGCTAGGCTGGAAAGCAGCGCAAAACCCAAATGTTGAGACTATTTTCATTGCTCCAGGCAACGCAGGTACAGCACTAGAGCCAAAACTAGAGAACGTAAACATCGATGTAGAAGACATCGCTGGCCTTGTTGCTTTCGCCAAAGAGAAGGCGATTGAACTGACTATCGTTGGCCCAGAAGCACCGCTGGTTATTGGTGTGGTGGATGCGTTCCGCGAAGCGGGCTTACCAATCTTTGGTCCTACCCAAGCCGCAGCGCAGCTTGAAGGCTCTAAAGCGTTTACTAAAGACTTCCTTGCTCGTCACCAAATCCCAACCGGTGCCTACGCAAACTTCACAGAAATTGAACCAGCGCTTGCTTACGTGCGTGAGCAAGGTGCACCGATCGTGGTGAAAGCCGACGGCCTTGCTGCTGGTAAAGGCGTGATTGTGGCAATGACGCTAGAAGAAGCGGAAGACGCAATCAAAGACATGCTAGCAGGCAACGCATTTGGTGATGCTGGTAGTCGTGTCGTTATCGAAGAATTCCTAGATGGTGAAGAAGCAAGCTTCATCGTGATGGTGGATGGTGAGAACGTTCTACCAATGGCCACCAGCCAAGACCACAAACGCGTAGGCGACAAAGATACTGGTCCTAACACCGGTGGCATGGGTGCATATTCTCCTGCTCCAGTGGTGACACAAGAAATCCACAACCGCATCATGGAAGAAGTGATTTACCCAACGGTACGCGGCATGGCTGCTGAAGGTAACCCTTACACTGGTTTCCTATACGCGGGTCTGATGATCGACAAAGACGGTACTCCGAAAGTGATCGAGTACAACTGCCGCTTCGGTGATCCTGAGACACAACCTATCATGATGCGCATGGAATCGGATCTTGTTGATCTGTGCCTAGCGGCAATCGACGAGAAACTGGATCAAGCGGAATCGAAGTGGGATCCACGAGCATCGATTGGTATCGTGTTAGCAGCCGGTGGTTACCCAGCTGCATACAACAAAGGCGACGTAATTTCGGGTCTGCCACAAGTTGAAATTGAAGGCGAAAAAGTCTTCCATGCAGGTACAGATAACAAAGATGGCGACATCGTGACAAACGGTGGTCGTGTTCTTTGTGCAACCGCACTTGGCAACAGCGTATCAGAAGCGCAGCAGCGTGCTTACGAGCTTGCAAAACAGATCAGTTGGGATGGCATGTTCCATCGCAACGATATCGGCTACCGTGCAATTGCACGTGAGCAAGACAAATAAAAACAACATAAGTTGGCTAAAAAACAAAAGGCGCACTCAGCGCCTTTTTTTATTGTTCTTGTTCGACAGAATTCGAAGCAATGTTTATTCAGAGATCAACTTTGGCCGAGAAACACAATCAAAGTCATCGTCATTGAGCATCAACAATTCATCGACCATTGCTTTGTTTCGTGACTGCTTGCCGACAAAAGCCACATAACTGTCTACCGATGAGAGACGCTCGATAATAAATTTTGGCAGCGTCTGATTAAACTCGAGTGTCGAGAACACCTTACCTTTGCAGGTTTCAAACGATTGACCATTCCAATAACCTTGAATAAGGCTCTGATTGTTACGAGACTGCGCCTTAACCGATGCCACTACGTCATTCGCTTCTGCTTTGTAGCGCTCTAATTGGTCATGCTGGAGTGGTAAGACTTTACGGTTAACACGATATTGTTGGTAAACCGCTTCGCCATCTTTATTGAAACGGATGTGGATTTGAAAAGGCACCAACTCTTGTTTGGTATCAACTTGCTCGCCTTTTCGAATCAACTCTCGCAACTCACCTTCATCCCAGCGATAATCACTCTGGAACCAACCATTGTCCCCCATAGTCACATAATCAGCCGCCGTACTCACACGAGTGAGTTTCTCTGTCATCCAGTACAAGCTGCTAGCATCTCCCGCAACTTTACCACCAGAAAAATGCGTGAATTGTTCTAAATTAGGCGTTTCAACCGATGAACAGCCAAAAAGGGTAAGGCTAGATAGGAGAAGTGAAGTGAGTAGATGTTTTTTCATGAAATTGCACCGAGGCAGGATACCTCGGTGCATTCTAACTTAGTTTACTGATTCTTTCAGCGCTTTACCTGCTACGAATGCTGGTACGTTAGCTGCTGCGATTTGAATCTCGTCACCAGTCTTAGGGTTACGACCAGTACGTGCAGCGCGGTGGTTTACTTTGAATGTACCAAAACCAATTAGTTGAACTTGGTCACCCTCTTTAAGTGCGCCAGTTACACCATCAAGAGTCGCTTCAAGAGCAGCTTTTGCTTGTGCTTTTGATAGGTCTGCTTTCTCTGCGATAAAGTCGATTAATTGGGTCTTGTTCATTAGGTTTCCCTTCTCATAGGTTATCGAATTCGTCTCACTCTAAAACATAAATGCCCCATCTGGCAAAGGTTTGTAAGCGATCTTTCGATTTTCTGACGTACTTTTAGCCATAATATGAGTAATAACTCACAATTTGTTACCACATACCCCCTGAAAACCCTTGCTTTCCAAGGTATTTGGACCAATTTATAAGTCACTTTTGCGGTTATAATAGCTGCAAATAACCACTATCAAACTACATTCAAGGGCAACTATGCTGCTGTTATCCATTTATATCTCTATTGCAATCGGCATTTCGTTTATCTGTTCGGTGCTGGAGGCGGTACTGCTGAGTATCAGTCCGAGCTACATTGCGCAGCTCAATCAACAGGGGCATCCCGCAGCTGGGCAATTGGCTAAGCTGAAATCAGATATCGACCGACCACTGGCATCTATTCTGACTTTAAACACCATCGCTCACACTATCGGCGCGGCCACTGCTGGTGCACAGGCTGCGGTTGTATTTGGTAGCGAAGCATTAGGTATCTTTTCGGCAGTGCTGACATTGGCGATCTTAGTGCTTTCAGAAATCGTACCGAAGACGATTGGCGCGACCTACTGGCGTCAGTTGGCACCCACTGCCGCGGTCGCATTGCGTTGGATGGTATGGGCGCTTACACCCTTTGTTTGGTTCTCAGAGCAAATCACCAAGCGTCTTGCTCGTAACCACGAAGCTCCAAAGATGCGTGATGAGCTGTCTGCAATGGCGATTCTGGCACGTGAAAGCGGTGAGTTTGCCGAGGGTGAATCAAAAATCTTAAGCAACTTGCTTGGCATCCAAGATGTACCCGTAACGCAGGTTATGACGCCACGACCAGTAGTATTCCGTGTCGATGCCACAATGACCATCAATGAGTTCCTAGAAAAACACAAAGATACGCCTTTCTCACGCCCATTGGTTTACAGCGAGCAGAAAGATAACATCATTGGTTTTGTGCATCGCCTTGAGTTGTTCAAACTACAACAATCAGGTTGTGGACAGAAACAGTTGGGAGCAATCATGCGCCCAATTCAAGTGGTGCTAAACAATACCACTTTACCTAAAGTATTCGACCAGATGATGACTCATCGCTTACAGCTGGCACTTGTTGTTGATGAATACGGTACCGTGCTAGGTTTGGTAACGTTGGAAGATATTTTTGAACACCTCGTAGGCGAGGAGATCATCGACGAAGCAGATAAAAGCACTGACATGCAGGAGCTGGCTTACCAACGCTGGGAAAGCTGGAAAGAAATGCACGGCGTAATCGAAAGCCGCGATGACGATGAAGAAGATAATGAGCCGGAGAAGCAGGATAAAGAGCCAGAAGCTCAAGAGCCACCGAAACCCGACTCGAAAGAATCGTAATCAGCATTAGGTATAACAGCTTAAACGCACAAACAAAAAAGGCATCCAGTTAGGATGCCTTTTTCTATTTATTCAACGATTAAAGTGCAATACCGATGTTGCTCACACCTTCTTCACGTAGCTCTTCACGCAAATCTTTAATCAAGCTGATGTCACGTTCTACCGCTTCACGCAGCGGACGGAAGATAGCCCACTGGACGTCCCACTCTTCACATACGGCTTCGTTTTCTTTCTGGTTGTCGTTAGTGATTGGCTCTGCGCCTTGTGCTTGCTCTAGATCAGCAACGGTTTGTACCGACTGTTGACTCACTTTAAGCATTGAATCGAAAAGGTAGTCGCGGTCCAATAGACCATGCAGTAACGTAGACAAACCCTGACACGCGTCCATCGCTGGGTAAACGCCGTAAAAATCGAACTCATCCGCACTTGGGAACAACTCTTCTAACTTCTCCAATTGACGTTCGAAGTTAATTTTCGCGTTCTTAACTGTCAAAATTTCCCATACACTATCAAGAATCGCTCGGTAAGCACGCGGGTCAGCAAATTCTGTATTCTCACAAAACATCGCATAGTTTGGATACATGCGTTCACACAGACACGCCATAAAGGTAATTTGTTGCCAAGGTTCTAGTTTTTCTAAACGAACCTGAAGAGGATTCTTAAGCATAGTCACTCAATCATTGAAGAAAAAAACAGCGAAAGTGTACTTGATTCATCACAGGGAAAAAAGTTAATGCCGCATTCAAATCAGATTTTCCTGCTCTCAGAGCATCGCGACACCTACAAAACGTTACTGGCAGAGAAAAATCTGCCCGATCTTTGCCTCACCGACCAACCAGAAGCCGCTCAGATCGTACTAGCGGATCCACCCTTACTATCACAAAGCTTAGACGAGTTTTCACAGCTTGAATGGGTACAATCCACGTTTGCTGGTGTCAACGCCTTAACATCCCCTAGCCTTCGTCAGGACTATACTCTAACTAACGTTCGAGGCATCTTTGGTCCACTGATTGCTGAATATGTTTTGGGTTACAGTATTGCCCATTACCGCCACTTTGCCCGATACCACCAGCAGCAACAAAACAAACAATGGCAGCCTCACCTGTACACGTCATTAAAAAGTAAAACCATGGTAATTCTTGGTACCGGTAGCATTGGGGGCTATCTGGGCAACGCCGCTAAAGCAATGGGGATAAAAACTATCGGTATTAACCGCACAGGTATCCCTACTCTAGGCGGCGAGTTTCATCAGACCTTTCATATCAATGAACTAAGTAAGGCATTTGAGCAAGCCGACATCGTTGTGAATACTCTACCAAGTACACCTGAGACGCGACAGTTACTTAATCGTCAAACGCTCAGCCAACTAAATCAGGCGTTATTGTTTAACGTAGGTCGTGGCGACGTACTGGATGAGGCAGGGTTGCTCTTCGCTCTGAAAAACCGTTGGGTAGAACACGCCTTCTTAGATGTGTTTGAGCAAGAACCGTTGTCGGTAGAGCATCCATTTTGGAAACTACCGCAAGTCACCATCACTCCACACATTGCTGCGCTGAGTTTTCCCGAGCAAGTCATCGAGATTTTTGCTGACAACTATCTACGCTGGCGCGATGGGTTTTCATTAAATTATCAAGTGGATTTCGAAAAGGGTTACTAAGAATGTCGTTAGACGAGCTATTGCAGCAAGTGAGGGCCTGCCAGATCTGCGCGGATAACTTACCTTTGGGTGCAAACCCTGTCGTGCAAGCAGCAAAAGGGGCACGCATCCTAATCATCGGTCAGGCCCCTGGCACACGTGTACACAAAACCTCGATACCTTGGAATGACCCAAGTGGTGATCGATTACGCCAATGGCTCGATATCGACAAAGACGTTTTCTACGACCCAAATAAAATTGCCATTGTCCCAATGGGATTCTGTTATCCAGGCAAAGGGAACTCTGGTGATTTACCGCCTCGTAAAGAATGTGCGCCCACTTGGCATAAAAAGATTCTTGAGCAACTGCCCAATATAGAGCTCACTCTACTAATTGGTCAGTACTCGCAGCAGTACTATCTCACTAACAAACCAAAGACGCTCACGCAAACTGTTCAGCAATGGCAAGATTGGGAACCGGACTTTATCCCGCTCCCTCACCCATCCCCACGCAATACATTGTGGTTAAAGAAGAATCCTTGGTTTGAATCTGACGTCGTGCCATACCTTAAAAAACGCGTTCACTCGATGCTTTAGGTTACCCATGATCTAATTGCTTGTTTATCTGTACAAGAAAATTAGAACATAAAACCAGAAATCATAAGCATTTGTTTATATTGAATTTTAATGTCTAATGTACAGCTAGAGTAGTAATTAGATCATAGTAGGCCAAATACTACCAGAGCTGTACGGCCTTGAGTTTTAGGTAAAAAAATACCGGCACTGAATGCCGGTATTTGATTTCAAAAAAATCTAACTTACTTGTGGTATGGCTTAGATAGCTCGTGTACCGCATCCACAAAGACGCCCGCGTTTTCTGGCGGCACATCCAAATGGATACCGTGCCCTAGGTTGAACACATGACCAGTACCTGCATCACCAAAACCTTCTAGAATACCCGCGACTTCTTCACGGATACGCTCTGGTGAAGCGTAAAGCATTGATGGGTCCATGTTACCTTGCAGAGCCACTTTATCACCGATACGTACTTTCGCGTCTGCAATGTTGATTGTCCAGTCTAGACCAACCGCATCACAGCCCGTTGCTGCGATTTGCTCAAGCCACATGCCGCCATTCTTAGTAAACAGTGTGACTGGCACGCGACGACCGTCGTTTTCACGAATCAGACCATCTACAATCTTGTGCATGTATTGCAGTGAGAACAGATTGTAATCACGAGGCGTTAGTACGCCACCCCATGTGTCAAATACCATTACCGATTGCGCACCCGCTTTAATTTGCGCGTTTAAGTACTCGATAACGCTGTCTGCCAGCTTATCTAGAAGTAGGTGCAGAGTTTGTGGTTCCGCGTACATCATCTTCTTGATCTTGGTAAACGCTTTAGAGCTACCACCTTCGATCATATACGTCGCAAGAGTCCAAGGACTACCAGAAAAACCAATCAGCGGCACTTCACCCTTCAGGTCTTTACGGATCTGGCGTACTGCGTTCATTACGTATTGCAGTTCACCTTCAGGATCTGGCAAACCAATTTTTTCCACGTCGGCTTTGCATGTAATTGGGTTATCAAAAACAGGTCCTTCACCCGCAGCAAAACGCAAACCAAGCCCCATTGCATCTGGAATCGTTAAGATGTCCGAGAATAAGATCGCGGCATCAAGAGGAAAACGGCGTAATGGTTGAAGTGTCACTTCGGATGCTAATTCTGCATTTCGACACAAAGACATGAAATCACCCGCTTCTGCACGAGTCGCTTTGTATTCTGGTAGGTAACGACCTGCCTGGCGCATCATCCATACTGGCGTGTAATCTACCGGCTCTTTTAAAAGCGCACGCAGATAACGATCATTTTTTAATTCAGTCATTCCGTAATTCCAACTGTTAGGCTTTCTGTGAAAGGGGGTATTCTATCACTGATTTAAGTCCAATAGCTGTGTGCTTTGCAACCTGGATCAAGTTATTAACTTTTAAATCAATGCTTAATTTGCACCCAATCGGTATCAGTGTTAAAAATTTGTTCGCTAGCGAAAACTACAATTATAAACTGAGTACTTAGTACTCAGCATCTCATAACGACATCTTACTTACCCCCTCCCTCTCGGAGGGTTTTTTTTATCTATTTATCAGACAATTAGAGTCTATATCTTTCAGCGTTTGTTCGATAAGTGCTCTTGCAATCGTTCCTTTAGGCGCAACAGGCGGCATCTCGTCGATACCAAACCATTGTGCATCAGACAGCTCAGTGTAGTCTGGGCTTAACTCTCCGGATTCATAATCAGCTAAAAACCCCATCATCATACTGGATGGGAAAGCCCAAGGCTGGCTGCCAAAGTAACGAATATTTTTAACGAGAATTCCCGTTTCTTCATGAATTTCTCGAGCCACGCACTCTTCTAATGTCTCACCGACTTCTAGAAAACCCGCAATAACCGTATACATACCATTTCGATGCCTTGGATGTTGGGCTAATAAGATCTGATTTTCTTTACGTACAGCAACGATAATACACGGAAATATTCTAGGATAATGAAGGGTGCGACATTCACCACACTGCATGGCTAACTGGTTATTATTAAGAAAGTTTCTTCCTCCGCACTGTGGACAAAAGCGCAAACTTTGCGTCATGTGCCCATATTGCACAGCTTTACTTAACAACATAAATAATGGCTCAGGAAAATGCAGGCAGTCACGCAGGGATACTAAAGGTAGATCATGCTCTAAATCGGCCAAGTTAAGCCACATGACGGGCGAACCAGAATACTCACCAATGGGTCTTGCACTCGTTACTGGCAGTGATAACTGCTCTGCAGACCCGAAGGGCACAGCACCATCCACCAGCCAAATTTCACTTCCTGCAACAACACACCAGTATGCATTTATCGCGCGGTTAACATCACCTTTTCTTAACATTACACCATCCCTTTGCTTGAAGTTCGTTCATTTTACTGGCAATCTAATTTCATACTAGAGTTTATCGTTAAGTAAATGTGCACTCTAAATTCTAGTAAGGACAAGAGTTTGTAATAACTTTACTAACTTTGCTTTGCAAAGGATACGTTCGCCGATGGGCGATCAGATCATGAGGGCATGGTCATGCTAAGAAAATTCAAACAAACACAAGACCAGTGGGGTGGCTCAAGTGATGTCATTGATCACTGGTTAGAGACACGACAATCCCTGATTGTTGAATATTGTAAGCTTGCAGCGCTGCAACCTTGTTCGAAAACCAATGTTATTGAACTCCCATCTCCTTCCGAACTGCAGGATTTCTGTCAGCACCTCGTTGATTACATCTCCGAAGGCCACTTTAAAATTTATGACATGGTTATGGACCGTTGGAAAGCAACCGGCTTTGTCGTGACTAATGAGATCAATCAAACCTATGGTCAAATTGTTCTAACGACTGAACCATTATTGAACTTTAACGATAAGTACTCAGAAGTGACTGAAGATGATGAATTAAATGATTTCGATTCTGATATGTGTCTCATTGGGGAAATTCTTGAGACTCGCTTTGAAGTCGAGGACTATCTGATACAGCAAATCGCAGAAAGCCTGTCTATGCCACCTGGAGCTTAGTATTTGCAAACATTCAGAAATAGAGTGAGAGAAAAGACTGACGATCATCGTCGGTCTTTTTTGTTTCTAGCTTTATCGAAAATCCCACCGGAAGAACAAAGCAATATAAAAAACTAAAAAGGCACCCGAAGGTGCCTTTTTCTTAAGCTTTTAACGATTACTCGTTATATGACTTACTCTTCAGAAGAGAAACCAGCGTTTAGAAGTGCCGCTAGGTTATCCGTTGCTTGCTCAGCAGAAGGACCATCTTGCGCTTCAGAACGTTTAGCTTGACGCTCTTGGTGGTATGCGAAACCAGTACCAGCTGGGATCAGACGACCAACAATTACGTTCTCTTTCAGACCACGTAGGTCATCACGCTTACCAGAAACCGCAGCTTCCGTTAGTACGCGAGTTGTCTCCTGGAACGATGCCGCAGAGATGAACGACTCAGTCGCTAGAGATGCTTTAGTAATACCTAGTAGTTCACGTTCGAAACGTGCAGGCTCTTTGCCTTCAGCTTCTAGGTTACGGTTAGCAATCTTAACTTGTGAGTATTCAATCTGCTCACCAGGTAGGAACTCAGAGTCACCAGAGTGAGTAATAGTACACTTACGTAGCATCTGACGAACGATAGTTTCAATGTGCTTATCGTTAATCTTAACGCCTTGTAGACGGTAAACTTCCTGTACTTCGTTAGCAATGTACTGCGTTACCGCGTGTACGCCACGTAGACGTAGGATGTCATGTGGAGACTCTGGACCATCTGCGATCACATCACCACGTTCAACTTTTTCACCTTCGAATACGTTCAACTGACGATGCTTAGGAATCATCTCTTCGTAAGCTTCACCGCTTTCACGTGTGATCACTAGGCGACGTTTACCTTTCGTCTCTTTACCAAAGCTCACAGTACCTGTGTGCTCAGCAAGGATTGCAGGCTCTTTCGGCTTACGTGCTTCAAATAGGTCAGCAACTCGTGGAAGACCACCGGTGATATCTTTGTTACCGCCAGACTTCTGAGGAATACGTGCTAGTGTTGCACCAACACCTACTGCTGCGCCATCTTCGATGTTCACAATCGCTTTACCAGGTAGGAAGTAGTGAGCTGGCATATCAGTACCAGGGATCATTACATCGTTACCTTGCTCGTCAACAAGTTTGATAGCTGGACGCATATCTTTACCTGCTGAAGGGCGAGCTGCTGGGTCAGTTACTTCGCTTGAAGATAGACCAGTTAGGTCATCAGTTTGACGAGATACTGTTACGCCGTCGATCATATCTACGAACTGGATGCGACCTGCTACCTCAGTAATGATAGGTAGTGTGTGCGCTTCCCAGTTTGCAACTGTTTCGCCAGCTTGAACTGTATCACCATCGCCTTTGCTTAGTAGCGTACCGTAAGGCAGTTTGTGCTTCTCTTTAGTACGACCAAACTCATCAACGATAGTTAACTCTGTCGCACGAGAAGTGATAACGATCTTACCGTCATCAGCCAATACAGATTTAGCGTTGTGTAGCTTGATAGAACCGTTGTTCTTAACTTGAACACTGTTCTCTGCCGCTGCTGTCGATGCCGCACCACCGATGTGGAACGTACGCATCGTTAGCTGTGTACCTGGCTCACCGATAGACTGAGCAGCAATAACACCCACTGCTTCACCTTGGTTCACTAGGTGACCACGTGCTAGGTCACGACCGTAACATTGTGCACAACAACCGAAGTCAGAATCACACGTTACTACAGAGCGCACTTTCATGCTGTCTACTGAGTTCTCTTCCATGATTTGACACCACTTCTCATCGATCAGTGTGTTACGTGGAATAAGAACGTCTTCAGTGCCAGGTTTTAGTACGTCTTCAGCAACAACACGACCAAGAGCAAGCTCAGAAAGTGCAACTTTAACATCACCACCCTCGATGTGAGGCATCATGTCGACACCTTCGTGAGTGCCACAGTCATGTTCAGTTACAACAACGTCTTGAGCAACGTCTACTAGACGACGAGTTAGGTAACCCGAGTTCGCTGTTTTCAGTGCCGTATCCGCAAGACCCTTACGAGCACCGTGCGTTGAGATAAAGTACTGAAGTACGTTCAGACCTTCTTTAAAGTTCGCTGTGATCGGTGTTTCGATGATTGAACCATCTGGACGCGCCATCAGACCACGCATACCCGCAAGCTGACGAATCTGTGCTGCAGAACCACGAGCGCCCGAGTCCGCCATCATGTAGATGCTGTTGAATGACTCTTGCTGTTCCTCTTCACCGTCACGGTTAACTACCGTTTCAGATGAAAGGTTTTCCATCATTGCTTTCGCAACACGGTCGTTGGTCGATGCCCAGATATCGATAACTTTGTTGTAGCGTTCGCCCGCAGTAACAAGACCTGATTGGTACTGTTCCTGGATTTCACGTACTTCTTCTTCCGCTTCTGCGATTTCAGTGTACTTAGCTGCTGGTACAACCATATCGTCGATACCAACAGATACACCAGAAAGTGCCGCGTATGCGAAACCTGTGTACATGATTTGGTCAGCGAAGATTACTGTGTCTTTCAGACCTAGTTTACGGTACGCCTCGTTAAGTAGGTTAGAGATTTGCTTCTTACCTAGCTTTTGGTTAACGATGCTGTACGGTAGACCAGCTGGCACGATTTGCCATAGCATTGCACGACCAACAGTGGTGTCTACCATCTTGGTTTCTGTAGTGCTGTTGCCATCTTCGTCTACAACAGTTTCTGTAATACGTACTTTAACGCGTGCGTGAAGCTCAGCTTGTTTAGTGCGGTATGCTTTCTCAGCCTCTTCTGGGCCAGAAAGGTACATGCCTTCACCTTTCACGTTGATCTTTTCACGAGTCATGTAGTACAGACCCAATACAACGTCCTGAGAAGGTACGATGATCGGATCACCTGACGCTGGCGACAGAATGTTGTTTGTCGACATCATCAGAGTACGAGCTTCAAGTTGTGCCTCTAGAGTTAGAGGTACGTGAACCGCCATTTGGTCACCATCGAAGTCCGCGTTGTACGCCGCACAAACAAGTGGGTGTAGCTGAATCGCTTTACCTTCGATCAGTACTGGTTCGAACGCCTGAATACCTAGACGGTGAAGTGTCGGTGCACGGTTCAATAGTACTGGGTGTTCACGGATTACTTCGTCTAGGATATCCCAAACGACCGCTTCTTCACGCTCTACCATTTTCTTAGCAGCTTTGATTGTAGTCGCAAGACCACGAGTCTCTAGCTTGCTGTAGATGAATGGTTTGAATAGCTCAAGTGCCATCTTCTTAGGAAGACCACACTGGTGTAGACGAAGGTATGGACCTACTGTGATTACAGAACGGCCAGAGTAGTCTACACGTTTACCTAGAAGGTTCTGACGGAAACGACCTTGTTTACCCTTGATCATATCAGCAAGAGATTTCAGAGGACGCTTGTTAGAACCTGTGATCGCACGACCACGACGACCGTTATCTAGTAGCGCATCAACAGACTCTTGCAGCATACGTTTTTCGTTACGTACGATGATGTCCGGAGCAGCTAGCTCTAGAAGACGCTTCAAACGGTTGTTACGGTTGATCACACGACGGTATAGATCGTTAAGATCAGAAGTCGCAAAGCGACCGCCATCTAGAGGTACTAGAGGACGTAGATCTGGCGGAAGTACTGGAAGTACAGTTAGGATCATCCACTCAGGGTTGTTACCCGATGCGATGAACGCTTCTACCAGCTTAAGACGCTTAGTTACTTTCTTACGCTTAGTTTCAGAGTTTGTTGTCTCTAACTCTTCACGCATTTGTTCTGCTTCAGCGTGCATATCCATAGAACCTAGTAGGTCCTTGATAGCTTCCGCACCCATCTTAGCAGTGAACTCGTCGCCCCACTCTTCTAGACGATCTAGATACTCTTCTTCAGTAAGCATCTGACCTTTTTCTAGATCAGTCATACCAGGCTCTGTTACTACGTACATTTCGAAGTACAGAACGCGTTCGATATCACGTAGAGGGATATCCATTAGTAGACCGATACGAGACGGTAGCGATTTTAGGAACCAGATGTGAGCTACTGGTGAAGCCAGTTCAATGTGGCCCATACGGTCACGACGAACTTTAGTTTGTGTAACTTCTACACCACACTTCTCACAGATAACACCACGGTGCTTCAGGCGCTTGTACTTACCACAAAGACATTCGTAGTCTTTAACTGGACCAAAGATACGCGCACAGAACAGACCATCGCGTTCAGGTTTGAACGTACGATAGTTGATCGTTTCAGGTTTTTTAACTTCACCGAAAGACCATGAACGGATCATGTCTGGTGAAGATAGACCGATTTTGATTGCATCAAATTCTTCGGTCTTATGCTGTGCTTTTAGAAAGTTTAATAAGTCTTTCACAATCAGCTCCTGTAAGGAGTTAAAAGGAGCTCACTCGCTAAAGTGAGCACCTTCTTCCAAATAATCGCTTTGATTCTCTCGACTTTCATCAAGAGAGAAAAGGATTACTCTTCGTCTTCTAGCTCGATGTTGATACCTAGCGAGCGGATCTCTTTCAACAGTACGTTGAACGATTCTGGCATGCCAGGTTCCATGCTGTGGTTACCGTCTACGATGTTCTTGTACATCTTAGTACGGCCGTTAACGTCATCCGACTTAACCGTTAGCATTTCTTGTAGCGTGTAAGCAGCACCGTATGCTTCTAGTGCCCATACTTCCATCTCACCGAAACGCTGACCACCGAACTGAGCTTTACCACCTAGTGGCTGCTGAGTTACTAGGCTGTACGAACCAGTTGAACGAGCGTGCATCTTGTCATCAACAAGGTGGTTCAGTTTCAGCATGTACATGTAACCAACAGTTACAGGACGCTCAAACGCATCACCTGTGCGACCATCAAACAGTGTTAACTGACCTGATGTTGGTAGATCTGCTAGCTCAAGAAGTGCTTTGATTGACTCTTCTGGAGCGCCATCAAATACAGGAGTCGCGATTGGTAGACCGCCACGCAAGTTCTTGATCAGAGTACGTACTTCATCATCAGATAGAGAAGCAATGTCTACTTTCTGGCGAGTGTCGCCTAGATCGTAAACTTTTTGTAGGAACTCGCGGAATTTCGCTAGTTCTTGCTGCTCTTTAACCATCTGGTTGATCTTGTCACCGATACCTTTCGCTGCCAGACCTAAGTGTACTTCTAGGATCTGACCGATGTTCATACGCGAAGGTACACCCAGTGGGTTAAGTACGATGTCTACAGGCTGACCTTTCTCATCGTATGGCATGTCTTCAACAGGGTTGATCTTAGAGATTACACCCTTGTTACCGTGACGACCCGCCATCTTATCACCAGGCTGAATGCGACGTTTAACCGCTAGGTAAACCTTAACGATCTTCAGGACGCCAGGTGCTAAATCATCACCTTGAGTGATCTTACGACGCTTAGTTTCGAACTTCTTATCGAAGTCAGCTTTTAGCTCATCCCACTGCTCAGCAAGTTGCTCAAGCTGAGTTTGTAGTGCGTCATCTTCTAGCGTTAGTTCTAGCCACTTCTTACGATCAGTTGTGTCTAGTTTCGCTTCAGAGTAACCGCCTTCAATCAATACAGCTTTAACACGGTTTAGAAGGCCGCCCTCAAGAATCTGGAATTCTTCAGTTAGGTCTTTCTTCGCTTCTTTAAGCTGCATCTGTTCGATTTCAAGCGCACGCTTGTCTTTCTCTACGCCATCGCGAGTAAAGACTTGAACGTCGATGATCGTACCTGATACAGAGTTAGGTACACGTAGTGAAGTATCTTTAACGTCAGATGCTTTTTCACCGAAGATTGCACGTAGTAGCTTCTCTTCAGGCGTTAGCTGAGTTTCACCTTTAGGTGTAACTTTACCAACTAGGATGTCGCCACCCTTAACTTCAGCACCGATGTAAACGATACCTGACTCGTCTAGTTTAGACAGAGCAGACTCACCTACGTTTGGAATATCCGCTGTGATCTCTTCAGAACCAAGCTTAGTATCACGCGCCACACAAGTCAGTTCTTGGATGTGGATAGTCGTGAAACGGTCTTCTTGAACTACGCGCTCAGATACTAAGATCGAGTCTTCGAAGTTGTAACCGTTCCAAGGCATGAACGCGATACGCATGTTTTGACCAAGCGCTAGTTCACCAAGGTCTGTTGAAGGACCATCAGCAAGAACGTCACCGCGTGATACAGGCTCACCTGGCATCACACATGGGCGCTGGTTAATACATGTGTTCTGGTTAGAACGTGTGTATTTAGTCAGGTTGTAGATGTCGATACCAGCTTCACCTGGTACTAGCTCTTCTTCGTTAACTTTAACAACGATACGAGAAGCATCTACTGACTGGATTACACCACCACGTTTAGCAACTGCAGTTACACCTGAGTCAACGGCTACGTTACGTTCAATACCAGTACCAACAAGCGGTTTGTCAGCTTTCAGTGTTGGAACTGCCTGACGTTGCATGTTCGCACCCATCAATGCACGGTTCGCATCATCGTGTTCTAGGAACGGGATAAGCGATGCAGCGATAGATACAACCTGGTTTGTCGCAACGTCCATGTACTGAGCATGCTCACGAGGGTGTAGACCAGATTCACCTTTCTGACGAGCTGTGATCAGCTCATCTGCAAAAGTACCATCTTCGTTTAGCTTAGCGTTCGCCTGTGCGATAACGAATTGGCCTTCTTCGATTGCAGATAGGTAATCTACTTCGTCTGTTACTACGCCATCTACAACGCGACGGTATGGTGTCTCTAGGAAACCGTACTCGTTACAACGCGCAAACGCAGATAGAGAGTTGATCAGACCGATGTTTGGACCTTCAGGCGTTTCGATAGGACATAGACGACCGTAGTGAGTTACGTGTACGTCACGTACTTCGAAGCCAGCACGTTCACGAGTTAGACCGCCAGGACCCAATGCAGAAATACGACGCTTGTGCGTTACTTCTGATAGCGGGTTGTTTTGGTCCATGAACTGCGAAAGCTGTGAAGAGCCAAAGAATTCTTTAACTGCCGCAGAAATTGGCTTCGCGTTGATCAAGTCTTGAGGCATGATTGCGTCAAGATCGCCTAGGCTTAGACGCTCTTTAACTGCACGCTCAACACGTACTAGACCTACACGGAACTGGTTCTCAGCCATTTCGCCTACAGAACGGATACGACGGTTGCCTAGGTGGTCGATATCGTCCACTTCGCCCTTACCGTTACGGATCGCGATCAGCTTCTTCATCACTTCGATGATATCAGTTTCATCAAGTGTGCCTTGCTCTTGAGCATCTTCACGGCCGATAGAGCTGTTGAACTTCATACGACCAACAGTCGATAGATCGTAACGCTCTTCAGAGAAGAATAGGCTTTCGAATAGAGCTTCTGCAGCTTCTTTTGTTGGCGGCTCACCAGGACGCATCATGCGGTAGATTTCTACCAATGCAGAAATACGATCAACCGTGCTGTCGATACGTAATGTTTCTGACATGAATGGACCGTGGTCTAGATCGTTCGTAAATAGAACTTCTAGCGCTTTGTGGCCTGCCTGAGATAGGTTCGCTAATGCTTCCAGGCTGATTTCCTGGTTAGCGTTAACAATGATCTCGCCAGTTGCTTCATTGATGTAATCTTTAGATGCAACTTTACCAACGATGTACTCAACTGGTACTTCGATGTGATCAACGCCATCTTTTTCTAGTTGGCGGATATGACGAGCTGTTACGCGACGACCCTGCTCAACGTAAACTTTACCATTTGCTTCGATGTCGAATGACGCAGTTTCACCACGTAGACGATCAGGAACCAACTCCATCAATAGAGTTTGGTCTTTCACTTCGAAGTTCACTTTCTCGAAGAAGATATCTAGGATTTCTTCTGTCGACTTACCTAGTGCACGAAGGATGATCGATGCTGGTAGCTTACGACGGCGGTCGATACGAACGTACAAGTTATCCTTAGGATCAAACTCGAAATCAAGCCATGAACCACGGTAAGGAATAACACGTGCGTTGTATAAAACTTTACCTGAAGAGTGGGTCTTACCCTTATCGCTGTCGAAGAACACGCCTGGGCTTCGGTGCAGCTGGGATACGATAACCCTCTCGGTACCGTTGATTACGAAGGTACCATTGTCTGTCATGAGTGGAATTTCACCCATGTAGACTTCTTGTTCTTTAATGTCTTTTACAGTACCTGCTGGCGCGTCTTTATCAAAGATAACTAGGCGTAGTTTTACACGTAGTGGCTTTGAGTAAGTTACACCGCGGATTTGACATTCTTTAACGTCAAAAACTGGCTCACCAAGACGGTAGCTAACGTATTGCAGCTCAGAATTGCCGTTGTAGCTCTGAATCGGGAATACAGAACGGAAAGCGGCTTCAAGACCGTATTGACCTTCAGGATCCTGTTCGATAAATTTGTCGAACGAATCGAGCTGGATCGATAGCAGGTATGGAATGTCCAAAACTTGTGGACGAGTACCAAAGTCCTTACGGATGCGCTTTTTCTCGGTATAAGAGTAAACCATGGGGTTCCTCAGCTCGCTGATAAGTGACCCAAACTGTCCGCCCGCTCCTAGTTACTTAAGGGGGGTAAGGGACAGTGACTAATATAGCTGTTTACTGTAGTGACATTTCATTTCGTAAGAATGAAATGTTTTTTGCATGGATATCAGGCGCTTAAACAGCGGGAAAATTCGCCTATACCCTACAGCGCAAAAAGGCCGGTGGTTAAAAAACCACCAGCCAATTAGCCGTTAGGCTAAGAAACTATGCAATAATTACTTAACAGCAACAGTTGCACCAGCTTCTTCTAGCTGAGCTTTAAGAGCTTCAGCTTCTGCTTTCTCAACACCTTCTTTAAGAGGTGCTGGAGCGCCGTCTACTAGAGCTTTAGCTTCTTTAAGACCTAGGCCAGTTGCGCCACGTACTGCTTTGATTACAGCAACTTTGTTACCGCCAGCAGCTTCTAGGATTACGTCGAATTCAGTTTGCTCAGCAGCAGCTTCGCCTGCAGCAGCGCCGCCAGCTACAACAGCAGCAGCAGCAGAAACACCGAATTTCTCTTCCATTGCTTCGATTAGTTCAACAACTTGCATTACAGACATTTCTGCAACTGCGTCTAGGATTTGCTCGTTAGTAATAGACATAACAATTCTCTTTTAAGTCAACAATAAGTTTATTAAGCAACCAGTAAAAAGCAAGGCTTATGCCGCTGCTTCTTGTTTTTGATCGCGGATAGCTGCGATAGTACGCGCCAGCTTGCCAGCCGAAGCTTCTTTCATGCACATCATTAGGCGTGCAATTGCTTCGTCGTAAGTTGGTAGTGTTGCTAGTACTTCAGCGTCAGTTAAAGCGCCTTCAAATGCAGCAGCTTTGATCTCGAAATCTTTGTTCTCTTTAGCGAAGTCTTTGAAAAGACGCGCTGCAGCACCTGGGTGCTCATTAGAGAATGCGATTAGAGTAGGACCAGTGAAAGTATCAGTTAGACACTCGTACTCAGTACCTTCAACCGCACGACGAGCAAGAGTGTTACGAACAACTCTCATGTAAACGCCAGCTTCACGAGCTTGTTTACGTAGAGAAGTCATCGCGCCAACTTGAACGCCACGAGAATCAGCTACAACTGCAGAAAGTGCACCACTGGCAGCTTCGTTGACTTCAGCAACAATTGCTTTTTTGTCTTGAAGGTTTAAAGCCATCTTGGATTTACTCCTGGTTGTCGTTACACCACTCACTATCATCACGACAGTGAGAGCTATTGAGGTGCTTCCCCAGAAGAAAGTTAACTATATTACATAGAGCTTTCTGTCAGTTCGGGCACCATCTACGTAGGATAATTAAGTTTGCTTTTACACAAACACCTACGGTCTTGGACGGAGACTGGGTCTTAATTCATTTCGAACTAGGAGACAGTTCAAAGAACCAAAGTTCAGCCCCAACCACAAATATTAGGCGCAAAATTATACACTAATTTTGCGCCTAAGCAAATAAATTATGCTTGAGTGTTCAGGCTAGCCTGATCAACAGCAACACCAGCACCCATAGTAGTAGAGATGCTTACTTTCTTCAGGAAAGTACCTTTCGCTGAAGATGGCTTAGCTTTCTTCAGAGCAACTAGAAGTGCTTCTAGGTTCTCTTTGATCTGCTCAGCAGAGAAGTTTGCTTTACCGATAGTAGTGTGGATGATGCCGTTTTTGTCGTTACGGTAACGAACCTGACCAGCTTTAGCGTTTTTAACTGCTTCAGCAACGTTAGGAGTTACAGTACCAACTTTAGGGTTTGGCATAAGACCGCGAGGACCTAGGATAGTACCTAGTTGACCTACAACGCGCATTGCATCTGGAGAAGCAACAACTACGTCAAAGTTCATTTCGCCTTTCTTAACTTGCTCAGCAAGATCTTCCATACCTACGATGTCTGCGCCAGCTTCTTTAGCTGCTTCAGCGTTAGCACCTTGAGTGAACACTGCAACGCGGATTTCGCGGCCAGTACCGTGAGGTAGTACAGTTGCACCACGTACGTTCTGGTCAGATTTACGAGCATCAATGCCTAGGTTAACAGCAACGTCTACAGACTCAACGAATTTAGCAGTCGCTAGTTCTTGAAGAAGAGCAACAGCTTCGTTGATTTCGTATTCTTTAGTTACGTCAACTTTTTCGCGGATTACGCGCATGCGCTTAGTTAGTTTTGCCATCTTATTAACCCTCTACCACTAGGCCCATTGAACGAGCAGTACCAGCGATAGAACGCTTCATCGCTTCGATGTCAGCACCAGTCATATCAGCAGCTTTAGTTTCTGCGATTTCTTGGATTTGAGCGTCAGTTACAGTACCAACTTTTTCAGTGTTTGGACGACCTGAACCAGACTTAACGCCAGCAGCTTTCTTAAGAAGAACAGCAGCAGGTGGAGTCTTAGTTACGAACGTGAAAGAACGGTCGCTGTATACTGTGATAACTACTGGAGTTGGTAGACCTTTCTCAATAGATTCTGTTTTTGCGTTGAACGCTTTACAGAATTCCATGATGTTCACACCGTGTTGACCTAGTGCAGGACCTACTGGTGGACTAGGGTTAGCCATACCAGCAGCAACTTGTAGCTTGATGTAAGCTTCAACTTTCTTAGCCATGATAATTCCTAAGTTTGGGTACAAACGCTAATCGCGGATCAGCTCCCCGTTTGTGTAAGAAACTTTTTACTTCACTTGAAGTAAAAAGGCGCGAAATTATAGTCATAATCCGCGCCTTATACAACCCTAAAAAGGTGATTTTTTATACTCTTTAACGAAGAGTCTTAGTCCAGCTTTTCAACCTGACCAAATTCAAGCTCAACTGGTGTCGCACGACCAAAGATCGATACAGACACTTTCAGGCGGCTCTTCTCGTAATCCACTTCTTCAACCGTACCGTTGAAGTCAGCAAATGGACCTTCGTTAACACGTACCACTTCACCCGCTTCGTACATTGTACGCGGACGAGGCGCTTCACTCGCTTTCTCAAGACGATTAAGAATCGCGTCAGCCTCTTTATCCGTGATAGGTGCCGGACGGTCTGAGGTACCACCAATGAAGCCCATGACACGCGGCACACTGCGTACTAGGTGCCATGATTCATCGTTCATAATCATCTGAACAAGGACGTAACCTGGGAAGAACTTACGCTCAGATTTGCGACGCTGACCCGCGCGCATTTCCACTACTTCTTCAGTAGGAACCAGTACTTCACCGAATAGCTCTTCCATGCCGTGCATTTTGATATGCTCGCGCAGAGATTGAGCTACACGACCTTCAAATCCAGAGAAGGCTTGAACCACATACCAGCGTTTTTTTGGAGCTTCACTCATGAATAAAAACCCTCTATACCCCAGTTGCTAGAGCTACTAGACGAACCATAATTCCGTCAATACCCCATAGCACTAGAGCCATTACAATACTTACAGCTAAAACGATCAGTGTTGTTTGCATGGTTTCTTGGCGAGTAGGCCAAACAACTTTACGTACTTCCATACGAGATTCTTTTGCAAAACTGATCGCTGCTTTACCTTTAGTCGTTGTTGCTGCAACGCCTAAGGCAGCTGCAATAAGAACAACAACGCCTGCAGCACGAACCACTACAGACATTTCACCATACAGGTAATTACCCACAACAGCGGCAGCTGCCAATACGAAAGCGGCTACCCACTTAAACGTATCTGCTGCGTTTGAGCTATCAGGAGTTTCAGCATTATTTGCTTTCATAAAACCAACCTGTTACAAGTCTTAATATAGACGACAACAACCCCGCTGTTGCAGGGCAAACTCCATATCGCTGAAAAAATCAGCGTACTCTTCTTAAGATTAAGCCTCTTTGCTTAATCTTGCTCTGCGCCCAACCCACTTCTGAACAAGAAAACAGCAAAAATAATGTTGAGTGCAGAAAAAGGGCATCAAATGATGCCCTTTTTGCTACTGGTTCGTCAAATCTAATTCAAGATTTTCCGAAAGCATCGCTAATTCGCTATGAATTAGTCGAAGATCTTAGCAACAACACCAGCACCTACTGTACGGCCACCTTCACGAATCGCGAAACGTAGACCTTCGTCCATTGCGATTGGTGCGATTAGCTCTACAGTCATCTGTACGTTGTCGCCTGGCAT
>NZ_JAWOTI010000036.1:0-26982 GCF_033338775.1 Vibrio sp. Vb1018
TTGGTTACAAGACACCAACAGAGTATATTTATGAGCAGCTACTCTAAGTGTCGCACTTCAAACTTGATACTAAGTGCGTGCCAGCCAGTTACGTTAATACATATACCACTTATTTAATTGATAAAAGTACACGCTCACCATTATCTTCAATATCTGCAATTATTCCCGAATACTTCGATAGTTGTTCATCTTTTGCCGCTTCTTGTAATACGTCAGCAACTACATTGTATATCTGTTTAAGCTCTTGACTATCACAGTTATCGGATTCAGCATTTCGCAACAGAAATCGAATGATGGTTTCGGGTGTGTGTTTCCCTGCCAATACAACTATGAATAAAGGAATAGTAATATTAGTCTTTACTTTTCCCGACGATATATCAGTCACATTAACATTAAAAAACTTCATAAGATCCATCTACCGTAGTTTTTGTTAGGACAGAGCACATAACGCCGCGTTAAGTGGTGAGCAACGCTACCACCCTACCTAAACCATTGTGCTGTAAACACTAAATTCAAAGCAAACCGAAAATGCCAAGCGTTGAGAATCCGCCTTAAACGCTTTGTTAGCTGCGTAGCTTTTTGGAGAGCAGGTTCTGTTTTGATTCGAATCCGGCGCTAGTATAAAAACCGATAGCTCCTGTGTTATTTGACCAAACATGCAGGTCAACTGAACTAGCGCCAAGAGCACTAGCCCACTTAGAAAAGTAAGAAACTAGCCCTGTAGCTACACCCAGCTTTCGAGCTTCGCTAGAAACGATTAACTCTTCAATATATCCATACGTTCGTGATTGCGTCCAACGACGCTCTTTAACGTCAGTGAGATTCCCCAATAAAGCTCCGACTACCTTTCCATCGTGCTCGCTAACAATAAGCAACTGATTTTCATCAGATAGAATGTCTTGAAGCTCAGTCTCATTTAGTACATCTTCAGTTTTGCGAACAACATCTGGGACTAAGTCTGAGTTGTGCTCATTCTCAGCAATGAAAAGGCTAACCAACACATCTAAATCTTTGATTTGGGCTACACGAACCATAAATCTTCTCCAAGCAGCTAACGCCCTGTTAAGGTGTGAGCAACGCAATACCGAAGCTTCCGCATGGCACCTTAACCACTAGACGCAACGCATAGCAAAAATGCCAAGCGTTGCGAATCACTCTTAAACAGATTGTTATATTTTTATTCCATGTGGGGAGAGTACTTTCTTCAGACTTTCAAGGTCTTTTCGTGGCAAAGGTAAAATGAAGGATATAGCATCCATACCTAAACCTCCAAAAGAATTACCAACAACCACTGCGTCTTTGGAGTCCACTACCCAAACTCGATCGTGAATAAAGACATCATCAAACGTGTCAAGATCATAAAACTTCACTTTGCTACCAAGCTTGTTAATTATTTCGTCTTTTATCTTTTTGTCGTCAGAATGACTAGAACTGTAAAGTAGATTTACATGCTTAACACAACTCTGAGACATTGACTTCATAAAATCTGACACATAGCTATTTGGAATAAATTGTTCACTAGCTATATTTAATAGGCAGGAGTTATTATTTTTTGATATGGTTATAGATTTGGCTCTACCTAGGTAGTTCATAAGCTTTTCTACAGATCTAAAACTTCTTCCTTTTTCTCTAGTAAGAAAATCTATGATACTAGCATCAATATTTTTCTTTTTTGCAACATTAATAAATTTATCATTAATCTCACACTTTCCAGTTATATTACCTAGTATATAAGGATCAATGACCGTTATATACTTCCCGTACTCCGTATAAGATTTTATCTCATTAATTGCTCTAGCTCTATGACCAGGTTGTGTCATAAATGAGTATACTTGCCCTGGAAAACCTCGACTACCTAGAGATGCGCATGGGCAATAATGAGGCTCTGGCTCATCAAATTGTAAGTTATCATCGAATATTACTGTAACTACGTTACCTCCTACAGATAATATTACAATATTTTGCGATTTTCTTACATAAGTGGAAAAGTTATCCATATTACTTTTAAAGCGATACCAAAAACCTCCTTTTAATGCCAAGATAGCATCGAATTCACTTTGAGGTAACGAGAGAGAGTCTGAAGCAATGTTCTTTCCGGTTTTTAATATTTCATGAAAAATATGCTCCTGGTAAATATTGCTTCTGAAGTCTAACCCTTCACTTTGTGTATAAGTTATATTGAAAAGATATTCGTCAAAATGTGAGAAGGGTTTGTGCGCTTTCACTTTCCATCTGGGTCTTTCTTTATCAATCCGATGAATTATTAAACTATGCAAACTGTACTCCTTAAAAATATAACGCTGCATTAAGGTGTGAGCGACGCTTGGCTATACTTGAGCGAAGCGAAACTGCCAAGCGTTGCGAATCACTCTTAAATGCTTTGTTATGAGCCATTGCCGAATATATTACTAGCTATAACTGAAGAAAATACTCCAATCACGATAGACCAAGCAGAGGCAATAAGAATTGACCTGATTGGATGTACAGAAACCCACGCTGACAGCCTGAAAAATAGTGACTTTCTGACAAGTTTTAGCTCATCCTTTGATTTAGAAACTAATTCTCTCGAAACCCCGTTTGTTAACAATCGCTGAGAGCAAGAATCACAAATTGTAGGTTCATCGCAAGAGTATATGATATCTGACTTGATGCCATTCATATCGTAAATGCAACCTTTGGTTTCATCATGAGTAAAATTACTGTATTCGTAGCAGGTGGGAATACTGCCTTTGTTTTCTCGGTATACGAGCGTATAAGCATGAAGTAACCGAAAAACTACATTTTCCAGTCCGATATTATGAAAACGAAGATAATCCGCAATTTCGTGGAAAGTAAAAATGACAACATTATTTGTTAGTCGCCTGCTATACCAGTTTTCTTCTAGCGGCACATTTGTTAGTGTAATCGTTATTTCTTCTCCTTCTTTTTCAGGAATCAAATCACCTAAAATTTGATCGGAAAACTCCCAATTGTAACCATCCGAGCCTTTGTTAATTTCATAAGTCTCGATTGAGTTTAAGATTTCATAGACGCCAGAGCTACGACTTGATAGCAATGATAAGTCGAGATCTCTAGGCACAGAACCAAGTACAACTAGCCGTATCTTTGTTTTTTTGCTCAATTTAAATATCCTCTTGGCTCATAACGCTTTCTATACGGCGATTTGCCGTTTTTCTGGCAGGCTACCGCCTTCTTTCTTATCAAAAGCGCTATCAATCGTAGCACTTATATGCATGAAACAAATAGAAAAACAGTATGAATATGTGTGGTGGCGCGCGCAATTAGGCGGCGCACAGCACGCTAATTTCAAAAGTGGTGATACATTAACGGAGCTGTATAAATAAACAGGTTAATTTATCATGAAAAGTCAGTTTTTACTTAGTGTAAAAGAGCACATGCTTACTCGTCATTATGCGAATAAAACTATCGAAAGTTATCTATTTTGGATAAAACGTTTTATCACTTTTCACCAGCTCGCCCACCCATCAACACTAGCAGAAGATGATGTCATTCAATTTCTGAGTTACTTAGCGGTAGAAGAAAAAGTTGCGGTAAAAACGCAAGCTTTGGCGCTGAACTCAATATCATTTTTATATCGTGATTATTTTAAAACCCCACTATCACTTGATATGAGATTTCAGAAATCCTTGACCGAAAAGAAACTTCCCGTTGTATTAACCAGGGAGGAGATCCGAAGATTCGTTCAACATATCGGCCCGAGGTATAAACTCCATATTCAGCTGCTTTATGGCTCAGGGCTTCGAGTCATGGAGTGTTTGCGCTTAAGAGTTCAGGACATCGATTATGATTATGGCGCAGTTCGTGTTTGGCAAGGAAAAGGAGGTAAAAATCGTACCGTAACGTTAGCAAAAGAGCTACATGAGCCGCTTAAAGCTCAGGTTAATTTAGCAAGAGATTACTATTTTAAAGATAGACACATGCCTGGTTATGCGGGGGTATACATCTCTGAAGGTTTACGACGTAAATACCCAAAAGCGGAGCTAGATTTTAACTGGCACTTTTTGTTTCCATCAACAAAGTTAAGCGCAGATCGAGACACTGGTGAACTCAGAAGGCATCATATCAATGAAAGCGCAATACAAAGAGCGGTAAAGCGCGCGGCAAGCGACGCAAGTATTGAGAAAACTGTAACTTACCACACACTAAGACACAGTTTTGCCACGCATTTATTGGAATCTGGCGCAGACATTAGAACTGTTCAGGAACAATTAGGGCATACTGATGTAAAAACCACGCAAATCTATACTCACGTTATCGAGCGCGGGGCTGGCGGTGTGTTGAGTCCATTATCCAGCCTTTAGAAAAACAAAGCCACCTCGAAAGGTGGCTTTGCTTTACAACTCGTTATTGACGAACACCGAGTTTCACATTGCCTTTTGAATCAAACCAAAGTGCTTGCGAACGGCGACGTCCTATTAGTATCGGACCATCGTCATAAAAGAGAAAGTTCTTCCAGTGCTTTTTAAAAATAGACCATTTCGTTTCGATGACATTGTACTTCTCGTAGCAAAAGTAAACGGTTACATCGTCTTGCCAATCGATATGTGCCTCAGCTTCCGCTGGCATGTCAGGATCATCCGACTCCCACGCAGCCATCCAATCCACAGTTTCAGACCAATTCGCCTCGTTCATTGGCCAGTCTTGGGAACTTAGTCTATCCATATCAGGGCTTTGAGCACTGATATTTTCTTTCCAAAATTGTGCTGAGCGGGCTTGGCTCATCGGCTTAATAAAAGCCAAATCTTCTTCTGGCACAGGCATCGACTGATGCGTAAAAATCCATTTTCTTTGGTATTCGTCCAAAGGCAAATAAGACATTCAGTCTCCTTTATTACGATTTCAGCCAACCTTTCTCTGTGGCTTCTTCAATCAACTCTTTCGCTTTGTCCCATAAGGTAACAGAGCCAAATTCAATTCGTTTATTAATGGTAAGTGCTTGTTCGCGTGAGACACCATGTTCCTTCCAACTCTGACCATTATTATGGTAGTTCAAGAGCATTGGAATTAACCGATCGAGTGCTTTTGCATACTTAGCATCATCGGTCTGCGCGGCTTCAAATTCATGCCAAAGCGCCAATAGCTCTTGCTCCTGATCGCTGGGTAACATACCAAACAAGCGCTCTGCAGCTCTAATTTCTTTTTCTGCTTGCTCTTGAGACGCAGCACAGTATCATAAACAAAGGTATCGCCCGCGTCGATCTCTACTACGTCATGTATCAATAACATTTTCATCACTCGGCAAATATCAACAGGTGCATTCGCATGCTCTTCCATCAATATTGCCATCAGTGCGACATACCAACTATGCTCACCACTATTTTCGAGGCGCCCTTCAGCACTTTTAACTCGAGTTCGGCGCAAAATGCTTTTGAGTTTATCGAGCTCGATTACAAGTGCTAACTGCTTTTCCAATCGTTCCATACTATCGCCCTTCTTGCTGCCAATTCGGATTAATAAGCGACGTTAGAACGTGGTCTTGCCACTCACCATTAATCAAAAGGTAATCTTTTGCATACCCTTCTCGGTTGAACCCTACATGCTCTAGCACAGATTCACTGCGTTTATTGTGAGGCATGTAGCCAGCTTGAATACGATGCAGTTTCTGAACGTTAAACATGTAGTCGCAAGCCATGGTTAATCCACGACGCATATAACCATGCCCTTGCGCTTTTTCAGCGAGAGAATATCCGACGTTACAAGAATAAAAAGGAAAACGACTCAAACTACTAAAGGATATCGTACCTAGCATTTCACCCGAAGAGGCTCTGACTAAAAGGCAATAATACCCCAATCCCATTCGATGCAGCTCATTGAGCTTGATAAGCTTTTGCAACCAACCGTTCACTGAGAAAAAAGCCTCTTCACGTTTCGGTTCAAACGGTTTCAGGTATTCTCGGTTCGCTTGAAAATATTCGGCAATCATATCTGCGTCACCGATTTCAGCGGTACGAAGAAGCAAGTCACCGTCCAACATATGAACGGCGATAGATGAGCTGTTATCTTCCATTACAAATGATTAATTCCGTCTTTTCGTTCAATTCGATTAATTCTTACGGATACCGTAATCACGCAGTTTATTAGCGATTGAGGTATGCGATACATTTAAGCGCTTAGCAAGCTTACGGCTTGATGGGAATGACTGATACAAACGTTCCAGAACTTGAGATTCATAATCACGCATGATCTCATCCAAAGAACCGTCGATGTTAAGCGTTGCACTACCAGCGCCGACTGACTGAGGCTGAGGTAAATTGAAGTGACCCGCGTTTAGTATATCACCATCCATTTCCGTGAGCGCTCGAAGAATCATGTTATCCAGCTGGCGCATGTTTCCTGGCCACTGATAATTTGCAAGGGCATCAACTAGACCATCATCAAACTCTGGCTTATCAATCCCAAGCTGTTGAGCATGTTTCGCCACAAACAACTCAAGCAATGGTGCAACGTCGTTTGAGCGCTTACGTAACGGAGGAATGCTGAGCGTAAGTACGTTGAGACGATAATACAAATCTTCACGGAACATTCCTGCTTCAGAAAGCTCGGCAAGGTTATGTTTTGTTGAAGCGATGATACGAACATCGACATGCATCTCATCTTCTGCACCGACACGACGGAAATTACCATCTTGTAGAAAACGTAACAGCTTGATTTGAAGATGCGAACTCATTTCACCGATTTCATCAAGAAATACCGTCCCGCCATTTGCTTGCTCAAAGATGCCTTTGTGGCCTTGTTCATGATTAAATGAACCCGGCGCATGACCAAAAAGTTCGGTTTCTGCTACATCGTCAGGCATCGAAGCACAACTCAAAACTAGGAATGGCTTGCTCGCGCGGCTAGAACGGCTGTGGCAAGCTTTAGCAAGCATTTCTTTACCGGTCCCCGTTTCGCCCTCAATCAACAATGGTTGGTCAAGCACAGACAGCTTCTTAGCTTGGTTCATTAGTGCTTTATGACGGTTCGATATACCAACAAAGTGCTCAAAACCCAGAGGGTTATGCAGCGGTAGCGCTTCTTCAATTCTGGCAACTTGCTGACTAGAGCGAATCGTCATTAGAGTACTCGCTAGAGTCGAGTTTTGCGCTTCGTCTCGGATATAAACGGGCATCAACTCTAGAACATAGTCCAAGCCCTCAATCACAAGGTTTTCCCGTGTTCGGCCATTCACACCCTCAGACCAACGAGAGAAACGAACACTTGGTAACAAAGCACTGATTTGAGTACCAATCACTTCTTGCTTGTGAAGGCCAAGCAATGAAAGTGCAGACATGTTTGCCATGTCTACGGCACCTTTAAGATCAATGGCAAAAACAGGATCGGGCAAGTTATCAACTAACGAGAGCAGCTCCGTATTGTGGCGCTCCATCGGCATAAACTGGATTTTACGTACGTCTTTCACCCCCGGAATACGGCGGATTTCAGCCATCAGCTCACTAAACGTATCAAAATCAATATCCGGGCAATTCAAATAGATAATACCGCTAATATCGATTTCGATACCACGCAAGTCGATGCTTTTAGACGCTAAAATATCGAGCAGTTCTCGGGTCAAGCCGAGTCGATCTTCACATAAGACTTCAAGACGCACTTAAAATATCCCAATTCACAACTGTCAGGAAAAGTTGACAGTAGTTTCTATCATGCTTGGAATGGCGTCAAGCAATCCTATCCATCAAAGTTGATATTCGTTACGGTTTCATCGTAATTGATGCAACTTTCGCCGCCACTGCCTTGCGTATGGTGCCCAACTTAACCTGACGGTCAGGATACCAGGGTAGTGGACGCAATAAGGTCATCGCTTTCAAGCCCAAACGTGCCGTTAGAATACCAACACCTAGCCCCTGCCCCGCACGAGCAGAAACTTTGCCAGCAAGATCCATCGACATCAAGTCCATACTGGCATCAATAGCGAGCTCACTGGCACCAGCCGCCGCCATATTGACAAATACCGCTCTTAGTAACTTGATGCGAGATGCATAACCTAGCTCTACCCCATATACCTTGGAGAGGTTGTCGATCATTTTGAAATTTCGCCAAGCCACCAGCAACATATCAGCGGCAGCCAGAGGGCTCACGGCGACTAGGGCCGCACACTCGGTTGCGTGCTGTGATACGATTTTCGTTGCCAACTTGTCTTGTTGGCTCACCACCATCGAGTCATACATATCAAGAATTTCAGCGTCACTATGAGCAGGGTTAATACTGTTCTGCCAACGATCAAAGCCCGGATTCTCTGCCATCACACCACTTTGTTCTGCTACGGTTTCGCAAAAGGCTTTCCCTTTCCCAACGCTCTCACTATTAACAAGTGCTTCTGCTTCTTCTTGAACACTAAAATGATTTCGTAGTTTTCGCAGTTTCCAAAGCTCTTTACCCATAGCTCCTAAACCAAGCGAAGCGATCGCAGCAATAAACCCCGTCCAGCTTAAGGCTAGCCAATCAGAAGCCTGAATTGCGGTTATAACCGAGTCCACCGCTTGCCAGCCAACCAGACCAGCAAAAGTTGCAAATGCGCCAGTCGCGAGCCATTTTCTGCCCGATTTTGGACGAATGACATGCTCGAGTTGCAATTCCTGTTCGGTCTCCTGGTGCGCTTCTTTAACTTCAACAGGTACAAATGTTTCTTTTTCGCCGAATGTTTGCTGCGCCGTCAATTCCGGTTGATTCGATTGCTGCTCTTTTTCCATTACCTTTTCAGAGAAAACTTGTTTTTGCTTCAACTCACTCATTTCAATTTATCTCCAATCAGGTAATCCAATGCTTTGTCTAAGCGTATGTGCTTCACTGGCTCATCATTCGGTGAGGGCATCGGACGAAACGACGTAAAATCAAACCCGTTGTTTTGCCAATACGCTGCATTTGGTAGCTTTTTCGGCACCTCTCCGGGAAACATAGTCATCGGCTCACCACCCAATGTTGTTCCTTGTAACGCCGGGATGGTCTTATCTCCAGAGGAAATAAACCCCGTCGTGGTTGCTTGGATGGAAGCGATACTCATGCAGCTCATCTCAATATTCTCGTAGGCTGCCGTTTGCCATGCTGGATGCACCATTTGTTGGAGCAGAGACACCAAATTTGGGTGCTGATCGGGCGTGATATGATCCGCTTTTGTAGCAGCAAACAACACTTTGTCGATTTTTGGTGAGAACAAACGACGCAAAAAGCTACTACGACCATAGCGGAAGCTATGCATGATCTGTTCTAGCGCTTGGCGCATGTCGTAAAACGCTTCATCACCGGCATTGAGAGGCTGCAAACAATCCACCAGTACAATCTGGCGATCGAAGGTCGCAAAATGATGCTTATAAAACGCTTTCACGACTTTCTGTTGGTATTCCTGAAAACGGGCTTCTAACATCGCTAAGTTACTGCCCTTGGACGCTTTGCTTTCCGAATCAACACGACACGGAAAAAACTGTAGCACCGGCGCGCCTGCTAGCTCACCAGGTAATACAAAGCGGCCAGGCTGAACCCAATGAAGGCCAGCGTCTTTACAGGCATGAAGGTACTCGGTGTATGTGTGTGCAACTTTCTCAAGTAGTTTCTCATTCACTTCTGCAAAGAGATCCACTTTCTCCAGTTCAGAAAGCCAAGCTTTGGCTAAATCGCCACGCTGGCCTTTAAGTGCATCAAACTGAGTTTGCGACCACGTTGCAAAGTCCATGTCCAATAAAGGCAGGTCGAGCAACCACTCTCCTGGATAGTCGATAATATCAACATTTAAAATTGCGGTTTTACTCAACAGCTTTTTCGTAGTTTTATTTGGTTTGTACTTGAGCGCTAAGCGAATCTCACTCACATCACGTGTCGGTACTGGCCACTGAGGTGGAGTGGCATGAATTTGGCTCATCGCCTCATCGTAAGCAAAGCGTGGCACCATCATATTCGATTGAGGCTCACGCTTCGCCCCAATAAGGCGCTTATCTCTAGCCGCAGTCAAAAGAGGCAAATTGTCATGGGTTGCAGTATGAAGAAGCTGATTCACTAATGACGTGATGAATGCCGTCTTACCGGCACGAGAAAGTCCGGTGACAGCAATTCGAACATTAGAGTCCATACCTCTGTTGATAAAGTCATTAACTTCTTTCTTTATTCTCTTCATTACGCTTCTTTATCTTACTCCACTTTAAAACAACGTTGTCAGCGACTTCGAATTTCGATCTATGAATACTGTTCTATCCCGAATTCTATGAGTTTAACTTTATATACCTTAATAAAAGATGAACAAAACATCCGGCTTAATGCTGTGTTAAAAAAGAAAAGCCCCTGAGTGGTTCAGAGGCTTACTTAATCTACAGCATTAGTAACTCTATATGCGCTGATTACTATGTTAAACAGGAACCCGCTTTCTTTAAGCCTAGTCGTCTTCGATTAACTTATAGATAACAAATAGAGCGATTTCCAAAATCAACCACAACACACATGTGATGGTCACGTACTTTTCATCAAAGATGCTGATACCGTGAAGAATCAAGTCATAGCCAACAAAGCCACCTATCACTACAGCAAGAATAATTTGTAGAATCTGAATAAAACGAGGCATGCCGTCTCCTAATTATTGTTCGCATAACGTTTGATTGCTATGCCTAAAGGTTTATATCCTTAATTATATAGACAAAAAGTGCAGGTTTCGCTGCACTTTTGTCAATTGTTTGCTAGGTAAATCAGCACCTTGTCACATTCTCTCTACTGAGACGCAGCAAGATTGCCCTTTGCCTTATGCTTCCATCTCTTGAATTTTCACTTTCCAAGTGTCTGGACCAATTTGGTGCGCGTTAACACCATTTGAGTCGACGGCCACTGTTACTGGCATATCTTCAACTTCAAATTCGTAAATCGCTTCCATACCTAAATCTTCAAATGCGACAACGCGAGCTTTCTTGATCGCTTTCGCCACCAAGTACGCAGCGCCACCTACAGCCATTAGGTAAACCGCTTTGTGATTCTTGATAGATTCAACCGTTGCAGGGCCACGCTCAGCTTTACCGATCATGCCCATGATGCCGGTCTTTTCTAGCATCATGTCGGTGAATTTATCCATACGCGTTGATGTTGTTGGGCCAGCAGGACCAACGACTTCATCACCAACTGCATCGACAGGGCCTACGTAGTAAATGAACTTACCGTTGAGATCTACGCCTTCAGGTAGACCTTCACCGTTATCTAGCATGCCTTGAATACGTTTATGCGCAGCATCACGACCAGTCAGAATTTTACCTGATAGAAGAACCGTTTCGCCTGTCTTCCACTCTTGTACTTCTTCTTTAGTAATTGTGTCTAAGTTTACGCGACGCGTATTTTCGCCCGCTTCCCAAGTGATATCTGGCCAATCTTCTAGTTTAGGTGGTGTTAGCTCTGCTGGGCCGCTACCATCAAGCGTGAAGTGTACGTGACGAGTCGCCGCACAGTTCGGGATCAAACAAACAGGCTTAGAAGCCGCGTGCGTTGGCGCAGTTTTGATTTTAACGTCGACAACAGTCGTCAAACCGCCAAGACCTTGCGCACCGATACCAAGTTTGTTCACGCGATTGAAGATATCCAAACGAAGCTCTTCTTCTGCGTTTTGTGGGCCACGGTCAATAAGCTCTTGAATATCGATGTGTTCCATTAGAGATTCTTTTGCCAATACCGCTGCTTTTTCAGCCGTACCGCCGATACCAATGCCAAGCATGCCAGGAGGACACCAGCCCGCCCCCATTGTTGGTAGCGTTTTTTCTACCCACTCAGCAATATCGTCAGATGGGTTTAGCATCACCATCTTAGTTTTGTTTTCGCTACCGCCGCCCTTCGCAGCGATCTGAATTTCAACTTTATCGCCCGGAACCATGTTGATATGTACGACGGCAGGCGTGTTGTCTTTGGTATTAATACGTTTACCAGCAGGGTCCATAAGTACTGACGCACGCAACGGGTTATCAGGGTTCGTGTACGCTTGTCGAACACCTTCATCTACCATCTGCTGAACCGTCATGTCGGTCGAATCCCATTGCACGCCCATACCGATGTTGACGAAACACGTCACAATACCAGTATCCTGACAAATTGGACGGTGACCTTCTGCGGACATTCGGGAGTTAATTAAGATCTGAGCAATCGCGTCTTTAGCGGCTTGGCTCTCTTCGCGGTGATAGGCTTTTTCAAGAGCTTGAACAAAGTCTAGCGGGTGGTAGTAAGAAATATACTGTAGCGCATCAGCGACACTGCTGATCACATCCTGCTTGCGTATTACCGTCATTACATGCCTCGTTATAGTTATGCTTCCATTATTGGCTTGGCTTCAATCGTGTTTGTTGAGCTTATTGCTCTTTTGAGCTTCGTTTTTTATAAACAATTGTCGAACGGCTGATATCGACACACGAAATGCTGAAGTTGCCTACTTGTAAACCATCTCAAAACCCTATGAATAGAGGGAGTTTGGCTACACAGAGGAATATGATACTCTTGCTGCCCATGACATGCCATGCAGTGAACGATCTCTTTGTCACAAATTACACAAATGAACAACATGGACAATCAATTCATTGATTTTAAAGCGTTGGAATACGCACCAGAGTTTGCTCTTCACCTTTTTTCTCGCATTCAACACCTACCTTGGGCGATGTTGCTGCGTTCTGCATCAAAAACGCATATCGATAGCCGCTTCGATGTGTTGGTCGCCAACCCGATTGCAACGTTAGAAACCACTGCCGACAACACACAAGTTGAAACGCCATCGAATGCCTATTCAACTCAAGATGACCCATTCACGCTGCTTCATCAATTGCAAGAACAGTGGCTTCCTCACCTTGAGTTAAATAAAGAATTGGATTTGCCTTTTGTTGGTGGTGCGCTCGGTTACTTCAGTTACGATTTAGGTCGCCGCGTAGAAACGATGCCAGAAGTGGCAGAAAAAGATCTCAACACGCCGGATATGGCGGTAGGTCTGTATGAATGGGCCGTTGTTGTTGACCACAAGCTTAAAAAAGCATGCCTAGTTGGTCAGAACATCGAGCAAGCTTGGCAATGGTTAAACGAGCAAAAAGCAGAACAAACCGTTGACTTCGCTTTGTCTGGTGCTTGGCAGTCAAACATGACGAAAGAGAGCTACGCTACTCGCTTTGACAAGGTGCAAGAATACTTGTTGAGCGGTGACTGTTATCAGATCAATTTGGCGCAGCGCTTTAACGCACCGTATCAAGGCAGTGAGTGGCAAGCGTATCTGAAATTGGAGTCCGCCAACCAAGCGCCATTCTCAGCGTTTATCCGCATGCCTGAGTCTTCGATTTTGAGTATCTCTCCAGAGCGCTTTTTAGAGCTCAAAGATCGCGTCATTGAAACAAAACCAATCAAAGGTACTCGCCCTCGCAGCGAAGATCCAAAGCAAGATAACGCTAATGCCCATGACTTGCAGACAGCGGAAAAAGATCAGGCAGAAAACCTGATGATTGTCGATTTGCTGCGTAATGATATTGGTCGCGTTGCATCACCGGGTAGCGTTCACGTGCCAAAGTTGTTCGATATTGAAAGCTTCCCTGCCGTGCATCATTTGGTGAGCACCATTCGTGCAAATTTGGATGAACAATACGCTCCTGCGGATTTGCTGCGAGCGTGTTTTCCAGGCGGTTCAATTACGGGCGCACCTAAAGTTCGCGCAATGCAGATCATTGAAGAACTGGAGCCGCATCGACGCAGCGCGTATTGCGGCAGTATTGGCTACATTTCACGCCATGGTCGTATGGACACCAGCATTACTATCCGAACTCTTGTAGCGGAAAAAAACAAACTTTACGCTTGGGCTGGCGGCGGCGTCGTGGCAGATAGCGATTGCGCCTCTGAGTATCAAGAAACGTTGGATAAGCTTTCAAAGATTTTGCCAGCACTGCAATCGTAGATTTCAACCGTGGACAACGTCGCTTTAATGCTATTGACGAAAACAATCTAAAACGCCTCCAGAACGGTAATGCCGCTCATTTAACAGCGAGTGGCATATTTCTGTATCTCATCACCCTGCACAGCGACGAAGGAGCGTGATACAGGTTCTTCTATTCAAGCACTTTGTGGTCAAATTTGTTTCATTACCCGCTCGGCGTTCTGCTACTAGATTCTTAGTCTCGCCAAGGCTCGATAGAATGACCCAAAAAACATCGTTAAATGATCGGCATTATCCAGTGTGGTGCGTTTTTTAGTGTGTTTTATTTGCATGTACTTTAGCTTTTAGCCGTTGGCCAACAAAAATTCTTTTTTAAAAGGCAGCGTCTACTGCTCAAGCCACTTACACATAATCTGTTCGATATCGGTTGCGGTGTACGGCTTAGTGAGGATGTCGTCCATGCCTGAATCAATGCACTTTTGACGCTCTTCGATGGTAGTGCCAGCGGTTAATGCAATAATAGGATGAGTAAAGCCACGCTCTCTCAGATACATCGTCGCCTCATAACCATCCATTTCAGGCATTCGGCAGTCCATGAATATCAGTTCGTAGTCTTTACTTTTCACCGCTTCTAATGCTTCTTTGCCGTTGGCTTTTAAATCAGGTGTAATGTCGAGTTTTTTCAGCATTTGAGTAACAATGACTTGATTCATTCTGATGTCATCAACCACTAATATTGAGCGTCCTGCTAAATCGCTTCGCTCTATGGTGACCAATTCCCCCTCTGCTGTGCCTTGTGCTTGCCCTTCCTCAAGAGGAATAGCAACTTTAAAAGTTGTCCCTTTGCGCTCTTCACTCTCAAAGCTAATTTGACCTTGCATCAAATCCACGAGGTTTTTACAAATCGCGAGACCTAAACCTGAGCCTTCAAAGCTGCGTTTCGCCGAGCGATCAACTTGGACAAATGGATCAAAGAGTGACGGCTGCGCTTTTATTGGGATGCCAATACCAGTGTCTTCAACCTCAAAATAAGCCGTGCCGTTAAGCCATTCCACCCGTAACACGACGCCACCCAAGTGAGTAAACTTAATCGCGTTTCCCACCAAGTTAACCAAAATTTGTGTAATGCGCTCTAAGTCACCGACTAAAAATTCTGGAATCCCCAGCTTTTTGTCGATAGAGAAATGGATGCGTTTTTCAGCAGCCTTAGCTGCAAATACACCCATTATGGCTTTTTCAAGCTCCTCCCAGGCAAAAACTTTATGTATGATTTCCATCATACCGGCATTCATCTTACTGAAATCAAGAAGATCATTAATGATAACTCTCAATAAGTCCCCTGATTGAGTCAAATTGCTCAAGTATTGACGCTGCTCTTCTTCTAATTGGGTTCGACTCAATAACTCCGCACTACCCAATACGCCATTGAGAGGAGTTCGCAGCTCATGGTTAATCATGGCGACAAACTCCTTCGTCGCTTTTTCTGATTCCTCAGCCCGCTTTCTCAGCTCGACCTCTCGCTCTAAACTTAAGTGTCGACCAATAACACCATGAACTAAGTCAGACACGAGCTCCATCTGTTTGGAAATAAAAGACTGATCGATTTGATCTTGCAACACAGAGAAAATCAACTCCCCAACCGTTTCCCCATCAATGATAACTGGCAAATGCAAATTCTCTCCCTGCCAATTAGGAGTGGTGAAAATCTCGTTGTTATGACGAAGCTGTAAGTGACCAAAGTGATGACGACGCAATGAGCTCAGCTTTGTAGCGTCAAGAAACAAGTAAGCCGCAGAAATGATCGAGTTAGAAGTGAGCTGCTCAATAAAGCTCGCTATCATTGCTTCATCGAACGTGCTCGATAAAAAAGTACGACCGAACTTAATCAACGTCGCATCAATTTGCTCTTCAAACTCAAACTTACGCAGATCCTTTTTAGATTTCAGCTCTAGCTTGTTCAATGCAACACTGAGTTGCTGGTTGGATTCATATAACTCTAAGCTTTTCTGTTCCAACAGCTGCTCAGCTGCTTTTCTTGATGCAACTTCTCGTTTGAGTTTCCTTTCTAATGAGGAACTTCCCGTCATATCGTTCTTATTGAGCCTCTAACCAAAAACGTACTTTGCTGCCATCTTCTGACTGGTTTTGATGTTTGATATGAACTACCTCACCAAAATGTGCAGCACAACCTTTTATCAATCCTAAGCATACGTGAGACATACATCTTGCGCTGTGGTAGTCAAATACCAATTGGGATTGGTTTTCACTAATGAAATCAAATTGCGGAGGGTTAGCATCAGGATAGAGCTTCTTAACTTCGACATGAATAAAGTCTTCAACATGGCGAACAAATTGAAACGTCGTTTCACACTGTTGCAAACTAGCGTGACTAGGAATGGAGCGAAGTAAATTCAAAAAGACGCACTCTCCAAACACTTCTTGCAGTTGCTCGGGGGGAACACCAGATACTTTACTGAGATTCACGATCAACTTAACCAAATCTTTGTGATCGTAACTACCAACAGCGGTGTAAACACCTTCATCGTTAGAAAGGTCGAGAACTTGGTCTAACACATCAAGACCGAATTTCTCTTCTACTAACTCCATGAACTCGGTGAAAATAATCCCTTTCATTGGCCAATACTTGCCCTATAGTGACGTCCTAAAATAAAGAATGGTGTATAACCTTATAAGTTTCAAATTAATATGTTCAAGCAGAGTGAGACACACAACACAAAGAGGGAAAGTGCTGGGGAGTGCTTTAATGCGAATGTTTTATTTGGTAACCAGTAACGATAACGACATACGCTTTGTCGTCTTTGAGTATAATAAATAATGGTTAGGCACGATAAATAAGGACTCAGTTTGGTTATCGACAAAACTCATTTACTACAGAACTTTCAATTTCGGCTTCCAACGGGCTACCACAAAGAGTCCCTTGCACGACTGAAATGGATGAAAGAAAAGTCCCTGAGAGATGCGGCAGTCTTAATCGGTTTTGTGGAACGCGATGACGGGTTACAAGTCATTCTGACTAAGCGCGCAGCCCACTTACGCCATCATCCGGGACAAATCAGCTTTCCCGGTGGCAAATATGAGCAGGAAGATATTCAGCTCGTGAATACCGCTTTAAGGGAAACCAAAGAAGAAGTTGGGATAGAAGATGAGCATATTCATGTGTTTGGTCAACTGCCTACACTACCAACGATTAGTCAGTTTAATGTGACGCCTTTTTTGGCTTTTGTTTCTCCGGAATATAAAACGCATATTGACCCAAATGAAGTAGAGTCAGTTTTTGAGGTTCCTGCCAACCATATTCTGAACCCCAAAAAATTGTATAGCACCAAATTTGACCTAAAAAGAAGCAGTCATCGTGTATTTGCTATCCCATATAGACAGCATTTCATCTGGGGCATGACGGCACAAATTATCGAATCAATGCAAAAACATATTATTTCACATTAAACAGTTGTTGATATCGGTGCTTTTATAGGCGCGATCATTATGCGCATCAATATTAATAAAACGTTGCTTCATAAACATTCATTCACATTAGATTAATTTTCCATTTTCACCGCAAACGATTGCGGTGAAATAAATTTATACAAACAGCCCTATTGATAAGTTTTTCTAATTTTACTCATTAGCAGAAATCACGAGTAGCACATCATTTTCGTGATAAAAAGCAGGTTTTTGACATATCATTCAATAAGCGTAAGCAATAAATGATTTAGATCTAATTTTCCTAGTGTAAAATCTTGCAAAATTACTCCCGACTTATTTCCTGTTCCCAAAATGAGTAACTAAAAAATGAATACAACTACTTCTGCGGTTTCTACCGCACAATCGTCTAGTAAGTTTTCTTACAAAGACTTTACCTGGTGTCTGTCCCTTTTTGGTACGGCAGTAGGTGCAGGTGTACTGTTCCTTCCTATTAAAGCAGGTGCAGGTGGCTTCTGGCCATTAGTAATCCTAGCCCTAATCGCAGCACCAATGACTTGGTTCGCACACAAATCTTTAGCTCGTTTCGTTCTTTCTGCGAAAAACCCTGAAGCGGACATCACCGACACAGTAGAAGAGCACTTTGGTAAGACTGGCGCAAACCTTATTACGTTCGCTTACTTCTTCGCTATCTACCCAATCGTACTTATCTACGGTGTTGGTATCACAAACACAGTTGACTCTTTCCTAGTTAACCAAATGGGCATGGAATCTATTCCTCGCTGGCTACTTTCTGGTGCACTTATTGCTGCAATGACAGCAGGCGTAGTATTCGGTAAAGAGCTTATGCTGAAAGCAACTTCAGCAATGGTTTACCCTCTCGTGTTCATCCTACTAGCACTGTCTGTATACCTAATTCCTGGTTGGAACACTTCAATGATGGAAGTGTCACCTGACTGGGGTGCAATGCCAGCTATCGTTTGGCTAGCAATCCCTGTTATTGTGTTCTCTTTCAACCACAGCCCAATCATTTCTCAGTTCTCTAAAGAGCAACGTCGTGTATATGGTGATGACGCAGTTAAGAAAACTGACGCTATCACTGGTGGCGCAGCAATGATGCTGATGGGCTTTGTTATGTTCTTCGTTTTCTCTGTTGTACTTTCTCTGTCTCCAGAGCAACTAGCAACGGCGCAAGAGCAAAATATCTCTGTTCTCTCTTACCTAGCAAACGTGCATGAATCTCCACTGATCTCTTACATGGGTCCATTGGTTGCTTTCGCAGCGATCACCTCTAGCTACTTTGGCCACTTCTTAGGTGCGCACGAAGGTCTAGTTGGTCTAGTGAAATCTCGTTCAAAATCACCAGTAAGCAAGATCGAGAAGATGTCTCTAATCTTCATTGTAATCACAACTTGGATCGTTGCTATCGTTAACCCAAGCATCCTAGGTATGATTGAAACAATGGGTGCACCGATGATTGCGGCAATCCTATTCTTGATGCCAATCTTCGCAATGCAAAAAGTTCCTGCGATGGCTAAGTACAAAACTTCAGCACCTGTGCAAATTTTCACAGCAATCTGTGGTCTTGCTGCAATTAGTTCTGTAATCTACGGCGCTCTTTAATCATCTCTGCCCAGTGCAGTATGATTAATCCAAAAATATAACGATAAAATTAAGCCTCCCAACTCCCCTTGGGAGGCTTTCTTCTGAGGTAATCGATATGATTAGTGTTTTTGATATCTATAAAATCGGTGTTGGACCTTCAAGCTCACACACTGTAGGCCCAATGAAAGCGGGTAAAGAGTTTATTGATGATCTTCGTGCAATGGGAAAACTGCGCGACATCACTAAAATCACCGTTGACGTTTATGGATCACTATCACTGACAGGGAAAGGTCACCACACAGATATTGCTATCATCATGGGTCTTGCAGGCAACACTCCTGAGAAAGTTGATATCGATTCTATCCCGGGCTTTATCGCTCGTGTAGAAGAAACTGAACGCCTTCCTGTTGGCATGCACTGTCACACAGTATCGTTCCCACGTGAAGGTGGAATGAACTTCCACAAAACAAACCTAGAGCTACACGAAAACGGCATGCAGATCCACGCTTGGATTGATGACGAAAAAGCGTACTCAAAAACTTACTACTCTATCGGCGGTGGTTTCATCGTTGATGAAGAAAATTTCGGTAAAGAAGCTGAGAACCCAGTAAAAGTACCTTACCCGTTTACAACGGCAGAGGAACTGGTTAACCAATGCCACGAAAGTGGATTGTCCATCAGCGCACTAACCATGAAGAATGAGCATGCGCTTCATTCAGATGAAGAAACTCGTACTTATTTCGCAAACATCTGGCGCACAATGCGCGAGTGTATGGATCGCGGTATGAATGAAGAAGGTATTTTGCCTGGTCCACTACGCGTGCCTCGTCGTGCAGCAGCACTTCGCCAGCAGCTACTTACTTCAGAAAAGACGACAAACGACCCAATGTCTGTTGTTGATTGGGTAAACATGTTTGCTTTCGCAGTAAACGAAGAGAACGCAGCAGGTGGCCGCGTTGTCACAGCACCAACTAACGGTGCGTGTGGCATCATCCCTGCGGTACTGGCTTACTACGATAAGTTCATCCAAACTGTGACTGAAAAAGATTACATCCGTTACTTTGCAGCTTCTGGCGCAATCGGAGGTCTTTACAAGCGTAACGCGTCTATCTCTGGTGCAGAGGTTGGCTGTCAGGGTGAAGTTGGCGTGGCATGTTCTATGGCAGCAGCAGGCCTTGCTGAGCTTATGGGTGGTAGCCCAGAGCAAGTATGTATGGCAGCAGAAATCGCGATGGAGCACAACTTAGGTCTAACGTGTGACCCAGTTGCAGGTCAGGTTCAGGTTCCATGTATTGAGCGTAACGGTATTGCGGCAGTAAAAGCAATCAACTCTACTCGCATGGCACTACGTCGCTCTTCAGCTCCAACTGTTTCTCTAGATAAGGTTATCGAAACCATGCTAGAAACAGGTAAAGACATGAACGCGAAATACCGCGAAACATCTCAAGGTGGTCTAGCAATCAAAGTGATTTGCTAACACGCCTTTCTGAATACCAATCAAAACCCGAGTTTATGCTCGGGTTTTTTTATACCCAAAAAACCTAGGAGAATACGTTATCAGGACAAGTAAAAAAAACCTAAAACGTTGAATATATCCAAATATTATGGATATCTCAGTAAAAAATCACATCTCTTCCCTAGCTTTATTGATAACGTAGCCAAAAATTAAACTTGGAGCACATCAACACATGATTAGGTTTGAAATTGGAAACCAAATCTGCGTTTGCTTGTCCGAAAACGAAATATCTCTAGAGCTCAATCAGTCACTCCACCACTCCATTCCTGTCAACCTAAATGAGTACGCCATTCTGTCAACTATCGCCACATACGGCAGTTTAAATACGCCGATTAGTCAGCGGTTAATAGAAAGCAAAATCACTCAACAATACAAAATGACACTGCCTGAAAATGGCTTTAAAAACGCGGTGGCCGCTCTAAGAAAGAAATTTCGCAAGCTCACGGAAGAACATTTAACCACTAACAAAAACATTATCGAAAACATTCACCGGACCGGATACTTCATCCCTTTTACTATGCAAAACAACCACCAGAATGGCATCGAACATCAACAGAAGATCAATCAATACACAACCAATAGTCTTCGCAAAGCGCTTCGTATTTGCCTGCGTAATAAAAAGATCTATTCAGAAGCAATGTGGGTTGTGTTGATCACTGCGATCATTTTCTTTGCTATCTGTTACTACGCGATAAACAGCATCGTTAAACATAATTATCTGGATAACGCCTTCGAAATTGCAGAGAGCCTTTCCCGCAGGAGTTGCTTTGCTAATGAAAGCGAACTGAAGTCGCTATTTGATAATGTGAAGTTGGTGGAATCGAGCATGATGCTAGATCGTTTCAATATTCGATGCTTAGTCACTCCAGAAACCGTTGTCCCTGTCAGCAAAAAAGCCTTTGAAGAGTGGAGTAACAATAACAATTACACCACCCAATCATTTGACTTAAATAACGCAACTGTTTTGGTTCGTGTTAAAAACATTAACTTATCCGACAATGTTGAAAATCATATTTCACGTTTTTTTCTTTCTGGTATGAAGCTATCAACGAATACCGGAACGTCGTTAGAGATTGGTAACACCAATGAACGCTTTTTCAATTATCACGTAAAGAATAGTGGCTATAAAGAGGTGTATTACATCTCTGGACCGTTTCAAAGTATCATTCTACTGAGCTTACTTTTTCTCATTATACTGCGTCACCGCTCCCTACAAGCCTTTATGGCTTACTTGTGCGCAATTCGACAATTCAAAATAAAACTGGAGCCGATTTATAACACTTCGGCACAAAAGATTGTGCACTACGAAGCCCTCTCCCGGTTTAAGGTAAAAAATACGCAACGGTTTATTGAAACACTGATCCGCAATGGATTGCTGCTAACTCATACCTTACTGGTGATTGATTCCATCTACACCAAACAAAAAGCGTTGCCCATCCCTATCAGCATTAACGTTTGTCCTTCTTTGCTGCGAGGGCGTAACTTTTCAATCCTATATAGAGAGCTATCTAATCGGGATTGCCGTTTGCTGACAATCGAAATCACAGAAAATGCATCGATGTATTATACCTCTGAGATTTATGGCAATGTCGCGAAACTAAAAGCACTGGATTGTAAAATCAGTATTGATGACTTTGGCACCGGCAATAATAATGTGGCGCTTATCAGCAAGCTGAATCCTGACTACCTCAAAATCGACCGAGAATTTGTTATTGGCCTAAAATCTGATGATAAAAAGATAGAAACCTTGCGTCAGTTAATTGCTATGGGCAATACGTATCGCTGCACGGTCATTGTTGAAGGCGTAGAAACGGCAGACAGTGCTCACTTACTCACAACATTGGGCGCCTATATTCACCAAGGTTATTATTACCCTCTTCATTGCTAGCTTTTCTTCACTCGGTTAGTTACTTAAAATAGATTTAATACTCTATAAAAACTCGTGGTGGCATAACGGTATGCCGCCAATTTGTGATTGAGCGATGATTGCGATTAAACCCACCAAACTGAAAGATTTTTCAAGTTTGATGCAATTGGATGTGCAAGAAGAGCAAAAAGGATTTTTTACACCGTTTGAAATGGCTTACCAAAAACGCAGTAAGTCAGAGGCGTTCTTTACGATTTATTCTGATGACCTATTAGTAGGCTATCTTGTTATCGATAAAGGTTTCTCCCAACATGCGCCGTTTGCTAAACGATACGAACTGGAGCTTAAATACTTGATGATTGATCAACGTTTCCAACGTCAAAGGGTTGGGAGTGAGGCATTGCGTAAACTGTTCCTTTATGCGTATACCATTAACCCTAAAAGCACCTCTCTTTGCGCCACTGTCCCACAAAGTCAGCAATACGCTATCAGTTTTCTTGATGCGTGCGGATTCATTAATACAGAGGAAACAACATTGGGTGATAATGAAAAAGAATGGATTCTACGACACCCATTAAGCTAGCTGGTGAAGCATAATCAAAATTGGGCCATTCAGACACAACAAAGGCAAGCTTCTCGCTTGCCTTTGTTTAATGCTCAATAGAAAGTGACTTATTCGCCTTTGTAAATACAACCCGCTGTGCACGTTTCTTTGATTTCGACTTTACTTAGCAGTGGTAAGCTTGGCTTAAGCTGCTGCCAAATCCATTTTGCTAACACTTCGCTAGTCGGGTTCTCTAACCCTTCAATGTCGTTTAGGTAGTAATGGTCTAAGCGATTGTAAATTGGTTTAAATGCAGCTTTGATCTCTGCAAAATCCACTACCCAACCTGTATGTGGATCAACTTCACCTTCTACATAAAGACGAACAAGGAAAGAGTGTCCGTGCAAACGACCACACTTGTGACCTTCTGGTACGTGTGGCAAATGGTGTGCTGCTTCGAACATAAACTCTTTGTATAATTCTGTTTTCATCTTGATTCTCAGGCTTTAAAAAGACAGGCAATACTAAGGAATTCGCTGCCAAGAGACAAGCGTTACCCCATACAAGCGTAGCAAAAACTTCCGCTGGTTCCTGGCCTCTTTGCTATCACTCACACCAAAGCGCCGTATTTCTGTCACGCGCCAAACATTTGATTACACAGCACTCATATCACAATTACATATCCCCAACATGTGTGGGGTCACAATCATTCATTTCGTTGTTCGCAGTGCGCATTTGTGCACATTAATATTGTGCAGTTCGTTCCAATTACACTTATAAATTTATGCGCTCAACTATCACTTTTAAGCTCTTACTGGCGTTAATTGCTGTCTTCAGCTGCGTTCTAGCTGCCTCTACGGCTTACCAATACCATCAACAAAAAACCTTAATCAATGATGTTCTTAGTGAACAACTCCATGATAAGGCTAGTAATTATTTCGATAGCCTAAATATGATGATGCTTACGGGCACCATGTCGCAAAAAGAAACCTTACGTCAAAAGGCCCTGGCCCAAGAAGGCATTGAAGCAGTTCGCGTGTTGCGAGCTGATACTGTGACCAAACTTTACGGACCTGGGCAACAAAACCAGCAGCCTGTCGATGATATTGATCAACGAGCGTTGAATGGTGAACTGGTGATTGAACCAATCTCAGCCGATTGGGGCAAAGGGTTAGTAGTCGCACTACCAATGAAATCGAGCGAAAATTACCGTGGCACCAACTGCGTTTCTTGCCACGTTGCACCAGCAGGAGAAGTGTTGGGCGCGATTCGCTTGGAATACAACATGAATCATGTCAATTCAATGATCAGTAAACAGGCAATGTTTGCGATGGGAATAATGGCCGTAATCGCATTTGTGGGCTTCATCATAACGTTGAGTTTGATTCAAAAAATCATTGTACGACCAATTCAAAGAACGTCGAAATTCATGTCGAATGTGAGCCATAGCAAAGATCTATCTCAACGACTTATGCATCACCAACAGGATGAAGTGGGCCAACTTTCTACAGCCATCAATTCATTCATGGACACGGTCTCCGAAAGCTTAGAACGTGTGCAAGACACCTCTCACTCACTTGCCGACTCCGCGAGTAAACTAACTGCTGTCGCGCAGTCCACAGATAAAGCGGCCAATAACCAACAGCTAGAGACCAACGAAGTACAAAGTAATATCACCGATATGTTGCAGCAACAAACTGCGGTTGAGGACTCGACTAACAACGCTACTGTTTTGGTCAATCACACCGTTGATGTCGCCACTCATAGTGCAAGTCAAGCACACAACGTCAGTGAAGACATCAAACAACTAGTAAGTAACATTGATACCGTACGGGAAAAAATCAGCTCTCTAAACCAAAGAACCGAAGAAGTGTCGTCCATTCTTGTGGTTATTAAGGGTATTGCAGAACAAACCAACCTGCTCGCGTTGAATGCTGCTATTGAAGCCGCCCGTGCCGGAGAGCAAGGACGCGGTTTTGCGGTCGTCGCGGAAGAAGTGCGTAACCTGGCTTCTAGGACGGCTGAAGCCACTGGTAATATTGAACATATCATTTCTCAATTCCAGCAAGGAAGTGAAGAGTCATTAACTTCTGTTGATACCGTCTGCCAGTTTGCTCATCAACGCTCTGTCGATGTCGAGGCACTATCAGCCACAATGCATAACGTTGTTGACGAAATGCGCCAAGTGCTCAGACATGCAGAAGATATCCAAAACCAGACGCAAACCACATCTGATGTAAGTCAGCATATTCAATCTAAAATAGATGTGATCACACTGCATGCTAACGACACATCGCAATCAGCATCGCACACGCGTGATATTAGTGTTGATTTAGAGCATCTATCCGAACGTTTAGAGCAATTACTAAACCAATTCACACTTTCAGAGCACAAAAGAGTGAATAAATAGAGAGATTCTCCCCATCAAAACGAATATAAAGGTTGATGCGAGCGAATTGACAGGTAATATGTCTCGTTGAATCTGTAAAATGCTACCCAACTCAGCGCTTAGCTTGTTTTTTGAACAAAAATGTTATTAGACAAGTACTTTAAGTAAGCGTTGAGTTGAATTTTTACCTCAATGGAGAATATTGAAAACATGACTTACGCGCCTGTATCAGACGTATTGAAAGGTCAGCTAGCAGTAGACAGCGAAGTGACTGTTCGTGGCTGGATCCGTTCACGTCGTGATTCCAAAGCTGGAATCTCTTTCCTTGCCATATATGACGGCTCTTGTTTCGACCCGATTCAGGCCGTGGTCCCAAATAATCTTAATAATTACGAAGACGAAGTATTAAAGCTAACGACTGGCTGCTCTGTTGAAGTAACTGGTAAGATTGTTGAATCTCCTGCAAAGGGTCAAGACTTCGAACTTGCTGCCACTGACGTTAAAGTGGTTGGTTGGGTTGAAGATGCTGAAACTTACCCAATGGCAAAAACTCGTCACTCAATCGAGTACCTACGTGAAGTTGCGCACCTACGTCCGCGCACAAACGTAATCGGTGCAGTAGCACGTGTACGTAACTGCCTATCTCAAGCAATCCACCGCTTCTACCACGAGCAAGGTTACTTCTGGGTATCTGCGCCGTTGATCACGGCTTCAGATGCTGAAGGCGCTGGTGAAATGTTCCGCGTATCTACGCTAGACATGGAAAACCTTCCTCGCACTGACGCTGGTAAAGTGGACTACAACGAAGACTTCTTCGGTAAAGAGACGTTCCTAACCGTATCTGGTCAGCTAAACGCAGAAGCTTACGCTTGTGCGCTAAGCAAAGTTTACACTTTCGGCCCTACTTTCCGAGCTGAAAACTCAAACACAAGCCGCCACCTAGCAGAATTCTGGATGGTTGAGCCTGAAGTTGCGTTCGCAGAACTGGATGATGTAGCGAAACTGGCTGAAGACATGCTCAAGTACGTGTTTAAAGCAGTGCTTGCAGAGTGTCGCGATGACCTTGAGTTCTTCGCTCAACGCATCGACAAAGAAGCAATCACTCGTCTAGAGCAGTTCGTTTCTTCTGACTTCGCGCAAGTTGACTACACTGACGCAATCCAGATCCTTCTTGATTCAGGTCGTGAGTTCGAATTCCCAGTTGAATGGGGTATCGATATGTCTTCTGAGCACGAGCGTTTCCTTGCTGAAGAACACTTCAAAGCACCTGTAATCGTTAAGAACTACCCGAAAGACATTAAAGCATTCTACATGCGTGCTAACGATGACGGTAAAACAGTTGCAGCGATGGACGTTCTAGCACCGGGCATCGGCGAAATCATCGGTGGTTCTCAGCGTGAAGAGCGCCTAGACATTCTAGATGCACGTATGCGTGAAGTGGGTATCGATCCTGAACACATGAGCTGGTACCGCGACCTACGTAAATACGGTACAGTGCCACACGCAGGCTTCGGTCTAGGCTTCGAGCGCCTAGTATCTTACGTCACTGGTATGGGCAACGTTCGTGACGTGATCCCATTCCCACGTACTCCTCGCTCTGCGAACTTCTAATCACTTTTTAGTGATATTGAATTAAAAAGACCTCCCATGTGGAGGTCTTTTATTTTGTACGAATGTGCCGTCCTAAATAAGGTTGACACTTTCCACCCCAAAATTGGAGAGTGTTATGAAATCAACAACTAAAAGAACT
>NZ_JAWOTI010000037.1:0-24143 GCF_033338775.1 Vibrio sp. Vb1018
GCGCTTTTTGAAGTTCTCTAAGTCAATACGAAGCCAGATTGAACGCACGCCACTTGGAGAGATAAATACACCGAGTTTACGTAGCTCGTTGCTTGTTCTAACTTGCCCGTGAGCTGGGAAGTCGATAGCGTACTTGAGAACGGCTTGCTCAGTTTCACTATCGACACGATTCTTCATGTTTGGTGTTCTTCGACTTTGATTAATCAGAGCATCAATACCACCAGTTTCGACTAGCTCTTGATAGCGGTAGAAAGTGTCTCTAGATACACCCATAACCTTACAGGCTTTTGATACGTTGCCGAGTTCTTCCGCAAGATTGAGAAGGCCAGCTTTGTGTTTGATGATTGGATTGCTAGTATGAAGCATGAGAGTTACCTCTTATTGTCTTTGATTACGGATTAAGCACCTTTAATCAAAGTGGGTAACTCTCTTCTTTTCAAATTGAAGTGTCAGATCTAGTCTGAACTAATACAGCTAATGAAGACTGTAAATAACCCTGCGTAACTGTCTCGGTTACATATAAAATGAGTCAGTCTTTTTTAATAAAAATAACAAGACCTTCTGTACCACTATAAACACTCACTCCCATTCTTAGGAATGAGTGTTATCTAATTGTTCTGCGCGTTTTGAGTATTCTAAACGTTTCAATTACTTAGGCATACTGTTCCATTCACGTACCAACATCATTAGAAAGTTAGCCTGTTCTAACGTTACAAGCAGTTCTATAGCACGGTGATATCAGTCGCTTCTGAAAACTTGCAAACCATTTTTTTGCAAAATTAGTCACCAATGGATTTACTCAAGTACTGGAGACTTTTACTTGCAGGCTAATTTAAATTCACTATAGCATCACCATATTGGCTGGATCCAACGCACCTAAATCGATATGATGATTGACGCACACTAACAACACTTGCTTAATAATTTAGCGTGTGTACTTATCCTTATACATTTCATTATCGGCTTCTTCTATCCTTTCTTCTATAGATAGCGGGCTATCATAACGGTAATGACTGACACCACAACTATATTCAATACGATAAGGTTTATTGCTTTCTTGGTTGAATTTTCCGATCTTATCGCTAAACCTTGCTAGGATATGCTTTACCGAGTCTGCTTCTGTATCTGTAAGAAATACAACAAATTCATCACCTCCCCATCGGCCTACGACATCACATTCTCTGAATGTTTCAAGAAGCGTCATCGCGAAGACTTTCAGTACATAGTCGCCTTCATGGTGACCATAATTATCATTAATTGGCTTAAACTTATTTAAATCGAATACCAGGACAGAGCTTTTCAGCTTTTTGCGCTTACACATCTTTAGGGTATGGTCTGCTAGGAGCAAAAAACCTCGACGATTTGAAATCATAGTAAGTTCATCCAGGGTTGCCATTTGAACTGACTTTATTTCCTGCTCAATCATCGCCCCTAAGTCTTGCAAAAGTAAGCAATCTTCTTCGTCCATTTCTCTTGGTTTATTATCAATCAAGCACAATGTGCCAATGTTGACCCCATGTCTCAGTTTAAGAGGATACCCCGCATAAAATCGAATCTTAGGATGGTCGGTCACCAAAGGGTTATCACAAAATCTTTTATCGTCAATGGCATTGGGAATGATAAAGAGTCCATCATCGTTAATCGCATGCCCACAAAAAGAAATTTCTCTTGGGGTTTCTGTCACGTCTATCCCTTGAGCAGACTTAAACCACTGTCTATTCTCATCGACGAGGCTAACGAGCGAAATAGGAACACCAAACATACGTTTGGCCATTCGTGTTATACGGTCAAAACGTTCTTCAGACGAAGTATCCAATATCTCCAGCGCTCTTAACGCGTGTAAGCGTTCTGCTTCGTTATCTGGTAGCTTTGGAGTCTTCATATTCTCTCTCTTACTGTGTTAAAGTTCATGTACGGCTTCTAATGCAACTTATTTTTAAAATCAACTGTATATGATGCCAGCTTAAGTCGATCGACTTACCTAAAGTATCGGCTCCCTACTTGCTGTGTAAATCATCATTAGTGTGACTTTGAGGAAGCTCACAATGAATGACCTAATGTTTTAATGTTATTTCCAACTGTTTGTTTTTTTCACAACACATTCGACTAAAAATAGACTTATAACTCATCAAAGTAAACCCAACGACCATTGTTCAACATTTTTTCAATTTTTTCATAAACCATTCTATCTGATGGTATTTTTTCGATATTTAGTCTCACCTTGTATAACCGCCCATCTTCACAGAGAACTTCGTCGGTATACCAATCGATGAGTTCTAGCTCGTATATCGTTATACCTAACCTATTTGCAATTTCCTCATGCCATAATCTTTCTAATAATTTGTCATGCGGTACGTCTTTCTTGCTCTCCACAACACTTCCTTCTAGGACAAAGTTGATGCCCCAATATAGCCTCAATTGGAATTTATTACCGTGATTGAGTATTCAATCCAACTTCACGCAGATAGAATCAACGCACGGTCTCTGACACTTTGCAGACCTTAGATTACACAGTTTGCAGATAGCTATCTGGTACTTTGAATTCATGAAGTCGAATACCCCCATGAACTTAATCACACACCTCGACGAAGTAAGCGATTAACTAGAACGCTCGTCATCCAAGACACTACTGTTTTTACAAGGTTTCAGCTCATTAGTTACACGGTCACACCTGAGTTAACCTGAATGTTAAGTTAATCAGGGACTCGTATCCCGAGCGCACATAAATGAAATCAACTTTGTAACTAAAATTGACTTCATGATTAACGAGCACTAGGTTTAGTTCAACCCCACAAAATAAGAAAGGATATGTACTTATGGATAAGTTGCTGGCATCCGCATTGCAAATAAAACAGCGTACAATGGTTACTGGCTTTTTCGCTCGTAATGGCTTCAAGATTACAATGACGGATTTTGATGATATGACATTTGAACGAGAAGGCGTTCAGGTTAACGTACATTTCGATTTAGACTCGAATGCAGAATCAGCGTCTATAAGGTCAAAAAAATCCAACTTGCCAAAACGCTCTTCGCTCTAGTCCTCCCTTAATATTCTGTCAGAATAGCACGCAGGCTTAGAAATCACGCCAAATATACGTGGCAGCCTTTATACAATATCTTGCTCTTCTAGTCCCTAGGACTCCGACCGTTGAGCTTGGTTACTTAAGTAACTGACTCTTATTCACGCTGGCTGGTATTGGTGTTTTTCGTCACATTGTTAAGACACCCATAGAACTGTCAGCCTTCTCCTTAACGTTCAGAGAGATGTGTAATTCTGATTTTAAACTGCGTTTAGTGGCTGTCATCACTAAACTAGCCGCAACGAATAGTGGTAGATGTCAGTCAAGGAGTGAATTGAGATAGGAAATCTAGATATGTTAGGACATATGAAAATCAATATTGTTATATTCCAGATATAACAATATTGATAGTTCTAAGAGACCCAACTCAATAACTTGAGACGAAGATGTCAGCGAATCAATACTGAAACCATGGCTGTGAAGCGATGTTTATAATTAAATAGCAAAACAATCCAATGTTTTACCAGCATCAAGTGCTTTTTGGATAACCGATGGCGTACGACCTTGACCAGTCCATGTCTTTTCTACACCATTGACATCAACGTATTTATATTTAGGCGCTCGAGCCTGACCCTTTCCCTTACTCTTGACCTTTTTCGATGAAAGTGCCGAAACAAGTTCATTAACATCAATACCCTGCTCTTTAATCTGTTTTGCTATTGCAGCGAGCTTTGCTTCTCTCTCTGCTTGCTCGGCTCTTAAAACTTCTTCTTCTTCACGTCGTTCTTCAACAATTGTTGTTAACTTATTGTGAGCCTCCTCAAGCTGATCTAACGTGAGATCTCGAGAAAATACCCTTAGATTGCGGATGTTTAATAATATTTTTTCTAATTCGTTCATATTGGCGCCTAGTATTCCTTATATAACGTAAGAGATGAAAGCTTCATTTATTGAATAATGTAATCTATAACAGTTCACAAATTATTAAATAAAATCGCTTCATATTCTATAAATGATTTTTTAAATTGTAAATCGATACAATACACTTATAGTTCTAATAAGAAAGAAGTGCCATCCCTTTATTAATGTCAATGAAATTTTATTTATCCATAGTACTAACACCAATCAAACACCAGGTTAAGTCATTTGTTAGCAATTATTCGAGTTAGTTAAATGAAACTCGATAGAACCAACATCAACTAACTTTCATTATTATTGGTAATCGACAAACTCACTCATTTGCATACGGACTAGCCTTACAATGGATTATTATGCAATAAAAAGAACCACATGGCATTGGCATTACATAAACCCATTACTAACATGATGGTCTTACCTTTACAGTTTTCACTAGCAATTCATTGTGTTATTGAGCCTAATAGCTTAAACTCCTCACGAAAACCACACATATAGCAATGCTATTATAAAAACTCAACATGCATACGTATGTTTGAAGTTTAACAAGCTAAATTAATCCAGAGCGATATGGAAAAAAGTAATAATGCAACAACCAACACAAATCTATCAGTTCTTGGATTTTCTGGTAGACGCTATTTTAATCGTCGATCAGAACTCTAATATTTTATTCGCCAATCAGTCATGTAATCAACTATTTGGGTATGAGTCAGAGGGAATGGAAAACCTTAGCTTAGAAAAGCTTCTACCAGCCACTCATAGTGAAATGCATAAAGAAAAAGTTAAGCATTTCATAGAGCATCAGTCCCTAGCTAGAACTATGATGTCACGAAATATGTTGTCTTGTATCAAGTCAAATGGCGAGTCTTTTGCCGCAAGAATCTCAATCGCGAGTATCACACTGAATGGTGAGCGCTGTGGCATAGCAACTATTCACGACTTCTCTACCATACAGGAATTTGTCGAAGACCTCCGCACTAAGGTAATTACTGATCCGTTAACAAATTTATTCAATAGGCGACATCTTAATATTTTACTAGAAAAGCAGTCTCAAGCGATTTTTAACTCAAATTGCATGGGGATCGCTTACTTAGATTTAAACAAGTTTAAAGCCATAAATGATTCATTTGGACATGGTACTGGTGATCTACTTTTAAAAGAGGTTTCCAGACGATTAACTGAAAGCCTGCGCACAGATGATATTTGTTTTCGGTTAGGGGGAGATGAATTTCTCGTATTGTTTAATTTGACGAAACACTATGACAGAACTTCGGAAGCAAAGTCGATGGCGAATAAGCTTAATCAGCTAATTTCAACCCCAGTGTACGTAAGTACATTCGGTCATGAAATAACCATTAGAGCTAGCATCGGTATTGGTATATACCCAGATGATTCAAGTAGTTTATCTACACTGATAGAGTTAGCGGATAAGGCGATGTATAGAGCCAAAATCGCAAGTGAGCCATACATGTGTGTTTCCGAAAAGAGAACAGCTCCAACAGTACTGTAAACTTAGTTGACCATGTACAAAATTGGTTCGTCTCCGCTAAACTGAAGACCCTGTAAATAATTTTGTGTAACTAGCAGAGTTACATATATTCAGTGAGTCGGTCTTCGAACATAATCATAATGAATGCGTATTTGGGTGATTGCGACCGATCGGGAAATAACTGAGCTGAATGCACCTAAATATGCACACTGGAGCGAGCTTTCAATCCTCCTACTAACGTTGACTTATTAAGCGACTATTGCAAACATCACTTAAGTCTTAGCTACTTTCGCTGTTAAAATACACCCCGCTAACGTGATACACCTAAAGTAGCGAAAAACTCAACAATACAAACCATTGAATCAAATACTAAGTTATTATCTTAAACATTAACTTCACAACGGTTTCTACCGTTTCTTTTCGCTCTGTACAATGCATCATCTGCCTTTATGATGGACTCGTGAAGCGATTGATCTGTTCCCATCCAGTGAGATATACCTATTGATATCGTTAATTTATCTATATGTGCGAAGCCGTATTGTTCAACATTCTTTCTGAGCCTCTCTGCCTTCGCAAATGCACTCTCTATACTCATCTCAGCAAGAAAAACTATAAACTCTTCCCCTCCTGTTCTGCATAAAATGTCCGTTTTACGAGATTGACATTTAATCAGATTAGAAAGCTCTTTCAGAACATCATCACCAATACTATGCCCATAGGTATCATTCACTTTTTTGAAAAAATCTATATCGATAGCCATGACGGAAAGGGGACTTCTCCTTTCTTCAAGTTTATCAACCGCCTCTTCGAAACCTCTTCGGTTAGTAAGTCCAGTCATAACATCAGTTAAGCGATCATTTTGTAGCTTTTCTATCGTATTCGAAACGTCGGTAAAGGTTTTAATAACAGCAGACTTCAATAGAAATGCCTCGAAATACCAAGGTTTTATTTGTTTTAAGCTAACAGAGTCAGCATGTTCGACGTTTGCTTTGTTAATTGACATAGCTAACTGCCAAAGCGGTTTAGATATAGTCGAGGATGCCACCCAGATAAATATAAAAGTAAATAAACTCAGAGGAATCGTACGTACAAGAACAGAATGTAGTTGACCATCTAATATATCAAAACTCACAGACTTCGATCTCTGAATAATAATGCCCCATCCTGTATTATTTACAGGCGAATACCCAGCCAGTACTTCTTCTCCAAAATAGCTAATGGTTTCAATGCTACCTCCGCCACCTTCGAGTGCCAAGTCAACAGCATAGTTACTATCAACTACCTTTCCTATAAGCGATTTATCAGGGTGATAAATTATAGCTTTACTACTATCAACGACATATAAATATGAACCATTGCTGTAACTATGGTTATCGAGCAGAGAATTTAATACATTATTATCCTTGAGGTATATTGTACCTCCTAAGTACCCTAGGAACTCCTTATTGGGAGAGAAAACTGGATACGAAATACAGACCAAGTAGTTTCCTTTTGGTGAGACAAAAGGCTTGGTAATAAAAGGTTGAACTTTGTTTAATGATTGTAAAAGAGTTTCATCTGTTAACTGTATTCCTTCAGCTTTACTTATGTTTTTTGAAGTTGATACGATAGTCCCTTTGTTATCGACCAAAACAGTAGAGTTAAACAAGCCAGCTTGCTCTTGCAATCGATTTAGCTCATGGTCAATGAGTTCTTTGCTATCAAAATCGCGACCTAAAATATCTGCCGAATACTCAACTTGTCGCATTGCTGACTTAGTAAAGACCTCCGTCACCTCTGCCATTTTTTGGGCGTAAGAATAGTTTATCTCCATGGAATTACGTATAAGCTGTTCACGCTGAACCTGATAAATTGAGAAAAAAGTATTGAAAAGTGTAATCGACACACTGAATATACAGATAAAAAGAATTAGTTTTCTGAGGTTTAACGTTTCTCTATTGATAGCAAGCATAAATTTGAAGTTCGATCCATGGAAAAGGCCATAACTAAAGCTTAAATAGCATATCCACTCATAATCCTTAAAATGGGAGCAAAATCAAGAAAATAATCAGACTATATTGTTTTTTATCAATTAGCGACGTTTAGCGTCCAAAAAGCAATCAATGAGCAAGTCCATCACAAACTATCTGAGTCTATAAAAGTGGCACTTTTGAAATCGCCATTGCTGAGAAACCGACAAAACGATAAGGCTTAGTTAATCCTTGGAGAGTTCATAAATAAACTCTCCTCTGAGCCAATTCATCAGTTACCCGATCCCATTTTAAAGTACTGGCCCTAGAACGAATTAATCTATTCTATCTGTTACATCCCAAATCTCGCTAAACCAATTAGGTTAGTTGAATATTGCGATAGGAATAATCATATGCCTCTAGTGGTGTAATTAATGTAACTTTCATTAGTTGTTTTCGATAATTAAACCGTCATAGGGCTTTGATTGAAAATAAATCACTTTAGATATGATAAGTAAGTTTGGGAACTTACCTTGACACGACAATCCATAACCCTAATCAAGTGGAATCAAATAAGCGAGAAGTAATATCTCGTTATAGAACGGTCAACAAAGGCCTATTGTAAGCTTGCAATTTTTGAAACAAAATCTCGCTAAACTAAATTTTTTCATCCATTTAAAAATAGAACAGTACTAATTATAGATACAGCATGGTTAATATGATTAAAAATGTTGGTAGATATCGCAGAATAAGGTGTAATTTCTAGATTTAGGTAAATGAAGCCCAACAAGCACTAGAATTTTAACTGTTGATGTAAAGCCATCTGTTGTACTTTCACCAAAAATTTTTCAATTATTTCACATTCATTGCAATATTTCAAAGCCTCATCTGAAAAATTTTAAGATGCGGACTGACTTGATTTGCCGTTCGTAGTACATGCGATACTAGTATCGGGAAACCAAGTCAAAATATTGGTTCGTAAGTTAAAGCAAGTCAATCCTAGCATCGACTATAAGTCATAGATTGACTCATTGAAGTTCAAACCTAGCAGATATTGATTGTTTATCTATAGATATCACAGCCAATTAAGCGAACATTGAATATTAGAAATGCAGTATGGCAGAGCCATACTGCTTCTGCTATCTACTCAGCGATAGTTTCACTATCTGTGCGCTTTTTACGTTACATATAATAATACTAAGGAAAGTGCATAGATTAATGCTAGTGAATTATGCCCGAGCAACACCAGATGAATCATATCTCAAATTGACGTCTAACCCAAAATGGTTCACACTATGACCAAATAAAAAATAGTATGAATTCCATGGGTAATCTCAACTACGCACAAAAACAAAGACTTTCTTTCATTGACTTTAAGTTGATGTTTGTCGGTCACTTTACGCGTTCCGAAGTTGTAGAACATTTTAAAATGGGGCTATCCAACGCGACTCGCGATATAAACTTATACAAAGAGTTAGCGGCCCATAACCTCACCTACGACAACGCTGAGAAACGGTACTTTCAGACAAAGGCATTTGCCCCACTGTTTAATCACAATGCAAACGACACGCTCGGAAAGCTTGCAAACCAACTTTCAGGGGAAGACAGTGTCATCAATGGGTTGGGCATACCATTTGAAACACCGAGCCAGCTCAACGCACCTAATATTTGTATCGTAGCTGTACTAACTCAAGCAGCGTTAAACAGCAAAGCAGTGAAAATTAACTATGTATCCTTAAGTAGTGGCGAAAGCACCCGAATTGTTGTTCCCCACTCTATTGTCGATAACGGACTACGCTGGCATATTCGCGCATATGATTGCCAGACGTGCGAGTTCCGCGATTTTGTTATTTCTCGAATCACCAAAGCTGAACTGTCGGACAACACCGCAATTCAGACTCAAACCATGCTAGCTGATAAGCAATGGATGAGATTTGTACCTTTGGAATTAGTACCTCACCCAAATAATGTAAATTACCCAAAAGCGATTGAGCTTGATTACTCTATGAAGAATGGAAAGCTATCAATCGAAGTTCGTGCGGCTTTAACTGGTTATTTACTGCGTCGTTGGAACGTCGATTGCTCTGAGAATGCAACACAAATAACACCCGAACATCAACTTTGGTTAGCAAACCGACCAACTTTGTATGGTGTTGAAAACTTGCACCTTGCATCAGGTTACAGCGACTCCACAACAGAACTCAGTCCCGACAAACAGCATTAAATAGGACGTGAAGATGAGCGGACATAAGAAATACCTTGGCGATCTAATTGGTGACAGCCTTAGAATTCGCACTCCAAGCAGCAAAAGATACCTCGTTAAGTACACAAGGAAAAAGGTACTGAAGGGACAAGGTAAACTCAAGGTGTTACCGTAAGGTCGAACGTTACTCACCTACCGAATGCATGGAGCCTTGTCCCTGGAGAGTTTCTCCAAGAGGTTAATGACAGAGATCCTTACCTAAAGCTGAACATTACTAACTAACAGAGGGATGAACATTTGTTCTACCAACCTTGCTCAAACTGTCGTCTCTAGGAGGAAAGTTGACTGTTGTTAAACCTTTTAAAAGAGCAGCTAAGATTACTTTTAAATTTATGACCACCTGAAAATACTCTTTAAAACAATAAATTGTTGCCGATCTTTGTATAAAAACGGCACTCACTCGCAATATCTAGAAGAAAGAAAATGAGCAATACATACAAACAAGACAAAGATTTAGAGCTTCTGCGTTATGCAGATAACGATATGCTAGGTGTTTTAGTTAAATACCTTACCACTGACAAAGATGGAAAAACCCGTTATACAGAAACGTTAACAGGAGACAAACAGTTCCAAGCGGCTAAAGGTGACTACCAACAAGTGTGGCAGCAAATCGCTGGTGAGCTACAGCATTTTGGAGGTGATACTCTAGTTAACTTATTTCGCCGTTCAGGGGTTGAATATAAAGAAATTCTTATTGATGTCTGTAAAAAACTTAGCATCAAAACAGACTACAAAGCCGAAGCTATTGATATTGAACAGGCTCTTCTAGCAAAGCTATTTGCAGATTCTTGGGAAAAAATGTCTGAAGCTGAGCGAGATGAATTGCGAAAGGAGTTAAAAATCGATGCATCATTAACAAGTAGTGCCGCCTTGACTGCAATCATCGCAGCGATTCGAATGGGAGGATTTATGTCTTATCAAGTTGCAATGATTGTTGCTAATGCAGTCGCTAAAGCGCTACTTGGAAGAGGCTTGACCATAGCAGCCAACGCTGGTTTAGCGCGTGCTATCGGTGTTTTTGCTGGCCCTATAGGTATAGCAATTACTGTACTTTTAACTGTACCAGCTATTAGTGGACCTGCTTTTAGAGTTACCCTGCCCGCAGTCGTACAAGTTGCAGCAATGCGCCAGCAAATGCTCAATGAAGTGGAGCCTATTTTCTAATGGAAACTATATTTACTTTTGACTGGGAAAAAGTTTACCCCAAAGTCCTTGAAGGCCTACAAAGCGGAAAAATAACTCTAAGAGATGGGGTTGCCTACTGGACAGAACTGGCTGAACAATCTGGGATCGTGCAACATATGCCGTTAAAACAAGTTGCATTCGATCCTGAAAAATTAAGTGAGATCAGTAAGCTAATACAAGCAAACCATGCTACTCAAATGGCGGCAATTGGACTGTCTACAACTATTATTGTTGGTGCTATCGTTGTTCAAACAATGTATTTGGCAAGAAAAATAGACAAGCTTCAAGAGACAATGGATCTAATTTCTTCAGATATTAGCGCTCAAAATATATTGTTTTACATGGAAAAATTATCCAAGTATTTTGGAGCGATAGAATCGGCAAGAGTTCTTTTGTTAGATAAATCTTTGGTTTCAGAAACCCAAGATATCGCCGCAAACCTTATCTCTCAACTTTCTATTGAGAGAAACGAGGTTCTATCATTGATTGATAACCTTATCTCGTTTGCAGATCAGCTTACCGATCGCCACCTTGAGCAAATGCTAGATTTCATCACCATGGTTCTGGATATAATGCCAAAGGCAATCTATCTAGAAAGCCAACTTTGTGACCGTTATGGGAAATTTAAATTATCCGAACATCTTATGCGGGAGAATACCAAGCGCTACAACCACACGCTCCAGCACTACAGAAGCTGGTGTAACTCAAAAGCAAAAGCAACGATCCGTGGAGATGTAAACCCTATAGCATTAACCTTCCACGATAAAAAAAATGACTTGAAAGCTCTATTTGACTCTAGCAACAACAATGCTCTACTCCAGCAACTTGTCAGTCCATCTTTGGAGTTGGCGAGTTAATCGAGCAACTTGGTGCTCGTTTAGCTGTATTAGTTCAGACTAGATCTTACACTTCAATTTGAACTGAAGGGAGTTACCCACTTTGATTGAAGGTGCTTAATTCGAAATCAAAGAAACAAGGAGGTAACTCTCATGCTTCATACTAGCAATCCAATCATCAAACACAAAGCTGGTCTTCTCAATCTTGCAGGAGAAGCTGACAATGTATCAAGAGACACTTTCTACCGTTATCAATTGCGGGTTAAAACAGGTGGTGTTGACGCACTGATTAACCAAAATCGCAGAGCACCAAACCTTAAAAATAATGTCGAAAATGAAACTGAACAAACAGTTGTAAAGTACGCGATTGATTTCCCCGTACACGGCCAAGTGAGAACAAGTGACCTGCTCCCCTTAAACTAGGCCTGTTTCCTTCCCCAAGCGGTATCCACTCAATCTGGCTTAGAAACGATCTCGAGAACTTTAAAAAGCGACCCATTGCTTTAGAGAAACAGGTCAATGAGAGCGGCATCATTGAACGGATGAGACAGTTGCAGCCCGAGAGCGTAAAGCATGACGATGAAGATAGAAACGGCTTATCCATGCTACTTAGGCTCTCAGGATACCTTTTATGTAGTCAACTTGAACGGAGTTGGACGCATCTACCAGCAAACTTTGTCGATACCTACAGTAAAGTCTCTTTTGCTAAGCTCTACAACGAAAACGCCTATTACTAAAGCAGATATGCTAAATGACAAAGCGACCCATACCAATGCCTCTTAGCTGTCGTATTCATTTTTTCAATATTACTAAGTCTTACTTCAATCTTACTCATGCTGCGTAACCTCTTTTTATAGTTACAAAGCTTGAGTCAAGCGTTTCAAACTGAGAAGCCATGCGTGCAACAACTGAATTAGGAACACCATGTACATTCTGATAACTCCCCTTCATTTCAATGACCTCAAAGGCAAGTCCCATGTCATTCGCTAGGTTTTGATAGAATTTCATTTCCCAGTTTTTCACGAACGTGTTGGCAACAACAACATTGAAACCAGCTTTCAAGAGACGCTTAGTTTCAAGCTTACACCAGTTATGAGCATCCTTAATCTGATCATTATCGTATTGATATAGGCCATCTTTATCGATGAAAAACTGATCAGCCTCGACCAACTTTGCATCTAAAGTTTTAGCGTGCGTTGACTTTCCCGAGCCTGGAATACCTCTCACCAGAGTAAGTTTTTGCTCGTTGGTCACCATCTTATACCTCACCGTCTTTGAAAATTGACGATACAAATAATGGTTCTTTAGTCATCAACATGGCACGAGGAACACGATCGAAACGAAGATCTTCATTCAGAGTCTTAACCTTTTCTACAAGGCCTACTTTAACTTGCTTAGTCAGTTCTTGTACCTTGGGGCCAAACGAATCGAGGATTTCAGATGTTAGTTTGTCACTATAAATTGGGCTGCCAATGACTAATTCAGATGTAAATGATACCTTTTGGGCTTCGTCGGAAAAGCTCAACGTAGCGATATCTCTACTACCGTGTAGAAGAAGAACTTCATCACCATCAACAGTACGAACTGCGTATTGACCATCTCGCAATGCTTGTCGTACCATCAATGACACAGCATTAAATTCACTGATTTCGAACAAAAACTCTGGAGCAAGCAAATACCCAGAAAAAAATTTGGCTATAAGTTGCCTATGATTAGCAAAAGACGGATGTAGCTCTAAGTCGCTAATACCGTAACACTCATCAGCATTACAAATAGCAACTAGTTCTAAATCAACAAAGAATCTTATCTGATACTGGCCTGATACATCATCATCGAGTGGAATACCGTCGCAAGATGTGACTATGAGATGGGCGTCGGAAGACTCTAATAGAGAGCCTAATCTATCCCAATCAAGATTTAGGTGGAAAGAAGTGAACTGTTTTTCTGTGTTAAAAATATCCATGATGGACTCCAATTAATAATACAAGCTCATTTTTGAACTTGATAACTTAGTTCAAACGCCAAACTTACTGGCTAATTTTTAGCCACCTTGGCACGTATCTTTCAATGCTGTTTCAAGTACTTTTTAGAAACACACATCGAACTTATTATTTTATTATCTAAGTTGTTATATTATTATTGAGTCCATAGAGCTTCCTCACTGGAACGTAATAAAAGCTACCACCACATCCAACACAAAGTCAACAGAAAAAACCATTTAATAAAGCAAAAAAAATTCCAAAACTTCATTTTCACTGCGTTTATGTATAATTAAAGTATAAACATTGTGCATATTAGTGGAAAAACCTTCAGCCTAGATAAGTCAGAGAGTGGTACTAGAGACTTCGGGAGAAAAGCTAGTCTAGAAAAAGCAGTATGATGAATCATACTGCCCTGTCTACCTTAAGCAGCAAGTCGCCTTTAAACTAACAAATCAATTATTGAGATTGCATTCATTTCCTTTTGTCCGTGAATACAAACCTCGTATTCACGGTCATCGATTAAGCATATTACATCCAAGTTTTCTCGATTACTCTTAACGTGAGATGCATAAATGCTAAAAATAAATCTAGTCTCACGACCATCAGCAGTCAGGAATTTAGCTATAAGAGCGCTGCTTTTTCCTGGATTTGACAATATGATTGCATCGATCCTTGTCAAAATCCAAGAGGGTTTTGATTTCCAAAACGTGAATGCTAATGACTCAGCGGAGTGTGGGATCATCACTAACCTACCATTCACTTTCAATTTTGACATCACACCATAAGCAGGTATATTCACGTTTAATAAAGTAGTACCGTGACTCATGTTTCTGTTTTGATAATCAAAATCAGTTTTTATATCTTCAAAATGTAATTGGTAGACATCGTAATCAATCGTGATGTACCGCCCGTTATCGTGGTCAATTATATAGTTACCAATTTCAGTAATTACAGACTTTTTACTAAATCGCTCAAGAAGTTTCTCCAAATTCCCATCACTTATTCTCATATCCGACATCTTCTTTCTTCCATCAACTATCATTAAACAACATTTAATCAACTCTTTATTAAACTGAGAACCTCTCGGGTTCTGTCTCAGTAACACCCTCTCCGTTGGTGTAAGTTGATAAACAAATCTAAGCGCACAAAAGTAGTACACTTCTGAATATCCATACATAGCGGCTCCCCTCCCTAGCAACACAGCTTCTTCTCGTGCCAAGAAACTAATGCGGCTGTTGTGACAACTTTTAGATGTGGCTTATATTCCCAATTGGTTATTTCTTCTGGCGAAGGGATAAGGAAATCATCAACTTGACAGAATATATAGTCGACACCTCTAACATGATGGCTTTGTAAATCAGAGGTTCTATTTATGAATAAGCAAGACAAGTGAGAACCACTCTTGGTGATTAACCCAAACTTAAACGCAGAAAAACAATCATCATCAACAATGAGTTTGTTACCATGATATAGCAAGATATGCTTAATCTCATTTACAGCAGAAAGTTCTCCGCTAAGATCATTTCCTAGGAAACACAAGTAATTCGTATCAAGATAGGTTTGCCTAATATAGCTTTCTAACTCATTATATTCGGTTATGTTTGAGGTATATTTTGAGAGGCTGTCACTAATCTCCCAATCTAAGTCCATGTCTGGGTTTTTACGTGATAGAGCCAATTGCACTGCTTTTACCAATGGAATATCACATATATATTCTTTGCGATTAATATTATTAATTACACCAACATTACTAATAACATTAAATATGTGTAAATCAAGATTTGATGAGGTTAAAGGGTGATTAGATAGATCGAAGTCAGTAGTATCACTATTGTCCATAATGTCCTCCATAGAGAGTTAGAATTAAGTAAGTTTAAACTTTGCTGTAAGCAGTTTTATTTTTCTTAATGCTGTTATTATCTATTGAGGACACCGATATCAGAACGATACATTTAGTGTCTAGTTAGCGGTAGGGGACCAATTGTCAGCCAACTTATGAAATACATTAATCACTTCTTAGTAAAGAGTCAATGTTTTATTTTATAAATATATGCAATATTAATCCCTTTGTTTTATTTATCTCTTCGTGCTTTGTATCGAGTGCGCTATAAGTACTTTAACTGTTCTAGTTTGTAGTATCACCATATAAATCCGATTTTAATTTTCACTCATTTACAGTTTATATGGGAGTATTATTTTATTTTTATAAAATAATTAAAATATTGCTAACAAAAATATCAATCTTACCTTCAGATTATTTAGTCGGCTTTACTTCATTCATAGAGAAGAAATGCTCCCACACATCGTGACTAATCCTTAATTAATATACTGAGTTTCAGGCACATCTAACACCAAAAGCTTTTCTATCCTTATCATAGTGTAAGTCTCATTCACCTATTCGTTGTAATTTCTTATGCTTACTTTCCCACCTAACTACTGCATCGTCTCTAATATCGAACGCTTATGATAGCCATACAGCATCTTCAATTTTTTGGAGCCGCACAACTTGTGGCAATCTAACGCTAAAATTCGAGAATGTCCTCTTTCCCATATGGTTGCTTTTTCTCTTGATGGAATGAACAAAACGGCTTGTTTATAACGCATAACATCATGCCTCTTCCTTGTACCATATGATCCACTCGCGATAGAGCAATGACTTTTCGACGTGCCTAATTAACGTAAGTTTGGTAGCACTTCGGCCCTCGTTACATTAGACAAACTCTGCTCTGCTGCGATGACTTCGATGGTGCTAGTAACTACTGCGACAAGCAACTTAAGCAAAACTATGCGCTTCACGTTTTCCGTACACCTTGATACCAGTTGCATCAACGGATAAGTGTTGTATCACCCCCTAGTTCTAAATTATTGCGACTAATCAGATTCAAAGGGAAAAAATGAATGTCAAGTCCAGAAAGTACTCCGCAAATAGCTCCTGTACGGATCCATAGCAAAAACAGTTATCTCTTGTAGTTAAAAGACATTATCAGAAAGTTTGTCTCCCTTAGCTTGGCGCTTAAACAGGATTTGGCAGTTATTTCCCAACATAGATACTTGGAACAGGTCTTTAGCAATATCGAACCACGGTAACTTCTATAGAAATAATTGTTACTTCTGTTATCACTGGCTCTACCATAAGTTTGTTACAACGACACCAGAAGGAAGCTGTGTCCATCATATCAAAGCCGTTAAGTAGTAAAAGCAGTATGCTAACGCATACTGCTATTCTATTAAGCCAGTAATATGGTTGTGTGCATTAATCACTATATATATGTAAAACAAGGTTAATGCACACATTTGATACGCACTATCAATCAAGTAGGACACATGAAGATTATCAGAGAAAGAACTGACATCCAATTTTCGGGCATACCTTAAAGAGCTTGATCTAAACCGATGGAACCTTTCCGTAAACCAGCGTTATGATCCTTTGATACCAGAGTATAGGAAAAAACAGATGGGGAAATCGAAGAGAAAAAATCACCAACTGGAAAGAATCCAACCAAGCGCTCATAAACCGAAGTTCGCTGACGTTTTGGATGGACGACGATGCTATCGCCAATTGGTACTGTGATACTCCGTCTGGACACAGAGGAATAGATACTGCCCCGATGCTGGCAGGGCTTTTCAACCTGCCACTCCGCGCTTTACTGGGCTTTAATGAGTTCAGTTATTCCGCGGAAGCATTGATTCGCTGTTTGTTCTGCTGCATGTAGACTTACATTCGCCAAATTACACCAACGTACGCAAGCGAACACGAACAATAGAGGTGAATATCGCCAACCTCCTAAAGGTCCAGTGGCACACCTGCTCATTGACGCAACTTGTGTTAAAATTTTTGGTGAAGGGGAATGGATGGTTCGTAAGTATGGCAGTGAAGGCCGACGCGGATGGCGCAAAGTCCACTTTGACGCAGATAGCCACGACATCATCTCTTCCGTAGTTTCTCTAGATAGCGTCCATAATAGCTAGGTAAAGCCTGGTCTCTTGAATCCTTTACACAATAAAATAGAACAAGTATGGACAGATGGTGCCGATGACACACGAGGTTGTTATGAAGTGATAGGCAAAAAGGGAGCGAATACGGTGCTCCCTCCTCGAAAGAATGTTGCCCTCTGGGATGACGAACACCCAAGAAACGAATATGTTATTGCCCAGCAGTCAGACCAACTAGAACAATGGAAAATGGACAGCCGTTATCACCAACGCTCACTAGTTGGGACTGCGATGTATCGTTACAAGCAACTGCTCAGTGGGAAAGTGACGCTGAGAAAAGACAATGGCCAACTAGGTGAAATTTTTGTTAACTTTAAGGGGTTGAACAAACTCACTGTGCTTGGTATGCCTGTTCGTCAGAGACTGAGCTAATATACCGCAGGTTAATGACTTCACGCATATCCAAGGCTAAATTGGTCAACACCACCACTCAACTCAAGTGTCCAAAGGTCTAGGTTCCACTTCCCTCTTCACGTTTAATAACATTCACCATTTTACCTTTATTTGTTCTTTGTACGTCAAACCCCAATAAACGAAACAGTTTATTTACCTTTGCTGCCATACCACGCATCTCAAATTTCTTCCATGCTGTCGTGATTTTTAGCGATTTAGGCAAGATATAATTAACAACAGATGAATTATCAAGCAGTTCATAAAAAATTGATTCAATGCTTACTTCCAGTTTTCCTGTTGACTTAATTGGTATTTTAGTAGGCTCAAAAGAGAAACTAGCTAGATGTAATATTCTTCTTAGTACCTCTACTGCCTCTGCTTGTTTACGAGCATCTTGGCTATGCATACTAATATCAGCTTCACCTCTGAGCATCGATTTGACTGTCGCATCAAAGTCATGCTTTAGGGAAAGGCTATAGGTGTATTCAACATCGCCTTTGGGTAATACTTCATCACTATCATCAATCTTAAAACCACTTCGCCGCAATGTTTCATAGAGGGCATAATGCAAATTATCCAGAAGTATCTGTCGGTGTTTCGCTAAACGTGCCTCGAAACGTTCATCTTCGGTATAAGCGTGACGATAAAAACTAATTGAATGAAATGGTGGTGGTTGAAGTAACCCAAATACCATTCTTTTTGCGGTTCTGAGTCGGGAAGCAAACTGAATCAACTCTTTGGGCGTTAATACCCCTGAAGCGAACACCGTCACTATTTCAGCATGTTTAGTATTTATATCAAAACCTTCTTTTAGAATTGGACTGACAATAACAGTATCGTATTTTTGAATTTCATTAGACGGATCATTCAAAAACGCATCTTGCTCCTCTAAAAGGTAGTTTTCATCATCACCTCCTTTCACTATTGCTAAGATCTTATTTTCAATTGCTGCTTTAAAGTCAGCGACCTTTCTCTGTCCATTAAAAATGAAATAACCACTACTAATAAGCCATGACTCAATGCTCTTTTTGCTATCACACACAATGAAGTTTTTGGTATTTGGCTTTAAGCCATTCGAAAGCAAATGATCTTGATACCGACACCACTCCCCTATTTTTGCCTGAATATTTGTTTTACTAACGTTATCACACACGGCTGTTGGAGGTAAGATACCCGCGACTACCCGTCTATCTCCACAGTCTTTTTTCACAACAGTTGTCGTCAAATGGTCGGTCAAATCAGCATCCATCAAAATAACCTTTTGCTGACCAGAGAAAATCACGCTGAGCAGGTTTTTTATCGTATCTTTTTCTGCTTTTTTCAGGTACTTCTCCCCAGTTGCATACACTGCTTCAAGTACTTTTTCTGCCTCATCAATAATAACTAAGTCTGCATATTTTATACGATGTTGTATAACTTGTTTCGTTATCGATTTTAAAGTGGACACAACGTGATTCGACGTTTCCAAAGCAATTAATGGTGCGTCTGAGGTAACTAAACTAAGTTGTTTTATTCGTTCATCAGGGCCAGTAATATCTTGCTCTAACAAATGATTAGCAACACTATCTTCTACTCGATTTTTAAATGAGCCAATTACAGATTTTAGGTTAGAAATCAAGACTGTACGCTTTTTTTGACGATGAAACGAATGTAGAATTTGGATAGCAAGTTCTGTTTTTCCCGTCCCTGTCCCAGCCTTCAATAAAGTTATATCAGGCATAGGAAATGGCTTGCGGGTGTTGCTTTTTCCATCATACAGATGGTATTCAAACTTTAGCGGATGAGTAATAAAACTCCCCAAGTAAAAGCCTGAAAATCGCTTGTCATAATAGGTTCTAATTCCATGTTTCGATGGTTCGAAGTCTAATGATGCATCAATCACACTGTCTAGGTACACCTTGTTAGACTTCTTCATCAAAGAGGAAAATTTTCTCTTGCTCAAATGACTAATACTATTTACTTCTTCGTGAAACAGTCTAATTTTATCGTCAATATCTACCTGATCTTGTTTAATATCACTGCCTAAATATTGTGCTTTTGCGAGACTAAAAAGGTTGATGTCAAAGGTGACATTGTAACCCTTTAGAAGATGTAGTGTTCGAGAAGCACTTTTAGAAATAATGATGTTACCATTACCATCTAGAAGATCACATTTAAAGTAGTGCGATATTTTCTCAATAACTAGGCTAGATAATTGGCACGTAATACAAATTGAACTTAACCATCTTTCATAGCCTTGTCGGTATCCCTCTTGATGATAACGAACAGAAGCAACAAGGTCCTTCAGCTCAGATAGGACAACTCGCCTAGCACTACTTTGTAAAAAATCGGGGATATACTCCCCGATCACAATGATGACTTCTGTTGCGCATACATTCAAACATTGCTTAATAAATGGTGGGAAAGACGTCACCATATACTACTTACCTTATATTATTTACTCTTCAACAAGCTCATCAACTACTATTTGAGATAAAGCACTCGCTATGTCATAGCCTAACCAAACATTATCAGGAGCACTGCTGTCACTTTTGGAATCATTCATAGCTAACTTTTCAAGCAACGCCTCGAAACCATGCTGGTTCCAGTATGCAAGTTGTTCTTCTGTGTAACTGCCTCGCGCATCATTAGCAAAATCATCATCAATCCGAGTAAACAACAATTCGCCTGCGTCTTTCTCACTAGTAACAAATATCGAGAGATTACGACTCGAGTAAAATTCCACATCGATCACGTTTACTAAAGCATTGCCATGAATGTTTCCGTAGCCGTAATAGGAAAGTGGTTTTGGTTCCATATGCACTGATAACTTCTTAATTGCTTTGACCAATACATCTTTTACTAGTAGGCGAGCTTCTCGATTACGGTAATTACGAGCAGCTTGTACTTTATTAATAAACTCTTTGATCGAGTCAGCACTGATTGTGTATGTTTCATACTCACTTGATTGCTTTTTCAGTTCTTCTTTTTTATTTTGCAAGACTTGGTATTTCGCCTTCTCTGAAGCCCTTTTCTCACCATCTGAAATAATAGTTAAAGTATCTAAGATGTTATCCATTTTCTGGTCAATCTCTTTGATTTTCTCATCAATGGTTAGTTTGGTGTTGCTATCCACATCTTGATTTATCAAGTCGTAGTCAATATGACGGGAGACTGACATCAAGAAGGCATCTTCTAGGTAATCTTGGATGATACTTTTGCAACAGGTTTTAGTTTCTTTTTGGGTACTACAATGTAATCGCCTTCTGATGCGATACTTTTGCCTTTGAGGTTGCGAACCAATACTCTTACCACACTTAGCACAAGTAGACTTCTTACCATAATCGGTCAACAAATATACCAGCGCATTTTCTTGAGAAACGGATTTATCACCATTCATAGCTTGATGCTTTCGCTTTTTAACTGCCTGAATTGTTTCAAATTCCTCTTCTGAAATAAGTTGGGGATAATAGTTATCAAGCTCGAACTTCTCTTTAACTGTTTCCCCTTCTTTCAAATACTTAATCTCAAATACTTTTCTACCACATAGTGAAGGGTTCGCTAAAATACTAGTAATAGTAGAAACACCCCAAACATCCCTTCCCGTTGGGGATTTGATGCCTCGAGTTCCTAGCTCTCGACTAATAGAGTTTAAGCCCATGTTCTCTTTTAAGTAGAGTTCCACAATCAATAGTGCTGTCGATTGGTGCTCATTAAGTTCAAAGCCCGCTTTTTCCTTTGGGTGTGACTTTGGTTTGCGGGATAACCAAAATGGTAGACTGCCTGACACATCAGCTATCTCACCCTTACGGAAGTTTGCTACCTGTTCGTGAATGAAGTCTATGCTAAAGCCTTGTTTACGCAATGACTCTTCATGAGATCGTTGCATCTCAATAATGGCATACAACATTGTTCCAACAGGATCAGCACTGAATGTTTTACGATTAAAGACTTTATCCCCTCTTGCTGTTATCACGGTGATGCCAGCCATCACCAGTTCATTAAGAGTTGACTGAGCTTGTATCACCTGCTCTCGGCTCATCCTGTCTAAAGATTCAATAATTAAAAATGAACCTGGTTTGATGTGATTAGACTTGACTAGACTTAAAAATACTCCGAATGCACCTTTTGTTTTGTGCTCAGCATGAAATGCAGACAACCCTTTATCAGTTAGAATAAGATCCTCATTAACTGTTAAGCCGTATTTTTCAGCAATTTCGTAGGCATATTTATCCTGACGCGCCAACGAGGTACCCTTTTCTTGCTCAATGTTTGAAAAGCGTCTGTAAGAGTAGACTTCTGGGTTTGGACTAGGTCTAAACATTATACAGCCTCCATATTCGTCTTGGTTAGAACGAAGGAATGCTGATACAAGTCGACAGGGGTGCTTAAAGTTAAATTAATGCAGGTTCGAAGCGATAATTCAAATAATTGAGCATTTAAACAAGCTCGATCGCCTCTCAAACTTACTATAACTTCTAGAACTGAAAATATGACGTTTGACTCTCTCATGGGGCCTCCAAAAAATATATTGAGTCGTAATGTAATAACGGTTTGGCTTGTTTTTGCCTGTAGTTTTTATCGTTATTATCTTTTTTATTATGACTTTTATTATATTATTCAGAGCTTTCTGAGAGGTATCTCGGGAAGCCATTAGAAATTATCTTATATAAATAGGACTGTCAATGCTTTTATCAAAAAATCCACAACGATTGATCAGCCACGTTTTCATCATTGGCCAATAACACCATCAAGGGTAACTCCTGATCTGCAAGACTGGCGCTGAAGTTCAGTTATGCCTTCTCATGGGCTAAATACACAGCGGAGCTATAATATACCAGCTACTTCGAAGCGATTTCCTCAGAACTTTAACACGTGGCTCCTAATCAAAAATAATAGGTAGATATCACCTATTAAATCACCAAAATGGAGTTTGACTTTACTCAGAGGTATTTGTTGGACCTTTACCAAAAACGAGTTAGGGAGCAGTCTACAGATAAGGGTGGCAACTAACCTAGTCTGCAATACGCTATCAATACCTTCATTTTATTGAGGGTCTCTTTGACGGAGCATTGTTCATCGTAATCGAGGTAGATAGTTTTTCTACCAAAACTACCGAGACATAGTTACTGCCCCTAATTTAATGCAAAATATCAGTAGAAAAGACATTATCATCACTTGTGTCAATGAGTTGAATGACTTTCCTGACGCCATAAATATCGCTTTACCTAACACTCAAATCCAACTCTACAACATCAATAAGGTGCGAAACCTGATGAAACATGTGCCGTGGAAAGACTACAAAGCTGTCTCGGAGGATCTGAAGGTCATCTACCAGTCAAAAACCGAAGATGAAGCCTTGTTAGCGTTAGAGAAGTTCTCTGATAAATGCGACGGCAAGTACCCTCAAATCAGTTGCGCATGGACAATAACTCACAGGAACAATTTTAATGCACTATTTAGCTAACCTGAGGACATCAGTAAAGCAATCTATACAACCAACACCATCGCGTCTTTAAACAGTATGATCAGAAAGTAATCAAAAAACATAAGCAGTTCCCGACGGATGAATCGGTAAAGAAGATAATCTTCTCCTAGCTACAGGGGCCTCCAAGAAGTGGGCGATGCCCATCAGAAACAGGCGGCAAGCCCTGTATCGCCTTATTTGTATTAGTTCAGACTAGATCTGACACTTCAATTTGAAATGAAGAGAGTTACCCACTTTGATTAAAGGTGCTTAATCCGAAATCAAAGAAACTAAGAGGTAACTCTCATGCTTCATACTAGCAATCCAATCATCAAACACAAAGCTGGTCTTCTCAATCTTGCAGAAGAACTTGGCAATGTATCAAGAGCCTGCAAGGTTATGGGTGTATCAAGAGACACTTTCTACCGTTATCAAGAGCTGGTTGAAACAGGTGGTGTTGACGCATTGATTAACCAAAGTCGAAGAGCACCAAACCTTAAAAATCGTGTCGACAATGAAACTGAACAAGCGGTTTTAAAGTACGCGATTGATTTCCCCGCACACGGCCAAGTGAGAACAAGCAATGAGCTGCGAAAGCTAGGCGTGTTTATCTCTCCAAGTGGTGTTCGCTCAATCTGGCTTAGAAACGATCTTGAGAACTTCAAAAAACGA
>NZ_JAWOTI010000038.1:0-15278 GCF_033338775.1 Vibrio sp. Vb1018
GCGGGAGTAAAATTTATGAATAGCACATCTCACTGTTTTAAATTTCAGGGGTGTCGCACTTCGTACTTGAATCCAAGTCACATAACAAATTGTTCAAGAGGGATTCGCAACGCGTGGCATTTTTACTATGCGTTGGTGTTAGTGATTAGGGTGGTATGCGGCAACTTCGGTATTGCGTTGCTCACCCCTTAACAAGGCGTTAGTTGCACAGGGAGGTATCGTGGAAGAATTATCAGGCGGAAGAGAGTCTGCAATATATCGAGATGGTGAAGTCGTCTATCGACCTCTTAAGTCATGGAGTTCTACAATTCATCTTATTTTGAAGCATCTTGAGCGAGCAAAGGTAGATGAAATCCCAAAGTTTCTAGGTGTTAAGCAAAACCAAGAAATCTTAAGTTTTGTCGCAGGTAAGACCTACAATTATCCGCTAGTTGGCGCAATCGCAACAAACGATGCACTCATGTCAGCGGGTAAATTATTACGTAAAATACATGACTCAACGGTTTCAATCTTGGAGCAAATTGATGTTAATGCACACCGATGGATGTTAGAGCCGAGAGAACCATTCGAGGTTATCTGTCATGGTGACTTTACCCCATACAATGTTGCTCTATTCGAAAATACAGTTGTTGGTGTGTTTGACTTCGACACGGCGCACCCAGCACCAAGAATATGGGATTTAGCATATTCGGTTTATTGTTGGTCTCCTTTCAAAACTGACAGCAATGATAAGCTAGGCACAATCTCAGAGCAGGTGGCTAGAGCCAAGTTGTTCTGTGATAGTTACGGTGCAACTTATTTAGAAAGAGAGCAATTAGCTGATGCTATGGTTCAGCGATTGCAGGCTTTAGTATCCTTCATGCGTAGTGAAGCCGAAAATGGCAATGAATCCTTTGCTGAAAATATAGAGCAAGGTCATCTTCAAGCCTATTTAGATGACATAGAATATGTCACTGAAAATAAACAAAAAATTCAGTGCGCATTGTGCAACTAACAAAGCGTTTAAGGCAGATTCGCAACGCGTGGCATTTTTGGTTTTAATCAGCTTTCGTGTCTACGGGGGCAAGGTTTAGGTTCAGTGGTAGTGTTGCTCACTACTTAACGCGGCGTTAGTTTTCACTATAGTTCGGAGGTAAAATTGAAAGCATATTTAGATCACAACATCTTAGATTTGATGACTAAGGGAGATCCGCATAATGTGAAAAAATTGCTTTCTGAGCATTGTATTACTCCAGTGTTTTCTTATGAGTCATTAAATGAGATATACAAATCTAAAGGCTACGAAGATTCATTTCTTGCTGTACTAAGTGATATCGGCGCTAAGTATCTAGTACCAGTAACCAAAAATAATCGTGTTACAGGAGAAGCTGAACTTCAGCAAGTTGATGTTTTTAAGCTTTATGAGCACTACTTGCTTAACCGCGAACAGCAGCCTGAATATGGATATGGCTTAACAGCCATGCTTCAAAAGTTCTATGGTGGGAGAAAAGACGAGTCATACAGTCATATTTTTGAAAAAGGAACCGATGAGTTAGCAGAGTTGCTTCAATCATCGTTGGAAGAACTCAAGCAAAACCCATTAATAACAACCGAGCAACTGCAATTAGTCGAGAGTTTGCCTGAGGTACTCAAAGCACAATATTCGACAATCAGTGAACAAATGGACAATGCTGGTGTTGCTGCAGTGAGAGACTTTGAAAGTCATTTTGGTGTAGGTCCCAAAACGCTAAACAACATTAAGGGTCCGAACGTAATAAACCAAATCTGGCAGTTACTGCAAAGTGAATTTGAAAAACACAGCCTTGAATCGGAATCATTGGAGGATTTTTTTGGTCTAAAATTCCGAAAATATGAGGCTAACTTTGGTAGCGAGAAATCAACAGTAGAAAAAGTAAATGCCATATATCATCAACTGAATTTCATTGGGTTTCATCGAGACTCCAAGATGCAAAAAACTGCTAGGTTTAATGCTTCATTTAGTGACATGACCCATGCAGGGTTAGCTTCATTTTGCGAGTTATTCTTTTGTCGGGATAATGGTTTAGTTTACAAAGCGTCGGCTGCTTATGAATTTTTAGGGATAAATACAAAAATCGTCCATTTCACTGAAAACTAACAAACAATTTAAGAGTGATTCAGCACGCTTGGCATTTTTGGTTTGGGTTTAGTTTAGTGTTTACGGCGTCCAATTTGAGTGTTGTGGTAGCGTGCTTCACACCTTAATTGGGCGTTATGCTCTAGGAGGGAATTTTGCTCAATTTACTGAAGAAAGTGGTGCTAATCAATCTTGTTGCAGCATTGATTGTTATTTTCTTAGCTCAGTTTGTCCCCTTCTTTGCTACTACTCAGCCAGTCGACTTTCTGTTCTTCGTTGTTATCGTGAACTGGGTTTTAGCAAAGCTTATGTGGGAAGGTGGCGTATATAGTAAAACAGCGCATATGGATGATTCTAGAACAGATAAAGTTTACAAAATGGTAGAAGGTCATGATTTCGAAGAAGACCAACGAGAGCAGCATAGAATGAACTTCCAGGCAGGTTTGGTTTTCTTTATTGCAGGGCTTCCAGCGTTTGTCACTTGCTTAATTCTCCAATTTCTTTGAGTACGAGCATAACAAATTGTTCAAGAGTGATTCGGCACGCGTGGCATTTTTACCATGCGTTAGGTTTGGTGATTAAGGTGGTATGCGGAAGCTTAGGTATTGCGTGCCTCACACCTTAACAAGGCGTTAAGCTTCAATGAGAAACTATGGATTACGAAGAACTAAAAAAGCAAGGAATCGAGAGTTTTCTTGCTGACGAAGAACATAATAAAGCCGATAGAATTGAACGTTTTGTTGAGTTAAATGAATTGTTTGGACCACAAGGTGATAAGTTGTTAACCGGTGGTATGCAATCACAACTTGCGTTGCATGAAGTAGCTAATAGCTATGTCAATGGAAACTACATGGCTGTTGTGCTCCTTGCTCAAGCGTTTATCGAGCACTCTCTATCTGGCGAATTCATAATGCGAGGTCAAAATACGATTGCAGAATCGTCATTTAAAAAGATTATCGATAACTCATTGCGCGAGAGCATTATAAGTGAAGAACTTTACGTTTCACTGGAAGTACTAAGGAAAATTAGAAACCCGTATGTGCATGCTAAAGCTGGCATCAAATCAGGCTCCCTTATAAAAAAGATGATCGATGGGCGCTTTGAGTCAGCTGAGCTTTTGGCCAAGTCTGATGCACTAGAATCACTGTCTATCCTTAAAGCCTTTATGGAACAAAAAGTAGTTATGTGGTTCTCTGAAGATGAAGCTTAACAAAGCGTTTAAGGCAGATTCGCAACGCTCGGCATTTTTTGTTCAAGTCGATTTTTGGTGTTTACGGTGCAATGGTCTAGGTTAGGTGGTAGCGTTGCTCACTACTTAACGCAGCGTTATGTACTTTAAGGAAAATTGTAACCAACTCTAAAGGATCGAGAGTGATAGATCATTTTGAAATTAAGGTAGTTGCATTCGAAGAATGTCGTGTGTTTTACAAGAATGTGCTAGAGCCATTGGGTATTGAACTCAAGTGGTCAGATGAAAATGCTGCTGGCTTTGGGCTTTCGAGCGAGCCAAATGTAAGGTTTCTAATTGAAAAAGGCGTCAGTAATTCTAAGTGCCATATTGCTTTTTCTGCATCAAACAAATTACAAGTTTCTGCGTTTCATCAAGCGGGGTTATCTTTAGGTGGTAAATGCAACGGTAAGCCTGGTTTACGAAAAAACTATGCTCCAAACTACTACGCTGCGTTTTTGATTGACCCTGAGGGCAACAATGTGGAGTCAGTGGTGTACCTTTAGCACGTACATAACAAATTGTTCAAGAGTGATTCGGCACGCGTGGCATTTTTACTATGCGTTGGTTTTAGTGGTTAAGGTGGTATGCGGAAGCTTCGGTATTGCGCGCCTCACACCTTAACAAGGCGTTATGTGAATAGGAGGTTCCAGTGAACAAGGTAGTCAAAGAACGCTTCGATGAATATCCGGAAAATGCTCGTATTAGGCTAGAGGAACTACGAAATCTAGTCTTTCAAATCGCATCTGATTTGGAGCTGGGTGAAGTCGATGAAACTCTAAAGTGGGGTGAACCTAGCTATAGTGTAAAAACAGGCAGCCCGCTAAGAATGGACTGGAAGCTGAAATCTCCTAACAATTATTACCTGTTCTTTAATTGCCAAACTAAGTTAGTCGATACATTTCGAGAATTGTATGGTGAAGAACTGGTGTTTCAGGGAAACAGAGCAATAGTTCTGTCCTTATCGAAAGCGTTACCAGAAACAGCAATCAAGTCCTGTTTAGAGTTAGCTTTAACCTATCAGCAGCGTAAACATTTACCTCTTTTGGGCGCGTGAAAAATTCACATAACAAAGCGTTCAAGAGGGATTCCCAACGCTCGGCATTTTGGGTTTGATTCAGCTTGAGTGATTACGGCACAATGGTTTAGGTTGGGTGGTCTGCGTTGCTCACCCCTTAACGCGGCGTTAGCAGCCAAAACAAGTAACAATGAGATCTATCATTTTCAGTATAAGTAAAACTGATACGCAAATATTCTGATTTTTTTTAAAAAACTCGCTCCAAAAAATTATAGTTAGATTTTACTAGGAGTATTTGAAATGCAAAACAAACCGTGTCCAGTATTAATTGGATTGACATTTGATGAGGAAAGCCAAGAAGCGCTAAATGCTATAAACGAAATGAATGCCAAGATTGATGATGGTTGGGTTGCTATAGCTTTGGGACATTTGGCTGTGATTTTTGGTGGCTTAACCGTAAAAGCTCCAGCGTCTGCCGGACCTATAGAGAAAACATTGGGATTTCAACTAGTGTCTAACGATGTCGCCACCACTTCTTGGAGTATATATCAAACGAACTGGGAGTACTTTTTTAGATCTTTTGGGGCATTAGAACGCCATGCTAAAAACCAAATCAGTACAATTGCAGGTTTACAAATGATACGAGGTAAGATTAGTCATAAAGAACGCCAGTTTTGGAAAGCTGTGCATTACGGATGTAAGGTGTCTGAATGAAAAAAATTATAATCCTAGTACTTTTTCTTCTATTACCTCGTTTAGCATCTGCTACCGATGAGCTTATGCTCAATGCGGTAAACAAATCATTAATCGAGTATGAAAGTAAGAATAGTCAATGTATTGCATCATCAAAAATGCAATCTGTAAGTGATGACTTAATCCAAAAGGTTAAGCAAGTTGAGACGGATCTATCGATAAGTATTGGGTACTTATATAAAAACTCTTTGTATCAGTGTTCACTTCATGAGTTAGGTACTTTGATGAAGTTATTCTTATTGGTTGAAAATTCTGAAAAAGAAGAATATCCATTAACAAAGTTAAGAGTAAATGAGATCAAAAAGTTACTTTTTACTAAAGTCGATTTACGCTTTGAATTAAAGTTTCAAAATTTACCCAATGAAAAACAATTAACTCTAACGGAATTAGGTAAAAACCTTGCTCCATTTGACTTGCTAGATATGTATGAACGTGCGCAAGACTGAATAGTCTGCTAACAAAGCATTTAAGAGTGATTCCCAACGCTTGTCATTTTCGTCTCTGCGTTGGGTTTCGTGTTTAAGGTGCATGGTTTAGGTAAGGTGGCAGCGTTGCTCACACCTTAATGCGGCGTTAGCCGTCAAAATGGAGAAAACATGGAAGTCCAATTCTTAGAGAAAAACTCTGATTATGCTTTAGTAATGGAAGTGTTATTGCAACTTCGCCCAAACTACGATTTAGACTCTTTGTCTGCCCAAGTCGAGAAGCAGCAATTAAATGGCTTTGAAGTCGTTTACGTTAAATCATCAGAAGGTGTGCTTGCTGTTGCTGGCTTCAGTGTTGGTGAAAAGCTAGCGTGGGGCAAGCATATTTACATCGAAGACTTGGTGACGAATTCTCAATTTCGCTCGCGAGGGGTGGGGAGTTTTCTCATCAATTGGCTTAAATCGTATGCGTTAGAAATGGGTTGTGAGCAAATCCATCTAGATTCTGGTGTCCAGCGTTTCCCTGCACATAAGTTCTACTTGCGTGAAGGCTTTAATATTGCAAGCCATCATTTTTCAATCGTTGGCGTCTAAACGGCTAACAAGGCGTTCAAGAGGGACAGTCAACGCGTGGCGATTTTGGCTCAAGTCTTGGCATTTGTGTTTACGGTGGTAATTTAAAGTTCGGTGGTAGCGCGTTGCTGCCCCTTAACGCGGCGTTATGTGAAATGGGTAAGTTATTGAACATGAAAGATAAAGTAGAGTTAGAATCTAAGCTAATTGAACAGAACATCGACTATTTAACGTGTTGATGAACATATATCAAACGAATAGCTATGGATCTTCTGACCCTAGAAAAATAGCATCTCGTAAGGCTCTTTTTTATAAATTGATTTTTGGTACAGCTAGAACAACCGCCTTTGGCGGAATTGTAGCGTTTGGAACATTGTATTTTGCTGGATTACAAACGAACGCATTATTTGAACAAAATAATCTTATAAAGCAAGAGCTACTAGAAACTCAAAGGCAAGCTAAAGAAGCATTTTGGTCTCAAGGGCTAAAGCGAAAAACAGAGTTAGTTAATATATTGTATACAACAAATAGTGATCAACTCCCAATGTACTCACCTAGGTTAAGATCAGAAAGCATGGTTGAGTATATATATCAGCAATCTATCATGGCAGAGATTAGCTATGAAAACTTTTTGGAGTCAGGAAGTGTAAGTAATGATGCAGCGATGTATAAATTTGGCGTAAATTTGGATTCTGCTTTATTAAGCTCAATCCAAGTTAATCAAATAGATGTCTGCAAAGCTGTTTTGGTAGATGCTAATGCATCAGATGCAATAATTACTTATTCTAACTTTAAAGGAGTTAAGCTAGATAGATCGAACTTTTCAAACACTAAACTACTTGGTTCAGACTTTTCACAAGCCTCTATATTTGCGGTAGATTTAACTGGTGCTGATTTATCAGGAATAAAATGGGATAACGAAACGGTCATTACTTATTCGAATATCCATGGTGTGAAAAATGCCCCCGATGGTTTTTACGATTGGGCTATTGATAACGGAGCGTTTGATGAATCTAACAAAGAGGTTTGGCGTAAAAGGGTCGATCAGCTCAATAAGTGGTAATTTCACATAACAAAGCATTTAAGAGTGATTCTCAACGCTTGGCATTTTTCATTCTATCGTTGGGTTTAGTGTTTACGGTGGTATGGTTGAGTTTCGTGGTAGCGTTGCTCACACCTTAATGCGGCGTTATGTAACAAAGGAAAGCATCGAAGTGGTAGACGAAGACAGAAATTATGACGCAGTTTGGGTTTTCAATGATCTAATGACAGACTTAAAAACTTCTGTAGATAACTATAAGAACTATGAAAAATTAGCTGAGAAAAACATTTCATCCTTGAATGATGAAAATTGGCGTTCTCTACGTAGGCTAACGTATTTCACTATTATTCTTAACCTTTGCAAGCTTAAAGAAGCTTATAGCTTTTATGGTAGGGAAATTAATGAAATGGATGACGACGTAAAGGCTGCAATGAAAAACATTGTCAAAAAAGTGGACCAAACCAAAATGCTGGACTTTCGCAACAAGTATATTTGTCATGTTTTCAATAAGGTTGCAGGAAAGAGGCGTGTACTAAGTATCCAAGAGGGCGCTGATATGCTAAAGGTCATTGTTGGTGAGTCTGATGAACAGCAGAAATCATTTAGGTTGTGGATTTATGAAGAAAGCAACGAACATTGTGTTGTTAATGTTATTTACAAAATAATAAAGTTTTTTCAATCTCGGGCAAAAAGCGCACAGTATCGATACAAGTAGCAGTTACATAACAATCTGTTTAAGAGTGATTCGCAACGCGTGGCATTTTTACTATGCATTGGTTTAGGTGTTTAAGGTGGTATGCGGGAGCTTCAGTATTGCGTTGCTCACACCTTAACAGGGCGTTAGGCTTCTTTCTAGAAAATGGAGGTAACTTTGATAAAGGTATTTATTACGGCTAGTGAAATAGTATTGCTAATCGTTGCTCTAATTATTGGCGCTTTCTGGATAAAGCAACCTGACGCAAACTATGAACCTATTCTTGTGTTTCTGAGCTTTCTTTTACCCATGTTAGAGGTAGCAAGACGCAAAGTGAGCAACAAACAAGTTGATATGGTTCCGCAAACTACATCCTATGCTAGGCGCTATCTTGATCAGCCTCATCAATGTCACTTTATCAATAATCTTCCCAACCTAAAGAAAGCTGTAGAGCAAAGCTCACAAGAGTTATGGGACAGTGGAATTACAGCAAACATGCGGCAAGGTAGTTACGATCTAATCCATTCGTTGCAAGATTACTGGGTTTCTCTTGCTGAATTTTTCCCACCGTTACACTTTGACGGTAAAGAGCCACGCGCTTACATTTCTGATTACACACAAAGTCGGTTCTCGTTTCACAGATCAAACCTAGAACCTGATGGGGCTGGTACTGGAGGCTCCATTGTTCACGTGATGGCAGGCGGTGGTGTTATTCAAGATCTGGAGAATATGATCGAAGAAACAGTCTGCACATTATCTTCAAGCACTGATACGATAGATTTTGAGAATTGGAAAAAGCGATGGCGCGGCAAAGCCTAACAAACTGTTTAAGAGTGATTCGCAACGCGTGGCATTTTTACTATGCGTTGGTTTAAGTGATTAAGGTGATATGCGGCGGCATTGGTATTGCGTTGCTCACACCTTAACAGGGCGTTAGTTGCCAACGAGGAAAAACGTATCCAAAACAGAATGTTTAGGGCTAATGTCCATGTGTTTTTGACTAGGTTTAGCAATTCGGTTTTGAGTCATTTGGGTTTGCAAAAATCGCGCTTTGGTTTCTTTGGCTGTTAACTTTTCTGTTTCAGAAATCGATTTACTTGCTGAAAGTAAGTTCTGATACATTGTGTGCTAAAAAGCGCTTGTTGGTGTGGTTAATCCGTTTTCTACGGTGTTGTTTGTTCTAAGTGGTTTCAGTAACAGGCGCTTTGAAACTGAGCCTGATTTGAGTTTTTCAAAGTACATAAAGCTAGCGTTGGCAAAGCGGTAATTAACTTCAAATTAAAGCTTTAGGTTTGGCAACTAACAAAGCATTCAAGAGGGATTCACAACGCTTGGCAGTTTTGGTTTGAATTAGCTTTAGTGGTTACGGCACAATGGTTTAGGTAGGGTGGTGGCGTTGTTCACCCCTTAATGCGGCGTTATGTGTTTACGAGGTAATAATGATTGATGCACGTCTAAAGCAATATTGGCTGGATGAACTTAACGCCTCAGCACATTTTCTAGAGGGACTTTATCGCTCTGGAGAGTGGAGTGAACGGCTAGAATATGAGGTTGAAAAATCGATATTTGTTGGGTTTTACGCTATTCGGAAGTTACAGGAAAGCGGGCATTTGGATCAACGCGTATCCAGCCTGAATTGGACATTAACAGCTTATCCTTCTTGCGAAGAAGCTAAATCAGAAAAATGGATTCGTAATTACAATCACAGCAAGGGCTTTGCTAAGCTGTTTAGCCTAAAGAAAATGTGCCACCAATTTGTTCATAGCGTTCACTTTTCGCCATTTGTGCCTGATGAGAGCTTCTGTGTGGGGTTCTATTTTGTTTCTGACTATGACAGTAAGAAAGAACTGTATTACATTCAATTGGTTAATGTTCTCAATGTCTTCTTAAGCGTGGCAAGCGGGAAGAATGTTAAGCTAAAAATTGATCATAGTGAGAATAGTCTTTCTGTCAATTTAGCCAACACATAACAAACTGTTTAAGAGTGATTCGCAACGCGTGGCATTTTTACTATGCGTTAGTTTTAGTGGTTAAGGTGGTATGCGGGAGCATTGGTATTGCGTTGCTCACACCTTAACAGGGCGTTATGTGACAGGTATGAAATTCGAACATAAGAAAGTAGAACCAAGTAACAGTGACTTTCAGTCGTTAGTCACAGAATTGAACTCATCGCTTACTCAAATTACGAGTGACTCTGGTGAAAGTTCGTTTGCATCTGATACTTTTGATTCATCGAAAGATGGGTGCATAGTGGTATCTCAAAATAATGTCGCAGTCGCATGCGGGGTGTTTCGATACCATGAAAGTGAAGTTTGTGAACTAAAGCGAATGTATTCCAACAAATCAGGTGCAGGGTCTTATTTACTGGAACAACTCGAACGCTACGCAGTCAAAAAAGGGTATCGAAAAGCAGTTCTGTCGACACGTAGAGTTAACTCAAGAGCAGTCAGTTTCTATGAACGTAACTCTTACTCAGAATCGACCGCGTATGGTAAATACATAGGTGTAAAACGCTCAGTCTGCCTATCAAAGGTGCTAGTCACATAACAAAGCGTTCAAGACGGATTCACAACGCTTGGCATTTTCAGTTTGATTCAGCTTAAGTGTTTACGGCACAATGGTTTAGGTTAGGTGGTCGCGTTGTTCACCACTTAACGCGGCGTTAGTTCCCCAGAGGAAGCAATCAATCCGTAGGGAATTTTTGTTTCTGGTGTAGTACACGCATAACTCGGATGATATCGCCCTCAACCCAGTAAGATACAATCATCGAAATCTCAGGAATAATGAGCAATCGTCCGCGGATGCCATCTCGTTGTACACCCATTAAAGGTTGTTCAAGCAAGTTTTCTACTTTTGCTTCAATGAGGTTGTCAGTTTTTTCTGCCGCATCAGGGTTGAAGTCATAGAGAAACTCGAAGATCTTTTCACGATCATTAAGTGACTCTTCTTCCCATAAAATCATTGCTTACCTCGATTACGAATTCTGGCTTTGCGCTCTTCCATTCGAGACTTAGCAGTTTGGTGCTCAACGAAAACAGATTTTCCTGAGTCAAACTTCTCAAATGCTAGGTTTACTTGTTCAGTTAGCCATGCATCGTGAGATAATGTTTTTCTTTGTTGTTCAGCGAGTTGCTCAGTAAGTTCACGGCAAGCATCACTTAGAGTTCGACCTTGGCTCTCAGCCATTTGTTGAGCTAGGCGTTTTGTTTCTTCATCAACACGAAATTGAATTCTAGTGTCCATGATATATTCCTTTGTTGGTGTGTGTACAAATGTTAGCACTAGGCTTTGAGATGGGCAACTAACAAAGCATTCAAGAGGGATTCACAACGCTTGGCAGTTTTGGTTTGAATTAGCTTTAGTGTTTACGGCACAATGGTTTAGTTTGGGTAGAATGCGTTGTTCACCCCTTAATGCGGCGTTAAATTTTTCTTAAGGTAAGTGTGATTCAAATTAAAGAATTCTTAAAGTATGTGGATATATCTGATTTGCATGACAAAATTTGTGCTTTTCGCGAGTTAGACTTTAAAAAGCTCGATTATCAAGAAGTTCAAAACGAAATAGCAAAGGTAATTTCTTTTGAGACACCAAGTGGTAGTTGTTCATACTTGACGCCAGTTAGTGCTTCGTACCCATCTGGTACTAGGTTTTATCGCGTAAGAAATATAGCTGAAGGAGATACAAGGTTACCATTGAAATCTATGTCTACAGTATCTGATTGTTGGGAGCCGCCAAGTCAAGTTGTGAAAGCTGGGCGGTTGAACAGAGAGCGGGAATCATTATTGTATACTGCTCCCATGGCTCCAGATATCGCTATAGAAGAGCTGAAGGTGGTTGATGACCAGAACTTTTCCTTGATCGTCTACGAAGCTCTAACACCTATCAAAGTAACAGGCATTGGTTTTCCACCGAATATTGAAGGGTTATCTAAAGATGAAATTCTAAAATTAAGAATGATTCAAGACTTCTTAAAACATGAATTTGTACGTGATGTTGGGTATGGTACTGAATACTTATATCGTATTTCTGAATCTATCACCAAAGATTACTTTGATTTGCCACCTGATGTACAGGACGCTTGGTGCTATCCATCAGTGGCTAAAAAAGGTGGCTATAATGTATGCTTTCGTCCAACAGCAAAACAAAAGTTGAGTTTAGTCGGGGGTCAAATTGCTGCGGTAAAGCGTGAAGAAAGCGGTTATTTATTTAATGTTAAATTGATAGCCAAGGATTCCGGAGATGGTATAAATCTTTCCTATCATGGAATTGGTTCTCCTGAGCAAGAAACTTTATTCCCTGAGATTACAGCAGAAAAAATTTAACAAACTGTTTAAGAGTGATTCGCAACGCGTGGCATTTTTACTATGCGTTGCGTTTAGTGTTTAAGGTGGTATGCGGGAGCTTCGGTATTGCGTTGCTCACACCTTAACAGGGCGTTATGCGATTTGAGGAAAAACCAATGAGAGCACCATTTCAAGTATTAGTATTTCCGTATCAAATACTCAATGAACAACCTCGTTACTTAATCGGAAAACGAAGTGATAATGGTGTATGGCAAGCTATTTCAGGTGGTGGTGAAGATAGTGAATCCATTCTCGAGGCAGCAAAGCGTGAACTTAAAGAAGAAACTAGTTTAATTGGCTGTGATTGGCAGCGATTGGACTCAATGTGTATGCTCCCAAAAGTGTACTATGCTGGCCATGAAAATTGGACTAATCATCAGTTTGTTGTGCCTGAATATTCTTTTTCGGCTCGGGTGTCTACTGAGCCTCAGCTATCAAATGAGCATACAAAATTTCGTTGGTGTGGTTTTCAAGAGGCTAGTGAACTTTTGAAATATGACTCAAACAGAATAGCCTTGTGGGAGCTTAATCAAAGACTTAATAGCAACCTTTGAAAAATCGCATAACAAACGCTTTAAGACGGATTCGCAACGCTCGGCAGTTTTGGTTTGAATTGGCTTTTGCGTTTACGGTGCAATAATTGAGTATCGTGGTAGCGTTGCTCACCACTTAAGCGGGCGTTATGTTTTTAAGGAGATATCATGCAAGGGTATGAAATTGTACATTCTTCCCAAATTGATGGGGAATTTGAAGGTTTTGATGATGAGGTTTTGTTCCAATTAATGGATGGAACATGCTGGGTTCAAGATGAATATAAGTACTGGTATTACTACTCTTACTGTCCTCAAGTACATATTCTTCGACGTAATGGCAGGCTATATCTTCAGGTTGATGGTCAAGATGAAATTGTTCCAATCCGTCAAATTGACGGTGTCATGAAAAGTAGAATAAATGGAGACTTCAAAGGCTGGGAAGGTGAAACATCTTATCAATTACAAAACGGACAAGTCTGGCAACAATCTCAATACAAATATCAGTATAAATATGCTCACCGACCTGAAGTTCTTATCTATAACCCAGGCGGTGGTAATGTTATGCATGTAGCTGGCACATCAGCAAAAGTACGGCGTGTAAAGTAAAAACATAACAAACTGTTTAAGAGTGATTCGCAACGCGTGGCATTTTTGCTATGCGTTGCGTTTAGTGGTTAAGATGGTATGCGGCGGCATCGGTATTGCGTTGCTCACACCTTAACAGGGCGTTATATGCTAGGAGGGACTTATGAGAGAATTTCTTAAAGATAAGGATTTGTTAAAAGATTCATTTCAAGCTTTAGCGTACTTTGTCTTTCTGGCCGGAGGGATTAAGTTAGCATTGCCAGATATACAAGCTGGCTCAATAATTTACAAAATACCTGTAATCCTTATATTGTTTTTACTGTCATTTTTAGCTGTATGCTATGCGTTAATCCATGTTAGTACGGAGATAACAAGAAAGTATTTTCCGGACTTTGAGCTCCCGATCTTAGGAGGGAAAAAAGTCCGTTTAAAAGATGCTATAAAGTCACCTTGTTACTGGCTCTGGTTTGGAGTTGGGATGCCGTATTATGTGGTTGGTTTAGCAATTATAAATATGGGGTTCAATTGAATTCGCATATAACAAAGCGTTCAAGAGGGACAGTCAACGCGTGGCGACTTTTGCTCAAATATTGGTATCTGTGTTTTCAGTGGTAAATTGAAGTTCGGTGGCAGCGCGTAGCTGCCCCTTAACGCGGCGTTATAACTCTTTTGTCATTTCATCATTACTTCTCAGAAGCAAAGAGGGCTAACCTATGAAAACTAGAATATTAGTCGGTACCATTTGGGTTGCTGTTTTTAGTTTGGGACTCAACGCAAGCCCTCTAAGCACTCAAAGTGATGAACGATTGTTCAAAAATTTTGCTCTTTCATCTTGTATCGCAACCAAATACAAGGGCTCTGATGTGGCTAAAGATGCGGTCACAGCAATGCAAGGTTATCGAGAGTTCTCGGATTTGCCTTTGGAGGTATTCTTTGATCTAAGTGAGTTATTGGAAAGCGGAAATACTACAGCTTACAAATCAAAAAATGGTAGCGTGATAGAGTTAGCCTATTGTATCGATTTCTCTAACTCGGACGTCGTGCATAAGCTGTACTCAAAGGCAAAACCAGAGTTATAACAATCTGTTTAAGAGTGATTCGCAACGCGTGGCATTTTCACTATGCGTTGGTTTTAATGTTTAAGGTGGTATGCAGGGGATTCGGTATTGCGTTGCTCACACCTTAACAGGGCGTTAGTTCCCCAGAGGAAGCAATTAATCCGCAGGGAATTTTTGTTTCTGGTGGAGTACACGCATAACTCGGATGATATCGCCCTCGACCCAGTAAGAGATAATCATCGAAATCTCAGGAATAATGAGTAATCGTCCGCGGATACCATCTCGTTGTACACCCATTAAAGGTTGTTCAAGCAAGTTTTCTACTTTTGCTTCAATGAGGTTGTCAGTTTTTTCTGCCGCATCAGGGTTGAAGTCATAGAGAAACTCGAAGATCTTTTCACGATCATTAAGTGACTCTTCTTCCCATAAAATCATTGCTTACCTCGATTACGGATTCTGGCTTTGCGCTCTTCCATTCGAGATTTAGCAGTTTGGTGCTCAACGAAAACGGACTTTCCTGAGTCAAACTTCTCAAATGCTAGATTTACTTGTTCAGTTAGCCATGTATCGTGAGACAATGTTTTTCTTTGTTGTTCAGCGAGTTGCTCAGTAAGTTCACGGCATGCGTCACTCAGAGTGCGACCTTGGCTCTCAGCCATTTGTTGAGCTAGGCGTTTTGTTTCTTCATCAACACGAAATTGAATTCTAGTGTCCATGATTTATTCCTTTGTTGGTGTGTGTACAAATGTTAGCACTAGGCTTTGAGATGGGCAACTAACAAACAATTTAAGAGTGATTCGGCACGCGTGGCATTTTTACTATGCGTTGGTTTAAGTGTTTAAGGTGGTATGTGGGGCTTTGTTGCGTAATTCAGACGAGAAACCAAACCTCCTAAAGTTGAGCGACTTTTATACAATATACTGAGTTTCAG
>NZ_JAWOTI010000039.1:0-14840 GCF_033338775.1 Vibrio sp. Vb1018
AAATGCACTATGGAGCGGAGATAAATAATCATGACTGCACCACTAATTTCCATCCGTAACCTATGCGTAGACTACATCACAGACGCGGGCGATGTCCGCGCCTGTAACAACGTGAGCTTCGACATTGCACCCGGTGAAGTATTCGGTCTGGCTGGTGAATCTGGCTGTGGTAAGTCCACTGTTGCCTTCTCACTAATGCGCCTTCATAAGCCACCAGCGTTTATCACAGGTGGTGAGGTGATCTTCAACGGTGAAGATATCCTTCAGTACAGCGATGATCGCATGCAAGCGTTCCGCTGGAGTGAAATGTCGATGGTATTCCAGAGTGCGATGAACGCTTTGAACCCTGTTCTAACCATGGAAGAGCAGTTCTGTGACGTCATCATGCGTCATACCAATATGACTCGCGCTCAAGCAAAAACACGCGCTGAAGGTCTGCTGGAAATCGTTGATATCCACCCTAGCCGATTGAGTGATTACCCGCACCAGTTCTCTGGTGGTATGCGTCAACGTCTAGTAATCGCAATCGCTTTGGCTCTGAACCCAAAAATGATCATCATGGACGAACCGACTACCGCATTGGATGTAGTGGTTCAACGTGAAATTCTACAAAAAATTTACGCGCTTAAAGAAGAGTTTGGTTTCTCAATTCTGTTCATCACACATGACTTGTCATTGATGGTCGAGTTCTCGGATCGTATCGGCATCATGTACTCAGGTGAGTTGATTGAAGTCGCGCCTTCTAAGCAAATTCTGGAAAGTCCTTACCACCCTTACACCAAAGGTTTGGGTAGCTCTTTCCCTCCACTAACTGGACCAAAGACCAAATTGACTGGTATTCCAGGTAACCCTTTGAACTTGCTAGAAGTACCACAGGGCTGCCGCTTCCAAGCTCGTTGCGATCGCGTACATGAAGCATGTACACGTGTACCAACCCAATTACGTCAAATTGAACCAGGTCGCCTCTCAAATTGCCATTTGTACGGCGACACCATTGCTCAAGCTAAGGTTTAACAACAAAAAAACGCTAGCTAAGAACAAAAATTACACTGGAGAGAATTATGAGCAAACAATTCGGCGAACTGCTGATTGAGGGTAAAAATGTCGTTAAGGACTTCCCTTTAAACAGTAACTCAATCAAACAATCTAAGATGCGTGCAATCAACGACGTCTCTTTCAAAATGTACAAGAGCCGCGGCTTGTCAGTGGTAGGTGAATCTGGTTCAGGTAAGTCTACTACTGCAAAAATGATTGCAAAAATGTACGCACCAACCGATGGCATCATTGAATACAAAGGTCGTGATATCCAAGACATCACCTCTCGTCACGATTTAATGACCTACCGTGAAGGTGTACAAATGGTGTGGCAAGACCCGTTTGGCTCGCTAAACCCAACGCACAATATCTTCCACCATATTGCGCGCCCGCTGCTGATTCATAAGAAAGTAGCACCGTGCAACAAGAAAGAACTGGAAGAGCGTGTGTACGACCTACTTGAACAAGTTGGTCTTATTCCACCAAAAGAAACGGCGCAAAAGTTCCCGCACCAGCTATCTGGCGGTCAGCGTCAGCGTGTAAACCTAGCTCGTAACATCGCAGTTGGTGCAGAAGTGGTATTGGCGGATGAGCCAACATCGATGCTCGATGTATCAATCCGTGCCGGTGTTCTGAACTTGATGGAAGAGATGAAGTTCGAGAAACAAATGTCTCTGCTTTACATCACTCACGACATCGCAACAGCGCGTTACATTGCTGAAGATCTCGCGGTCATGTACGTAGGTCACATGGTTGAATGGGGCGATACTGAAGAAATCATTCACGATCCTCAACACCCATATACGCAACTGTTGGTATCTGCGGTTCCAGATCCATCGAAGTCTATTCACGAGAAACTGAAAGGCAACAAAGGGGAAATCCCACTTTGGACACCAGAATCTGTCGGCTGTCCATTTGCTGGACGTTGTGTACACGCTACCGACAAATGTCGCGAACGACTACCGGGCGTCACTCAACTGTCCGACAACCACTTTGTCCGCTGTTACTTATTTGAAGATTAATCATCACGAGGGTCAGGTTCAGCCTGGCCCATTCCTGTTTTTATCGTTTCCCGGAGACATTGAATGCTGCTACTGACTAACCACATTGGTTATGAACGTCTGGGCCCAAAGAAAGCCATTATCCAGACCGAACAACCACACTTGTCTTCTTACACTGCTCAATTGATTTGTGCCACTAGCGAGCAAACCGTGGCAACTTTTGCGGTTGAAGAACAAGGTAAAGTGGCGAACTGGCATCAGGGCTATTTCTACCTCATCGACTTTTCCTCTTTCACAACGTCAGGTGACTATTTCTTGCAAGTAGAAGATACGCGCTCTTCCTCTTTCATCGTTGGCGAACACATTCTGTTGGATCAAACTTTGTCAGATGTGATCCACTACTTCAAATCGCAACGTTGCGGCGGGATCTTCGATCAACAAGATCGACAACTTCCAGTACTAAACTCCAATAAAAAGGTTGATGTACACGGCGGCTGGTACGACGCATCAGGAGACGTTAGCAAGTATTTAAGTCACCTTTCATACGCGAATTATTTGAATCCTCAACAAACCCCAATGGTGGTTTGGAACATCCTAAAAGGGGTTTCGTTGCTTGAAGGAAGCGAAGACATTGCAGCTTTCACACGTACACGTCTGATTGAAGAAGCCCTGTTCGGTGCAGACTTTCTTGTGCGTATGCAAAACGAAAAAGGCTTTTTCTACATGACGGTCTTTGACAAGTGGAGCAAAGATACTGCGCAACGCGAGATTTGCGCGTACGAAACTCAACTTGGTCACAAATTTGACGACTATCAAGCAGGCTTTCGACAAGGTGGCGGTGTCGCCATTGCAGCGCTAGCGGCAGCATCGCGTTTAAGTGTTCACGGTGAATACGATCAACAAAAATACCGCAACGCTGCCGAAAATGGTTACTGGCACTTAAAAGAGCACAATACGCAGTACCTCAATGATGGGGAAGAAAACATTATCGACGAATACTGTGCGCTACTGGCTTGTGTAGAACTGTTTAAAGCAACCAAAGAAACTCGCTACTTGGAAGAGAGCCGTTTGTGGGCGCAACGTTTAGTTGCACGCCAAATGAGCGACGAGCAGATTCAACACTTTTGGTCAGCAAACCAAGACGGCAGCCGTCCATATTTTCACGCAGCCGAAGCTGGTCTACCAGTTATTGCCCTATGCGAATATCTATCAATTGAAGACGACTCAGCACGAGCGGAATCGGTAAAACGTATCGTCAACCTAGCGTGTGAGTTTGAGATCACAATATCGAATAAAGTGATCAACCCATTCGGTTACCCTCGCCAATATGTTAAAGGCGTAAATGAGTCAAAACGCGAGGCATTTTTTGTCGCACACAACAATGAATCTGGCTATTGGTGGCAAGGCGAGAATGCTCGACTGGGCTCACTCGCGACCATGGCATACCTTGCTCAACCGCATATAGCGTCGCAAGAAGTACAGCAACAACTTTCTGTGTTTGCTCAAGATGCATTGAACTGGATTGTAGGCTTAAACCCATACGACATGTGCATGCTAGATGGCCATGGTCGTAACAACCCTGATTACCTCCCTCAATATGGTTTCTTCAACGCAAAAGGTGGCGTGTGTAACGGAATCACTGGCGGCTTTGAAGACGAGGAAGACATTGCATTTAACCCACCAGCACAAAAAGAAGACGTGTTACAAAACTGGCGCTGGGGCGAACAGTGGATCCCGCATGGCGCTTGGTACTTACTCGCGATAATGAGTCAAGCTCAGCATGTTTCTCAGTTGGCGACCTCTAAAAATATGAAGGAAGAATAATCATGGGAATGTATTTTGTCGGTATCGATGGTGGCGGCACGTCATGTCGAGCCAGGATTAAAGATTCACAAGGTAATTTTCTTGGCGAGGCCAAAAGCGGCAGTGCCAACATCATGCTAGGTGCTGAAATAGCAATGGCTTCGATTCTTGAATCCATCACTTCGGCTACCGAGCAAGGCGGTCTGACACAACAAGATTTCGCGTCGATGCACGTCGGCTTAGCCCTTGCTGGCGCAGAGCACAAAGCATCTTGGCAAGCCTTCATGTCTCTTCCTCATCCATTTGCCAGTATGACTCTGAATACCGATGCCTACGGTGCGTGCGTTGGTGCGCACAATGGCGAAGATGGCGCAATCATGATTGCGGGAACCGGTTCTTGTGGCATCTACCTTAACGGATTGGAGCAACACGTTGTCGGTGGTCGTGAGTTCCCTATTTCGGATCAAGGTGGCGGCGCAGTGATGGGGCTACGCCTAGTTCAGCAAGTTTTGTTAGCTGAAGATGGCATCAGAGAAAAAACGCCCCTAGCACAACACGTTATGACGCATTTCGAAAATGAGGTCGACAACGTGGTGGCGTGGTCAAAACAGGCGCTTCCTCGTGATTATGGGCAGTTTTCTCCGGCTATTTTCCAACATGCGGAACAAGGCGATGCACTGGCCATTGAAATGCTGAAGCAAACCGCAGCGGATATAGAAATGTTTCTCGTGGCATTAAACAAGCGCGGCGCAACACGTATTTGTTTAATGGGCAGCATAGCTGAACGCATTGTACGTTGGCTTTCACCACCAGTTCAGCAATGGATTGTTGAGCCACAGTTTGACGCGATTGAAGGCGCAATTATGTTTGCTGGCAAACCAGAACATAACCTTTACTCGCTCAGTGCGGCGTAGGAGTAGATATGGAATATCGTGTTGATCTCGTAGTCCTTTCTGAGCAGAAACAAAACTGCCGCTTTGGCCTCACCTTTCATAACTTGAGCGACCAAGACCTAAACAGCTGGAGCTTAACTTTCGCTTTCGATCGTTACATTCTTCCAGACAGCGTTTCAAATGGTCAACTGACTCAAATTGGTAGTTTTTGCACACTTAAACCAGAAGGGGTGGTACTGGCTGCCAACCATCACTATTACTGTGAATTCAGTATTGGTTCGAACCCATTCCGTTATTACTCGGATGGCTTTAACGAAGCGATGATCAACTTTGTCGTTGATGGAAACCCACAGCGCGCACAAGTGGATGTCACGCCTATCGTATTAGCTTCACCATACCGTGAACGCAGTGAGATTCCGGCAAGTTTAACCCATGCACAGCCCTTGCTGCCAAAACCAAACCATATTGAGGTCAGCGATCACTATTTTAGCTTTGATCATCATGCTGGCGTCGCGGTTTATTCAAGCCTGGCCAATTCAGCTAAAGAATGGCTACTTGAAGAGCTTAAGCGCATTCACCAATTTGAGTTCGCATCAGACAATGGCAGTCAGATCATCTTCAAAGGCAACCCAACCTTGGATGAAGGCGCTTACAAACTGAAAGTAGCCGAAGAGTCAATCAAAATTGAAGCAGGATCTTCGTCTGGTTTTACCCATGCTTGTGCAACGTTATTACAACTAGTCAAAGTTGGCGATCAACCTAACTCAATGGAAGTAGTTTGCTGTTCAATCAAGGACAGACCACGCTTTCGTTACCGCGGTATGATGCTGGATTGTGCTCGTCATTTTCACTCCGTTGAGCAAGTCAAACGCTTGATCAACCAACTGGCTCATTACAAGTTCAATACGTTCCATTGGCATCTTACCGACGATGAGGGTTGGCGAATTGAAATCAAATCACTGCCTCAACTGACCGATATTGGTGCTTGGCGCGGATTGGATGAGATCAATGAACCACAGTACACGCACTTTGATGAACGTTACGGCGGCTTCTACACACAAGAAGACATCAAAGACGTTATCGAATTTGCATCGCAACGCGGCATCACCATCATTCCTGAAATTGATGTACCTGGTCATTGCCGAGCCGCCATCAAGTCGTTACCACACCTATTGGTAGAAGCAGAAGATACCACCGAATACCGCAGTATTCAGCATTACAACGACAACGTCATTAACCCTGCTCTGCCGGGGAGTTATGAATTTATCGACAAAGTGCTAGAAGAGGTCTCTGCGCTTTTTCCTGCGCCTTACGTTCATATTGGTGCCGACGAAGTACCTAACGGCGTATGGTCAAAAAGCCCAGCATGCCAAGCACTAATGGAACAACTGGGTTACAGCGACTACAAAGATTTGCAAGGACACTTCTTGCGTTATGCCGAAGACAAACTTCGTAAATTGGGCAAACGCATGCTGGGCTGGGAAGAAGCTCAACACGGCGACAAAGTCAGTAAAGATACGGTGATCTACTCATGGCTAAGCGAAGAAGCGGCATTGAACTGTGCTCGCCAAGGCTTTGATGTGGTGCTGCAACCAGCACAAACCACTTACCTAGATATGACCCAAGACTACGCACCTGAAGAACCGGGCGTGGACTGGGCAAACCCACTGCCACTAGAAAAAGCTTACAACTACGAGCCGCTCGCTGAAGTGCCTGCTGACGACCCAATACGTAAGCGCATTTGGGGCATTCAAACAGCATTATGGTGCGAAATTATCAATAACCAACCTCGCATGGACTACATGATCTTCCCTCGTTTAACTGCAATGGCAGAAGCATGTTGGACAGACAAACAACACCGAGATTGGACCGACTATTTATCACGCTTGAAAGGCCATCTACCTCTGCTTGATTTGCAGGGAGTGAATTACCGTAAACCGTGGAAGTAATACAAAACTGATGTCGAAACATCACGCTTGAAGAGTTTTTAAATTTTGGCTGCTGATGCAGCTTCGTAAAAAGGAAAGACACAAATGAAATACGGCTATTTCGATAACGAGAATCGCGAATACGTCATCACTCGCCCTGACGTACCAGCACCATGGACCAACTACCTAGGTACTGAGAAGTTCTGTACGGTTATCTCGCACAACGCGGGTGGCTACTCGTTCTACAACTCTCCAGAATACAACCGTGTTACTAAATTCCGTCCAAATGCGACATTCGATCGCCCAGGACACTACGTTTACTTGCGTGATGATGAGACAGGTGATTACTGGTCAATCTCTTGGCAACCAGTTGCGAAGAGCCTAGACGAAGCAAACTACGAAGTTCGTCACGGCTTGTCTTACTCTAAGTTCAAATGTGAATACAGCGGTATTACCGCAACAAAAACTCTGTTCGTGCCAAAAGGCGAAGACGCTGAAATCTGGGATGTAGTGATTAAAAACACCTCTGACAAACCACGTACGATCAGTGCATTCTCATTTGTTGAGTTCTCATTCAGCCACATTCAGTCTGATAACCAAAACCACCAGATGTCTCTCTACTCTGCAGGTACGGCTTACAACGAAGGTGTGATTGAATACGACCTGTACTACAACACTAACGATTTCGAAGGCTTCTACTACCTAGCGTCAACGTTTGATCCAGATTCATACGACGGTCAACGTGATAGCTTCCTAGGTCTATACCGCGACGAAGCAAACCCACTAGCAGTAGAACAAGGTAAGTGTTTTAACACCGCACAAACGTGTTACAACCACTGTGGCTCTCTGCACAAGCAATTTACTATCCAACCAGGTGAAGAAGTTCGCTTTGCTTACATTCTAGGTATCGGTAAAGGCAACGGTGAGCGTCTACGTGCTAAGTACCAAGACCTTGCAGAAGTCGACAATGCATTTGCTGGCATCAAAGCACACTGGGATGAGCGTTGTGGCAAGTTCCAAGTGAAATCGCCAAACGAAGGCCTAGACACCATGATCAACGCTTGGACGTTATACCAAGCGGAAACTTGTGTTGTGTGGTCTCGCTTTGCTTCATTCATCGAGGTGGGAGGCCGTACAGGTCTTGGTTACCGCGATACAGCGCAAGATGCAATCTCAGTTCCTCACGCTAACCCAGCAATGACGCGCAAACGTATCGTTGACCTACTGCGTGGCCAAGTAAAAGCGGGCTACGGTCTACACCTATTCGATCCAGATTGGTTTGACCCAGAAAAAGCGGATGTTAAACCATCGAAGTCTCCAACCGTAGTTCCAACACCTTCTGATGAAGACAAAATTCACGGCATCGAAGACACTTGTTCCGATGACCATCTATGGCTAGTTCCAACCATCTGTAAGTACGTGATGGAAACCGGTGAGCACAGCTTCTTCGACGAAGTGCTCCCTTACGCCGACGGTGGCGATGCAACGGTTTATGACCACATGAAAGCCGCGCTAGACTTCTCGGCTGAATACGTAGGTCAAACCGGTATCTGTAAAGGGCTGCGTGCAGACTGGAACGACTGTCTGAACCTAGGTGGCGGCGAATCGTCAATGGTGTCGTTCCTACATTTCTGGGCACTGCAGGAGTTCATCGACCTAGCGAAATACCTAGGTAAACAAGCCGACGTTGAAAAATACACGGTGATGGCAGCAAACGTTCGTGAAGCGTGTGAAACCCACCTTTGGGATGACGAAGGCGGTTGGTACATCCGTGGTCTGACGAAGAATGGCGACAAGATCGGTACTGCGCAACAAGCGGAAGGCCGAGTACACCTAGAGTCAAACACACTTGCGGTACTTTCTGGTGCGGTATCTCAAGAGCGCGGCGAAAAAGCGATGGACGCTGTCGATGAGAACCTGTTCTCTGAATACGGCCTTCACCTAAACTCACCATCTTTTGCAACACCGAATGATGATATCGGCTTCGTAACTCGTGTTTACCAAGGCGTAAAAGAGAACGGTGCGATATTCTCGCATCCAAACCCATGGGCTTGGGTAGCTGAAGCGAAACTGGGTCGTGGTGATCGTGCAATGAAGTTCTACGATGCGCTAAACCCATACAACCAGAACGACATCATCGAAAAACGTATTGCAGAACCATACTCATACGTTCAGTTCATCATGGGTCGTGACCACCAAGACCACGGTCGTGCAAACCACCCATGGTTAACAGGCACGTCAGGCTGGGCTTACTTCGCTGTTACCAACTTTATTCTTGGTGTGCGTACAGGCTTCGATGGCCTAACTATCGATCCATGTATCCCAACGAACTGGCCTGGTTTCGAAGTGACTCGCCAATGGCTAGGAGCAACGTACAACATCAAAGTCGTTAACCCAGACTCAGTAAGCAAAAGCGTTAAGTCGATTACCGTGAACGGTGAAGCTGTAAATGGTGCATCTGTACCAGTTCAAGCGGAAGGTTCAGTAAACGAAGTTATCGTTACTCTAGGTTAATCATCTTTTGGGGGAGTCCTTCTCCCCTTTTGATTTATCCGGTGCATTTATGTTTTACAAGTGCATCGGTTCGCTAGCAAAGATTTAAGACGCGGTGGGATGCCGCTCTTATCGAGGATCGAATCATGATCAAATTTGGTACAGGCGGTTGGCGTGCATTTATTGGTGAGGAGTTCACCAAAGATAACGTACGCTTGGTTGCCCAAGCAGTTGCAAACATCACGAATAACGAATCGGTTGCTGATCGCGGTTTTGTGATTGGCTATGACCGTCGTTTTCTTTCCGATAAAGCAGGTCGTTGGTTCGCTGAAGTTCTAGCAGCAAACGGCATTATGGTTAGCTTTATCGACAAATTTGTCCCAACACCTATCGTAATGTTTAAAGCGAAAGAAATGGGCTGCGCATACTCGGCATGTATTACCGCATCACACAACCCTGCCGATTACAACGGCATTAAAGTCTTCATTGAAGGTGGTCGTGACGCAGATGAAATCATCACCCAAAAAATCGAATCACAAATAGACGCGCTCACTGCGCAAGATGTAAAAAGCGTCGACTTTGAACAAGCGGTTGAAGATAAGCTGATTGAAATCATCAATCCGATGAACGAATTCGTTGACTCAATCATCGACTTTATCGACATCGGAGCGATCAAGAAGGCGAATTTACGTGTTTTGATCGACCCAATGTTTGGTGTCGCGAAAAACGCACTGCAAACCGTATTAATCAACGGCCGCTGTGACGTTGATGTGATTAACGATGGCAAAAACCCAGACTTCGGTGGGTTAATGCCTTCGCCAAGCGCTGCAACACTCTACCGTTTGATGCACCTAGTGAAAGAGCAAGGTTACGATATTGGCATCGGTACTGATGGCGATGCGGACCGTCTTGGTATTATCGACGAAAAAGGTAACTTCATTCATCCAAATGAAGTGCTACTGCTGCTTTACTACTACCTACTTGAATACAAAGGCTGGAAAGGCTCCGTGGTACGTAACATCGCAACCACCCACCTTCTCGATAAAGTCGCCGAAGATCATGGCGAGAAATGCTTTGAGGTTCCTGTAGGCTTTAAGCACATCAGCTCCCAAATGGAAGCGGATGACTCACTGATTGGCGGGGAAAGCTCTGGTGGCCTAACCATTCGCGGCCACATCAAAGGTAAAGACGGCGTATTCGCATCAAGCCTATTGGTAGAAATGATTTCAGTAACCGGCAAGAAGCTGTCTGAGTTGCTGGATGAAATCTACGGCAAGTACGGCTATGCCTACATGGCAGAAGGCGATTGCAAGTTCAAACCAGCGCAAAAAGACGTACTGTTCAACAAGATTTATGTTGAAAAGCAGTTGCCTGAGTTTGAGTTTGAAATCGAAAAAGTCAGCTATGAAGATGGTGCGAAAGTCTACTTCAAGAACGGCGGTTGGATCATCGCTCGCTTCTCTGGCACTGAGCCACTGCTACGAATTTTTGCAGAGATGCAAGATAAGGACACTGCGGAACGTGTTCTTCAACAGTTTAAAGACTTCTTGTCTTTATAACTGAACCTTGTGCCCGCTTCGAGCACTATGATGAGAGTCAACGCTGTCTGAAAAGGCGCTCATCAACAGGAGAAGAGCACTTGCCCGGCTCCACAGCCGGGCTTTTTTATTGTATGTTGGGAAGTCGTAAACGAGATAGAAAAGATACTCAGGAGCGTTAAGCAAATGCCAGGACGCCTTGCGTTTCAATTTTCACCGCGACGGACTCACCTATATTTAATGCTTGCGAAGCTGTAGCTAACAAACGGTCACCATTCGCGTTAATCACATAACGGCAGTGATCACCCATAAAATGCTGTTCCAATACGGTTACCGAACTATCTTCATCGGATTGAATTTGCACATGCTGCGGTCTTAGCAGTAAAGAGCACTCCGCCTGTACTGGAATATCTTGTTGAGCCGTGGCTTCAACCACGCCCAAGTGGGTTTCATATTCTGAATTCGAAACCCGTTTAGCAGCAAGGTAACTGCCACCACCTAAGAAATCAGCGACAAATTTACTTGAAGGCTGGTAGTAAAGCTCAGATGCTGTGCCATATTGCTCGATGACTCCATTGTTCATCACTGCCATTTTATCGGCGAAAGCAAAAGCCTCTTCACGGCTATGCGTAACAAAAATGGCAGTCACACCTTGGGCCTTAAAAATCTTACGGATCTCACTTATCAACTCATGGCGAACTTGCGTATCAATATTAGAAAACGGTTCATCAAGTAACAATAAGTCTGGGCTGTAAGCTAATGAGCGAGCAATCGCAACACGCTGCTGCTGTCCACCAGACAATTGATGAGGATAACGATCGCCATAACCTTGAAGATGCACGAGTTCTAACATCTCTTGAACTTTGGCATTTTTCTCTTTTGTCGAGCACTGCTTTAAGCCAAAGGCAATGTTTTGCTCCACCGTCAAGTGAGGAAAAAGTGCGTAATCTTGGAAAATCATCCCGATATTACGCTGTTCTGGCGGCAACCAGTTTTCCCCATCATCAATTGTGACGCAATTTAGACTCATTTCGCCTGACGTTAACGGCAATAATCCCGCAACGGCCTTTAATAGTGTTGTTTTCCCACAGCCACTGGCTCCTAGCAAACAGACAATCTGCCCTTGTTCTACCTCAAGAGACAATGATTCGAGTACAGTTTGATCGTCATATTGGCACGTTAGGTTTTTAATTGATAATGCACAGCTCATCAGTGATTTTGCTCCAGTGAACGGTTAACAACAACAAGCGGGATCAACCCAACAAGAACCAACAGAACCGCTGGCAAAGCGGCCAATTCTAAATGCTCATCCGAGGCGAAGTTATAAACGTATGTGGCTAGTGTTTCAAAGTTAAACGGACGAAGTAACAAAGCCGCATTAAGCTCTTTCATCGACTCGATAAACACTAATAAAGCCGCAATCAGTGCACCGCGCTTAACCAGCGGAAAGTGCACGCGCCACAGCATGACATTGGGCTTACAACCCATAGTGCGCGATGCCATATCTAACGACGGAGAAATTTTATTTAAATTACTTTCGATACTACCAATCGCCACCGCTGAAAAGCGCACAACCATGGCAAAAACCAGGGCGAACATGGAGCCAGAAAAAATAAGTCCCGGTCTTCCCCACTCCATGGCTTTAGCAACGTCGTTGACACGATGATCCATAAACAGCACAGCGACCATCACACCGATGGCTAGTACCGTTCCTGGTACTGCATAGCCCATAGAAGAAAGACGCATAAATGCCAAGCTTTCTCGTTTACCATTGACTCGATGGGTAAAGTTAACGATCAGTGCGACAGCAACACCAATAATCGCAGCAATAACAGACACAACTAAGCTATTCCATGCGTATTCACGAAACTCTGAGGTCCAACTCTGCGCAAAATAAGTGATCGCATAATCAATCAGCTGTAGTAGCGGCAAAATAAAAGCGACTGAAACCAAGCCCCAACACCAAACCAGTGCGGTCCACTTTTTCCAGCCCGTCAACTCGTAACGAAAATCTTCGTGACTGTTAAATTGGCTTTGAAAAAGCTTTTGTTTACGGCGGCTGTATCGTTCGGCACTAAGAAGCAGTACTACAATGACGAGCATCATGGCAGAAATCTTGGCTGCCGCATTAAGATTAGAGTACCCCAACCAAGTATCGTAGACCGCTGTGGTTAACGTATTCACCGCGAAGTAACTTACCGTACCAAAGTCACCGATGGTCTCCATTGCGACCAATGATAAACCTACTGCGATAGAGGGTCTTACTAACGGCATCGAGATGCGCCAAAAGCTTTCCCATGGAGAGCACTTGAGCAAACGCGCGCTTTGCAATAAAGATACATTTTGCTCCATAAACGCAGCCCGGCACAATAAATACACGTAAGGATACAACACCAAAGCCAACACAAAGGTCGCACCAGGCAACGTACGAATGTCAGGGAACCAATACTCGCCAGGTCCCCATCCGGTTACATCACGCAAAAAGATCTGAATCGGGCCTGCAAAATCAAACCAATCAGTAAAAATATAACCAATGATATAACCTGGCATTGCAAGAGGTAGCACCAATGCCCACTGCAACCATTTTTCGGTCGGCAGTTTACACATGGCCATTATCCAAGCGCTTGGAATACCAAGAATTAAGGACAGCACCATTACGCCAACAGTTAGCGCAACCGTGTTAAAAATATAAGTCGGCATGACCGTTGCCATTAAATGAGCAAACAAATCATCCGTTTCACCAATTGCGGTGTAGAAGATCGCTAAGATCGGCAAAACCAGTAGCAGAGTTATTACCCCACTACTGGTTTTCCATAAAGAGTGTTTATCTTTCATCGCCTAATTACTGCAAGGCTGTATGAAATACAAATGCTGTTGCAAATACATCTCATATCCTTTAATCAAATGGGGGTACTGTTATACCCCCACAAGGAATTAAAGGTCAAATTTCACTTCATCTAATAGCTTAATTGCCGCTTCGTGGTTGGCTGCAATATCGTCTAGAGAAAGCTTGTCTGCTTTAAAGTCACCCCAAGATTCCACAAGCTCAGAACGCTTCACGCCTTCTTTAACTGGGTACTCGTAGTTAACTTCTGCGTACATTTGCTGCGCTTTGTCACCCGTTAGGAATTCCATTAGCTTCACAGCATTGTCTTTGTTTGGAGAGTACTTAGCCATCGCCATACCAGAGATATTCACGTGAGTGCCTGTAGTCTCTTGGTTAGGGAAGTTGATGTAAACTGCATCAGCCCAAGCTTTTTGCTCTTTGTCGTTAACCATTTTACCTAGGTAGTAGCTGTTACCTAGAGAAACATCACATAGGCCTTCTTTGATCGCTTTAACTTGTGCACGATCGTTGCCTTGTGGTTTGCGAGCAAGGTTTGCTTTCACGCCTTCTAACCACTCTTTGGTTTCTGCTTCGCCATTGTGAGCAATCATTGCTGAAACTAGAGAAACGTTGTACGGGTGCTTACCGCTACGAGTACAAATTTTACCTTTGAACTCTGGCTTAGCTAAGTCTGCGTAGTTGAAATCTGCGCCTAGTTTACCTACGCGATCACGTGATGAATAAACGCTACGAGAACGTAGAGTTAGAGCAAACCACTCATTCTCTTTATCTTGGTATTGAGCAGGTACGTTTTCTTCAATGATTTTGCTATCGACTTTCTGAACTAAACCTTTGTTTGTCAGTTCAGCTAGACGGCTGATGTCTGTCGTAAGAATAACGTCAGCAGGGCTGTACTCACCTTCTTGAGCTAGCTTTTCTGCTAAGCCTTTTTTAGCAAATTTTACGTTTACTTTGATACCAGTTTCTTTAGTGAACTCATTGAACATAGGTTCAACTAGGAAAGGTTGACGGTAAGAGTAGACGTTCACTTCTTCAGCAGCCATTGCTGTTGGAGCTAGAGTAGCGCAAGTTAGTGCTGAAAGAGTTAGCAGTTTTTTCATTGTTTAATCCTTTACCATGCTAATGATAACGTTTATCAGTTGCGTTATTATATGTATGTTCAATAAGAAGACAATGACGAATATTAAAAAACCTGCTCATCGGAGCAGGTTTTATTGTGTTAAGTGTGCCGTCCTAAATAAGGTTGACACTTTCCACCCCAAAATTGGAGAGTGTTATGAAATCAACAACTAAAAGAACTC
>NZ_JAWOTI010000040.1:0-13155 GCF_033338775.1 Vibrio sp. Vb1018
CAAACCTTGGCGGAAGACTTTACGCCATACACCATCAATCTAAATACGGCCTTCAGTGATGTGGATAACGTGGATGGTGAGTTAACGTTTAGCGTCTCTGGCAACAGCAACATTCAAGTGGCGATCGTCAATGGCATTGCTACGTTCACTCCAACCGCAGACTGGAACGGCTCAGAAGCATTGACCTTTACCGCTACCGATCCAAGCGGCGAGAGCGTTAGCCAAACGGTGAACTTCACAGTGGCGCCTGTGGCGGACATCGTGGCAGACAACGCGACGGTTGTGGAAGACACGCCAACCATCATTAAGGTCTTAGGTAACGACACGTTCGAAGGCGACGACAAAGTGGTGTCGCTCGATACCAACAACGGTCCAGCCAACGGCACGGTCTCGGTCAACCCGGATGGCAGCGTCACTTACACGCCAAACGACAACTATCACGGTACAGACAGCTTCACCTACATCGTCACGTCCGGTGGGGTATCGGAGTCCACCACGGTGAACGTCGATGTGACGCCAGTGAACGATGCGCCAGTGGCGACCAATGACAATGCCGTTACTGACGAAGACACGCCAGTGACGATTGATGTCCTGCCAAACGACACCGATATTGATGGTGATAAGCTGTCGATTGAATCGGCTTCCGTACCTGAAACACAAGGCACAGTTGAGATCGTTGATGGCAAACTGGTCTTCACACCGGCTGAGAACTTCCATGGCGATGCTGAAATCACTTACACCGTGACCGATGGTGCACTGACTGACCAAGCGACGGTCAATGTCACCGTAAATGCCGTAAACGACACGCCTGTGGTTGAAAGCAGCATTGCAGACCAAACCTTGGCGGAAGACTTTACGCCATACAGCATCGATCTGAATACCGCTTTCAGCGATGTGGATAACGTGGATGGCGAGTTAACGTTTAGCGTCTCTGGTAATAGCAACATTCAAGTGGCGATCGTCAATGGTATTGCTACGTTCACTCCAACCGCAGACTGGAACGGCTCAGAAGCGTTGACGTTTACGGCCACCGATCCAAGCGGCGAAAGCGTTAGCCAAACGGTGAACTTTACGGTTACCCCTGTAGCGGACATCGTGGCAGACAACGCGACAGTTGTGGAAGACACGCCAACCATCATTAAGGTCTTAGGTAACGATACGTTTGAAGGCGACGACAAAGTGGTGTCGCTGGATACCAACAACGGCCCAGCCAACGGCACGGTCTCAGTCAACCCGGATGGCAGCGTGACCTACACGCCGAACGATAACTACCATGGTACAGACAGCTTCACGTACATCGTCACGTCGGGTGGGGTCAGTGAGTCCACCACGGTGAACGTCGATGTGACGCCAGTGAACGATGCGCCAGTGGCGACCAATGACAATGCCGTTACTGACGAAGACACGCCAGTGACGATTGATGTCCTGCCAAACGACACCGATATTGATGGCGATAAGTTGTCTATCCAATCGGCGTCTGTACCTGAAGCGCAAGGCACAGTTGAGATTGTTGATGGAAAATTGGTCTTTACACCGGCCGAGAACTTCAATGGTGACGCCGAAATCACTTACACCATCACTGATGGTTCGCTGACTGACCAAGCGAAAGTAGCTGTTACCGTTAACCCAGTAAACGATGCGCCAACGATCAAGGTCGATGCTGTAGAAAGTATCACTGAAGATGCAGTGAATACCGATACGGTAGTGGCAACGTTGGAAGTCGCTGATATCGACACGCCAGAAGAGCAATTAACCGTTTCTTTAGAAAACAACTCAAACGGCTACTTTGCGCTAGTTGGCGATGAAGTCAAACTGACTCAAGCGGGTGTTGACGCGGTTAACAACGACGAACTCAACCTTAAAGACCTAACGATCAGCGCATCAGTATCGGATGGTGTTAATCCAACGGTTAGCGACAGTGATAGTTTGATTGTGAATCGCGTTAACGATGCACCAACAGTCGACAATGTGATTTCAGATCAAGTGTTAGCAGAAGATTTTACGATCTACACGATTGATTTAAACGACGCATTTAAAGACAGCGACTCCGCACTGAACTTCTCAGTGTCCGGCAACAGCAACGTGTTGGTGTCGATTGAAAATGGCATCGCGACCATTAGCCCAACTGCGGACTGGAACGGCTCAGAAACCCTAACCTTTACCGCCACCGATCCAAGCGGTGAAAGCGTTAGCCAAACGGTGAACTTCACAGTGGCGCCTGTGGCAGATATTGAATCTGACCGCGCGACGGTTGTGGAAGACACACCAACCATCATCAAGGTTTTAGGTAACGACACGTTCGAAGGCGACGACAAAGTGGTGTCGCTGGATACCAATAACGGTCCAGCTAACGGCACGGTCTCGGTCAACCCGGACGGCAGCGTCACTTACACGCCAAACGACAACTTCCACGGGGCAGACAGCTTCACCTACATCGTCACCTCCGGTGGTGTCAGTGAATCCACCATTGTTAACGTCGATGTCACGCCAGTAAACGACAAACCTGACAGTGAAGACTTTACGCATGTGGCCGATGATCAGCTTACGCACGTTGTGTTTGATACCGATACGAAGCCTCTGGGTCACGGTGACTCTCAAGATCATATCGCGGATGTTGAAGACGACTTAAAAGGCAACGATCTACATGTCCGAATTACTGAACTGCCAACCTCAGGTACGTTGTTCTTTAAAGATAGTGATGGTGAGCTGCACGAAATTAAAGAAGTAAGCGATACGCTTTATGACAAAGACAGCCTTTACTATGAAGCTGATAATGTGGGTTTCTTATTAGGTATCAAGGATCGCCCAGATACACTAAATAGTTCCGAGTCTACAACAGATTTCAATAATTGGGGGCTAAGTGAGGACGGAGGTCCATCACACTCCCGTACTGAGCATTTAGCAAATGGAGCTTCTATCACCATTTCTTCTGATAGCGGTGAGCTTGCGCAGTACAACCGCCAGGTGTCACACATCGGCAATGGTATCGCTGACAATGATGGGCAGGGTATTGAGAAAGGTGAAACGATTACGATCGATTTGTCTAATAATCCTGTGGGCAGCGTAAACCTTGGCTTAGATGGATTAGGTGGATTGTTTGATTACGGTGATGACAACGCAGCACTTATTACGGTTACATACTTAGATTCAAATAATGTCCAACAGACTCAAACGTTCGAGTTTTTGAAGCCTGAAGGCAACTTCATGCTATTCCAAGAAACAAGCGTTGGTTATGGGAAAGATCTAGCTCTTCCTGAAGGTTCGGTCATTACTCAGTTAGATTTTTCTACGAAAAATGAAGGGAACTGGGAGTTACGTTATGTAGAAGGTGTACCTGCCGAAGACAGCTTTGGATATGTGGCAGTCGACTCTGAAAATGGCGTTAGCGATCCATCTACAGTCAATATCGTTAATGAAATGCTAGATGGTAATATTGCTGAAAATGGGCCAAGCCTGTCTGTGGTCGGTGATAGCGTGACTGAGGGTGACAATGTCACGTTCTCGGTTGTTCTAAATGAAACCACTAGCACTGCCGTTAAGTACCAAGTTGATATGCTTGCTCAAGGTTCTTCAGTTGATAAGAATGACGTAAATCTATCAAATGCAACCTATACAAATGGTGTTGTTTTCTTAGGTGGTTACTTGATTGTTCCTGCAGGTATAAGTAGCTTCGAAATATCGATTCCGACTATTGATGACTTGGTTGTGGAAAGCAGCGAAACGATCGTTCTTGAGATCGGCGGTGAAACGGGGACGGCAACAGTTCTTGATAATGACAGTACAAAACTTAGCGTAGTAGATGCCGGCGATGTCATTGAAGGAACTGACGCAATATTTACCGTTTTACTCTCTAACCCTGTTCAAGAGGCCGTTGTCGTCAATCTGAAGTCAACAACAAATGATAGCTATACTGCGGAAGATGTTGATTTAGGCACTATGGTAGTGACCTATGTGGATACTCATGGTCAAACTCAAACATTAGATATGGCGCCTAATGGAGACGTTACCATACCTCCAGGTGTCGCTGAAATTAAAGTCGCAGTCCCGACCAAACTAGATAATGTCCATGAAGGTGATGAGAGCTTTGGTCTGACGGTTACGGAAATCGGTAGTGTCACCAGTAATGGTATTGCAACTGGTAACGCAAATATTGTGGATTCTGATCCTGCACCTTTAGTTAGTATTAGTGCCGATCAAAACAGCGTAAATGAAGGTGAAACGGCAGGCTTTACGCTGACACTTGATAAAGTTGCAGATGAGAGTGTTACGGTTCATGTCGAATATAGTGGCGTGGCCCAAGATGGAAAAGATTTTGTTGGCGTTCTGAGTGTTGAAGTTCCTGCGGGTCAATCTTCAGCTGCTCTTGACCTACTGACGGTCACCGATGGTATTTATGAGGGCGCAGAATCTTTCACAGTAACCATTAAAGAGGTTGATGGCGCTGATGCGAGCATTGCTTCAAATAACAGCGCAAGTGTTGTGATCGTTGATGCCCAAAGTGCACCGAAAGTGACTATTAGCTCAGATCAATCCTCAGTTGATGAAGGTAGTGATGCAAAATTTATCGTCAACATTGACCAAAAAGCAGATGAAGATGTACTGGTAACATTCACAATCGGAGGGAATGTTGATGACAAAGATTATATTGCTCCAAGTACGTACACAGTCACGATTCCAGCGGGTAAAACGTCGGCGCCGATTGATATAAAAACTCTCGATGATGGTATTTACGAAGATCTTGAAAACCTAACCGTGACTCTAATTGATACGGTTGGTGCAGATTCGACGCTTGCAAGTGACTCGAATGAAGTAACAGTCTCTATTATAGATGCTCAGCACGCTCCAGAGTTTATTTCTGGCGGCGATAGTGCTGGTGACAAACCAAATGATGATGTTTACGACTTCGGGTCAGTTAACGAAAACACGGTGAGTGGGGCCGTTATCGGCACGGTCGTTGCTGAAGATCACGATAATGACGTGCTTGTATACCGCTTTGCAGATGGCTCGAGCACTAATGGTATTTTTGATATCGACCCGACAAGTGGAGAGATTTCATTGAACAAGACAATCGATGATGTTGACTTGGGCGATTATACGCTTCAGGTTGAGGTTATCGATGGAACTGGCGGGATTGATACTGCCGAGGTAAATGTTTCTCTGGTAAATGTGAATGATGCTCCTGAATCTTCGCCTTCAGTGGTTGAGATGAATGAAGATACTCAAGTGATGCTTGATTGGTCATCATTCGGTATTAGCGATGTGGACTCTGATGTATCAGATCTATCCGTCCAAATTACAACGCTTCCTAGCGATGGCTCATTAGAGTACAGAGATTCGCAAGGCGATTGGCAGTCTGTACAAATCGATCAAGTCCTCGATAAATCGCTTTTTGAGGAAAACGGTGTTCGTTTTGTACCTGAATTAAATGAATCAGGCAGTGACAGCTTCGGCGGAAATCAAGTCGGAGATCAGGAATCTAGTTACGCTCAAATTGGTTTTAAACCGACAGATGGGCAGAGCTCTGGTCAAGAGTCGACACTGACAATAGACGTGAACCCTGTAGCTGACAAACCGAACTTAATTGCAGTGACGCCATTAAACTCATTGCCTCAACAAGAGTTTAACGTTACGACATGGAGTAATGTTCAAGTTGGTTCTAGTGATGGTATGGGGGTCAATGGAGAGACTCTAATCTCAGCGATCAACGCTCTTAATGAAGCCGATGGTACTCGATTGAGTTGGGCAAATGTGGAAGATTTAGGGACTCATGCAACCTTGGCAAATGAGGCCGTTCTAGTCACATCTCTTGTTTATCTCGAAGCTGGCTCGAGTTACGACTTTGTCGGTCAAGCCGATGATAGCCTTGCAATTAAGTTGGGTGGTACGTTACTTGATCAAGCTCGTTGGGGGAGCGACAGTGGTGATATTAAGGGAGCTAGCTTTACCCCTTCGGTATCTGGCTTTTATCCAATTGAAATTTATCACCATAACCAAAGTGGTCCGGGTAACTTTAATGTGGATGTATCCATTAATGGACAAGCGCCTGTCAACCTGAGCAATAGTAGTCTTTACGTAGTTAGTGATGAAAGTGCACTAGAAGCAACTGATATCAGAACGTCTGAACTACAAGAAGTTAATGGTGTTGCGTTTTACGAAACATACCAGCTGAACGAAGGGTTACAAGATACAGCGATACCGCTCTCTGAAATTAAAGCAAGCTTAAATGATACAGATGGCTCTGAATCACTTAAAGTCACGCTAACTGGCTTACCTGTAGGTGCGATCCTTTCAGATGGAAATAGTTCTATTACTGTCGCAACTATTGATGAAGAACTGGACGTGACAAGTTGGGCATTAGATGCACTTACTGTGACTCCACCTGCGGGCTCCCATGATGACTTCACTATCAATTTGACTGCAACGAGTACAGAAAGCTCGAATGGTGATTCAGCAGAATCTAACTTGGCGATCAATGTTGTAGTACATGAGAACTTACCGACGGAAACGGAAAGTGATTTGGGCGAAACCATAGAAGACAATACTCTACAAGGGAATGTATTGCTTAATGACTCTGACGGCGACAATATTCTGATGGTAGATCATCTTACTATCGATGGTGCTGATTACGAGGTAGGCGAAAGTGTTTCTTTGACTAGTGGTACGTTACTAGTAAACCGAGATGGTAGTTACATATTTGAACCTGCTGAGCATTGGTCAGGTGACGTTCCATTAATTAGCTATACCACAAATACTGGCGTAACAAATACACTTGATATCAATGTTGTTGCTATCGCAGATGCACCTACGATCACGATCAATGTTGGCGACTTAGTTAAACGAGATGCTATTGATCCAAACCATCACTTAGCTACATCGGCAATAAATAATACCAATACCGAAAATGAGGCTGTCGCAGCCAACCTTGGGTTGGATAATGCAGTACCTAAAATTAATACACACGCTGGTGTTGTGTTGGGAGTCAATACTGACTTAAGTGACACCGACAGCTTGTTTGTTGGGACAGATTTCAACGATGTATTCTATGGTGGCGGTGGCGATGACGTATTTGTTGGCGGTGGTAACAATGATACGTTTTATGGTGATGACGCGACCAGTCTTACTCTGCATGATGGTAAAGATACAGTCTACTTAACAGGGAACTTTGATGACTACAAAATGACCTTCAAAGACGATCATGGAGGTAAAGTTCCATATTGGATTTTATTAGATAGTCGTTCTATCGATTCGGTAAACGATCATACAGGTAGTGATGACCGAGGTGATCATTTATATGAAATTGAACGCGTTGTTTTTGCAGACAAAATTGTTGATTTGAAACCTGATGGCACTTATGAAGTGCTTCAAGATCGCTGGATTTCGGTCGATGTGGATGTTGATCTAGTTGATGTCGATGGAAGTGAGGATTTAGCGCAGACTGCTCTTGTACAAGATCTACCAGACGGTGTTGACGTGTATGTTGATGGGGTCGCAATTAAGCAAGATTCAAATGGAGATTACCCTGTCACTCTTGGTACAGATGGTAAGCTTTCCCTGGATATCAGAGTGCCATTCGATTATGAAGGCAGCTTAGAGTTCCCGCTAAGCGTTACTGCTACGTCTGTTGAAGGATCAAATAATGACGCAGCTTCAACAACTGAATCCGTTGAGCTTACAGCTCGTGACTATGTGTTGGAGTCGGGATCGCATGGGAATGATCAGATAACGGGTAGTGACGATCACGATATTATTGTTGGTGATGTTCAAGGATTGGAGATCATTGCAGGTCAGGACTACAACATCGCATTTGTTCTGGACACTTCAGGGAGCATGGGTAACTGGGTAGGAACTGCGAAGCAAGAAGTGCTAGATGTGTTTGATGAGCTGTTAAGTGCGGTAAATCAAGGAGAGAAGCCAGGGACAGTGAATATTCACCTTAGTGAATTTGCTTCAAGTGCATCAGCGGTGATTTCTGTTGACTTGAGTTCTCTTACAGCAAGAAAAGAGTTTGTAGAAGAGTTGAATCGTGTAATTGATGATGAGGGTTCTGGCGGCACAAACTATGAGGCGGGCTTACAGTCGGCCGTTGAATGGTTCAGCAGTCAACCTAACCCTAATGGCCAAAATATCACGTACTTTGTTACGGATGGTCAACCAAATAGAGCAACATACCTCTATGGTGTAGCACCGAGTGAATTCTCGAAAGTGATTTTGGACGTCGATAATTCTGGCAAGCTTGTTACCCTGCAAGATATTGCGAGTAAAAACAATTACTCATACGGACAAACAGTTACCTACAAAGGTGATGTCGTTATAGATAGTTACGGTAAGGTTTATTCACCGCTAACAGGAAGAATCCTTGGCGATATCGACAGATATTATGGCTCTATCCGTTATTACGATGAAGGGAATAGCTCGACACAAGCTCAACACATGTATCAAGTACTAGCGGCATTGTCCTCTATAGAAGCGATAGGTCTTGGGAGTGGCGTTGATGAACATACACTCAAGCAGTATGACACTGATGGTGTGGTAGAGTCAGATATTGATGTTACTAAGCTTGCTGAAACGATATTGGGTCAAGATGTACCTCTCAAACAAGGTTCAGACACTATTCAAGGAGGTGAAGGTAACGATATCTTGTTAGGTGACTTAATTGAGTTTGGTGGTAATGAACAAGGCTTAAGTGCGATTCAATCACATGTGGCGCAGCAAACGGGTCAGGATGTGTCTACCGTTGACGGCGAAGATATACATGAGTACGTTAGAAATAACTTGGAAGAATTCAACCAAACTCACCAAGGAGATAAATCGGATAATTTATATGGCGGCGCTGGTGATGACTTACTATTTGGTCATGGTGGCAACGACATACTCGTTGGCGGTGAAGGGGATGATATTCTGATTGGTGGTTTAGGTAGTGATACTTTAACAGGGTCAGAAGGGGCGGACATCTTTAAGTGGAGTGAAGTCACTAACGATGTTGATACTGTCACTGACTTCAATAAAAATGAAGACGCTCTAGACTTCTCAGATCTGTTTGACGACTTATCTAAAGATGAAATTGGAGAGCTTCTTAATGATCTTCAATCAGGTGATCATACTGGTGATGTCGGAGAGTATCATGTAGAAGTGGCACCAGACGGGGGATCTGAGGCAAACCTGAGTATTACAAAAGGGAGCTCGACATTGGACATCCATTTTGACGGTGCAAGTGTTGATGATGTGACTCAAAGCTTAATTGCGAGTTTAGAAGCTCAGTACAAAGACATGTAGTAGCGCTAAACTGTAGTCAAATTTAAAATCAAAAAAGGTCTAGCAATTTGCTAGACCTTTTATTTTTACGGTCTGTTTATTGTTGTGCTAGCTTTTTGGAAGTGTTGTGAAAACGGTCCATTCTTTCTTCACTTCACCCTTGTGGCCAATCACTGTTGCGGTTACTCGACGGTTCAATGCGTGACTAACTTGGTCTGTACCTTGTGTTGCAAGTACTGTGTCTCCATAGCCGACAATGGTAACTCTATCTCCACTAATGCCATTCTTCATTAGCTCTTTTCTAACGTTTTCAGCGCGGCGCTTAGATAGGTCAAGATTATGTTCTGCAGTACCAGTGCGACTAGCATAACCTTGAATCTCTATAGACGTGTTCGGGTACTCTTTCAAAAAGTCTGATAGTTCAAGAATTTGTTGCGTAAAGATAGGGTTGATCACATCGGAATCGTTCGCAAATAGTACTCGAATTTGCATTTCTTGTGAGGAGTCAACGTACGAACCACAACCGTCGTTGTCTATTTCGGCACCCAAAGGTGTACCCGGGCACAAATCTCGCTCGTTAATGACTCCGTCAGAGTCATCATCTATATGATCAGCCCACTGATCGGCAATTGGGGTATCTATGTAATCATATTCATCACCACGATCTGATGAACTGCATGCGGAGAGCATTAATGAGAGTGTAATAAAAGCTATGTGTTTCATAATTAATACTCCACTTCTTCTAGCCATTCTTTAGGCATTTCAACCCTTAATGCACTCAACAGTTGCCCAGTTGCGTTCATCACTCGATATTTGGCGTACTGCTCTGCGTATTTAGAATCTAAGTAGTCTTTACGCGCCTCAAAGAGCTCGTTTTCAGTGTTCAATAGATCAAGCAGTGTTCGTTTACCGATGCGATATTGCTTCTCGTAAGCAATTACGGTCTCAGACGCAGAGTCTACATGATCTGATAGAAACTCTTTTTGTTGTAATGTTAAATCAAGCGCACTCCAAGAAAGCCTTAATCCTTCTTCAACATTGCGATAGGCACCTTCACGCAAGTCTTTTGCTTTATTTAGCTGGTAGGCAAAGTTTTCTGAGTTCGCTGCATCACTGCCACCATTGAATAGGTTGTAGCGTAGACGCAGCATGGCAAGTGTCTCATCACTTCGACCTTTTAAACCATCAGCGTCGTCACGCCATGTTTGCGAAGCTTCAATTGAAATGGTTGGGTAATTAACACCTTTAGACTGTTTGTATTGAAACTTAGCCGAGTCTACGTCTGCGAGCGCCACTTGAATAACGGGATGAAGTTCAAATGCCAAGCCTACCGCTTCATCAACCGTGTACGGGATAAAGTTTTGGTCCGCTCTCGGAAAGATTAACCCTTGTGGTGTTTGACCGACTAAACGAGTGAACATCGTGTGAGAGTCATACAGGTTATTTTGAGCAGCAGCTAAGTTTCCGTGTGCTTTTGCCAAACGTGCTTCTACCTGCGTCAAGTCAGCAGTAGAGCCGATACCCGAGTTGACTCGTTTTTTAATGTCATCGTAAATATCTTTATGAACAGCAAGGTTGTTTTCTGAAAGCTTTAGGACTTCATACGCTTTAACAGCGTCCAAGTACACTTTAGTCACTTCAAGTGCCTTATCTGAAGCATCTGCTAAGAGTTGAAATCTAACAGATTCAGCATCAGCTGCGGTTCGATCAATATCATTTAACGTAGCGCTACCATCCCATATTAGTTGGGTCAGTGTCACTGAAGCTTCCTTTCGAGTGTAATCCGTGTCTCCTCGACCAACTTCATCTGACGGGTCTAATCCTTCATATCCAATTCCAGCATCTAGATCAACAGAGGGGAGGTAAGCACCTGATGAAGCTTCATTTATGTACTTCTGGCTCATAAACTCGTTAAATGCACTTTTAATATCGGGGTTATTTTGTAGCGTCTGTGCAACCGCTTGCTCTAGAGTTTGACCGAAAACTGGTGAAGACACTATTAAGCAACAGCAGGCTATATGTACTCGATTCCATCTCACGTTAGTTCTCCTAAAATCATGTCGCTCTTATTCTGTTTCATATTTGAGACGAGAAGTTACAAACAATGAATTTTCTTAGTGCGTATTATCAACTTGTTGATGTTTAAATGTTTAATTCAATAAAAAACAACAATCTTACTCTCTAAACTCTAGCATACGAGGCAAAGCTTGCTTGGTAAGTGGTCGATTTTTTCGTAGAAAACCTTTTTATCTTAAGAGCATAGCGGAAACTGGTTTAAATGAAGGCAAATTCTTCGGTTATTTTCCTTATTACTCTCAAAAAACTAAATCCTCTTGGAATAAAACGAAAAATTCATATTTTGTCTAAACTATAGACGTGTTTAGTGCAGTAACAAGCCTTTAATTAAACTAATACAAGGATGAAGAGCATGGATCGAGTAGCGTTAAGTTCATTGATGAGCAATGTCGTGGTTATAGGGCTTGATGGGAACCTGAGAAGTCTTGAAAGTGGTCAGCTACCTCAGCCTGGTGAATTAATTATTGAGGAAGTTTCTGATACATCAGAATTAATTGTACAACAGGTAACACCGCAAGGTAGTTCAATTAACGTTACTGATGATGTCACTGCGCTAATCGAGGCTATCGCTAGTGGAGAAGACCCGGCTGCTCTTGGTGAGGATTTTGAGCCAGCTGCTGGTGAGGAAAGTGGTTCTAGCCCCCAAAATACTGGTGCAATAGATCGTACTGGCGCTGAATTGTTGGCTAGTACGAATTTTGAGACCGTCGGTATTGATGGAATCGGACTATCTACAACTCAAGCACTATCTTTGTTGGATCTTTTCAGAGTAATTAATGGCCCTGTACCACCGACTATATTAGTTCAAGAAATATCTAGTCCGACTATCAACGAAGGTGACCAAGTTGTATTCGATATTACTCTAAGTCAAACAACTGAAGACAATACTGATGTCATTCTTTCTCTCCTTGATGGAACCGCAACAGGCGGCTCAGCTGACGATAACGGGAGTGACTACGTCAATGAGCGTGTCCTCATAACATTTTCTGATGGTACAACAGAAGAAGTTTCAGTCGGTGAAAGCGGAACCTTTACCATTTCGATCCCACCGGGTGAAAGTGGCTTTACGGTCTCTATAGACTCTATTGACGACTCTATATTTGAAGGCCCAGAAACGTTTACGCTCTCTGGCACGACAGAAGAACAAAGCACACCTGTTACTGGGACTGCCACTATTTTAGATGATGGTAGTGGACCTGGCTCAAATCCTGATGATGATCGCCCAGCGGTAACGATGAGTGATGCAGGTACGGTTAATGAGGGCGAGACAGCGAATTTCAAAGTGACGTTGTCGAACGCCTCCGAGTCTACAGTTCAAGTCGAGCTAGGCCTCAACTTGGGTGACACCGAAGCCGGTGACTTAGGTACCTTAGAATACAACACAGGCTCCGGTTGGGTTGCAGTGCCAAATGATGGCGTGGTAACGGTGCCAGCTGGGCAAACTGAGTTTGATGTGCGCATCGCTGCCATTGATGACGCTGTTTATGAAGGCCCAGAAGATTTCAGTGTGACGGTGACTGGCATTGGCGCAGTGCAAGGCAGTGATACCGGTACGGCGACGATAGTGGATGACGGCACGGGGCCAGGCCCCGATCCGGATGATGACCGCCCGAATGTAACTATTACCGATGCTGGCACCATCAATGAGGGGGATACGGCGAACTTCAAAGTGACGCTGTCGAATGCTTCCGAGTCTACAGTTCAAGTCGAGCTAGGCCTCAACTTAGGTGACACCGAAACCGGTGACTTGGGCACCTTAGAATACAACACAGGCTCCGGTTGGGTTGCAGTGCCAAATGATGGCGTGGTAACGGTGCCAGCTGGGCA
>NZ_JAWOTI010000041.1:0-12790 GCF_033338775.1 Vibrio sp. Vb1018
TCTAACAAGAAATGGAAAAAGCGGTATGGTTATCATAAGCGCTCGCTCTCAGAGACAGCAATGTATCGGGTAAAACAGTTGTTAGGTGGGAAATTAAGCCTGAGGGACTACAACGCTCAAGTTGGTGAGACTTACGCTATGATCAAAGCGCTGAACAAGCTTACAGGGCTAGGTATGCCTGAAACTCAGTATGTTGTTTAAGAACTGAACAACATGGGGCTACCATGTCTTCTCATCGAATTAAGCAACATATATGGACGCACCTCAGGATGCAATGGCTGATTCAATGATACGGTCGCTAACATATATCCGACGTCTTTCTTGGTCATTTGTGCGACCTGCGCCATGATGTATTCCGCCCCTTACTGTCTATTCAAAGCCACGGTTTCAACTAACCTGTTGCTTAATCAGAGTGTAGTAAGGATGGTTCACCGTTTTTTCATCAGCTATTGCAAACTCATTTTCTTATAAAACATATACGTTTCAATTATATAGGCTTGAAAGCACGATTAACGTCATATTCACAATCGGTAGCTATAACACGCCACACTATACGCCCAAGCTTATTTGCTAAAGCCACTATGGCTTTAGCCTTAGCACGTCGTTCAATTAACCCTCGTAACCAAGCTCCCATAGGGTCCGTGCTTGAAGCTCTGCAACGTAGTACAGCTCTAGCACCATGAATGAGTAGTGTACTTAGGTCTCGGTTTCCACTCTTTGATAAAGCTCCAAGGCTATTCTTTCCACCTGTACTATTCTGCTTGGGAACTAACCCACACCATGCCGAAAACTGTCTACCATTTTGAAACTGTTCACCAGAGCCAACTTCACTAACAATCGCAGCCGTTAAGATCGGACCAAAGCCAGGGATATTCTTAATCGCCTTGTAGCGCGGACTCTGCTGACTCAGCGAAGTTATGTCCTGAGTTACATCATCGATCTTGCTGCTAATGCTGGTAAAATCACAGTATAAGTTTTGCAGTAAGTTTCTCATAACATGAGATAACTCATTCTCTGCATCTTCAATGATTAACGGTAAGTGATTACGCAATGCTCTTATTGATGTTGGGAAAACTATCCCATATTCAGCTGTTAGACCTCTGATTTGGTTAGCAAGAGCAGTTCTTTGTTCGACTAAGCGAGAGCGAACATTTCGCAAAGCTTTCAGGTCCTGTTGTTCGATAGTTTTAACTGGCACAAAATGAATATCAGGTCTCGAATAAGCTTCGCAAATGGCTCTTGCATCATTTGCGTCGTTCTTTTGTCTACCGACGAAAGGCTTAACATGCTGTGCTGGAATGAGTGATACCTTAAAACCAAGCCTTAAAATAGTGTGATGAAGCACATGACTCCATAGCCAGTGGAGTGTTATCTGGAAGATGACGGATTGTATGGAGCAGTTTAACTCCAGCAACCTTACGATTTGACGAGATAGTACCGTCAATATTCAATACGCACACTTGAAAGTAGTTCTTAGCTAAATCGATACCGACAACTTTAATGGACATGGCTGTTACTCCTGATCTTAATGGCTGTACCTGTAGTGTGGTACAGCAATGTTAGAAAGGAGGTGCGTCCATCACATCAAAGCCGATATGCATATGCATAGTCAATTCAATCCTTTAAGCGTATAAGTATTTGTGCAATTATGATTTGTTGAAGACGTGGGCTTGGTGGATAAAATGATAACTCAAACAAGAGAATCAAATATAAAAAAGATGCTTTATTCATGCTTGTTACTAGCTTTTGTAGTCGTGATGGCAATAACATTCATATTTAATGAATATCAAACTCAAAGAGAACGAATTTTACTTGGTTCTTCTCATGAACTACGTTCTAAAGTTGAGTCTAGCTTAGGCGTTTATAAAGATTTTTCAAATTACGTATTTAAAGAAATTGAGGATGACCAAGATATTTTTAGGTTGATGAGTGAAGCCTATTTTGGTGATGAGAGCATAAGAACATCTAATAGAAATTCTATATACTCGATGCTGGAAGAAAAGTATAAAACTCTTACAGATTTTAACTTTCGACAGTTACATTTTCACTTTGAAAATGGTGATAGTTTTTTACGTGTCCATAAACCTGAAAAATTTGGTGATAATTTATTCTCTATAAGAGAATCGGTAAGGATATCCAATAAAGAAAAGCGATTTGTACAGGGGTTTGAAGAAGGTAGAATATATAACGGTTATCGATTCGTTTATCCAGTAGTATATAATGACATTCAGATAGGCACTTTAGAAGTATCCCTATCAATGGGTAGTATCGTCAATTTATTGTTTAATCTATATCCTGAACAAGATTTTTTCTTCTTGATGAATAAGGATGTTGTGAATTACAAAGTGTTTGATGATACGAAGAATAACTACATACATAGTAAAATAGCCAGTGATTACTATGTAGATAAAGATGTGCTAAATAAAAGCCTGAAAAACCTGAAGTTTACTGAACTTGAGGGTTATACTGAACTATTTAAAAAACAGCTTGATCCTCATATTAAAACTGGTAATACTTTTTCAAAAGAGTTCAATGTGAATGGAAAATATCTGATTGTATCTTTCTTATCAGTTGAAAATTTTAAAAGAGAGCACGTGGCCTATTTAATTTCAATATCAGAAGACGATACATTAATGCTTATGAAAAGAAACTATCTGTTGTTTAATTTTATGATATTCATAGTGTTAATCTCATTTTTTGTAATTATTTTTCAAAGTTATCGAAATCAAAATAAACTACTTAAAATGTCAACCATAGACTTTCTAACTCAAGTGCTAAATAGAAATAAGATGGTTGAACTATTGTCACAGGAATACGTTAAAGCAAAAAGGTATAATTCCATATATACCGTAATGATGTTTGATGTTGACTACTTTAAAAACATCAATGACGAGTTTGGTCATGCAGTTGGCGATGATTATCTAGTTGAGTTTAGTAAATTAATCCATAGAAACATAAGAATTAGTGACTCTTTTGCTCGTTGGGGCGGTGAGGAGTTTGTTCTATTGCTTCCCAACACAGATGAAGACAGCTCGATGCTAGTTGCCGAAAAATTGCGAAGTTTAATAGAAAAGTATATTTTTTCAGGCCCTAGAAACATAACTGTAAGTATCGGTATCTCTGAGTTCCAATTAGATGACAGTAGTCTAGAAGATGCCATAGAAAGAGCTGATACAGCACTTTATCACTCGAAAGAAAATGGCAGGAACCAAGCGACACGCTGGAGTGTGATTAAGTCTTAATCTTAATCGCCTAAAATCAGACCAAATTGGCATATGATATGTGCCAATTTGATTGGATACATCATCGAGCGACCGTTCAGTGCCTGAAGTTATTAGTGTTTTTTATTTCAATAAAAAACACTAATAACTTGGTGATAAAGAAACATTGTGACCGCTACTTTTTGCTTTGTACAGAGCAGAGTCGACCTGCTCTAAATAAAACTCAATTGTACTCTACGTTGAGGAACATAACTGTATACTTCGACAGAAGCTGTGATTTGATGGGAGATGCCAATGATTTCACAAGAGATAGCGATGGTTTCAATATTCCTTCGAATTCTTTCCGCTAGCTCAAGGATTTCAAAACTAGATGATCCAGATATGACCACTAAAACTCTTCGCCTCCCATCCTGAAAGCGAAATCACCAGAACGTCGACTAAACACATGCTTTAACACACAATGTCAGGAACCTAAGCTATGCACTAACACTGCAGACCATTTGGCATACCTGAGCTAATCTATGAATCGCTAAGTTAGTAAAATAGCTAAAACACTTTTGTCCAGAAACGTGTTACAAAGAGTGGTCTAGTGTGCACAATTTTAAATCTGTGCTCAACGCGTGCTAAAAAGATCCAATAAAATCCTATTTCATGGTCCTTGATATCCAAAAAAAACCTCTTAAATGCAAGTAATTACAAGTGGTTAAGAGGAATTCAAAATCCGTTGCCTTCGGGCGTGGCGGTTCAAGTCTGCCCACCGGTACCATATTAGAAAGGTCGCTTTTATAGCGGCCTTTCGTCGTTTTAGGTGTTTGTAAATATCAAAAGAAAGGTAGCGTTGCCTTCGCGGTGGCGGCAGGAATGCCCAGTCCAATCAACTCCGTCCACCGGTACCATATTTTAAGACAGAGCCTCGATGAAAGTCGGGGCTTTGTTGTATCTGGATTTTCAAAACAAAAAAGCGCGAGGGGTATGCCTCGCGCAAACTACTACATGGTGATAGTAGGAACAGCCTATAGAGCTGTGAACAAGGTATTTTGAGTGTTCGGAGTCCAGTCTGCTTGGGACACGTGCGGTACATCAACTAGATAACGCAAACCTTGATAAGTCACCACATCACCTTGTTTATAGGAAACATTCTGAGTCCAGTTAGTGGCTGGGTCCGCATTTGTCCAGAGGCTAGAGGTTGGAGACGGTGCCCAATCTTGTTGTGCAGTATGGTTTGTTACAGCCTGGTATACAGTACCTAGGTGTAAGACGTAATCGCCAGCGTCGTAGTTATGACCAACTTGCCAGTTCGGTGTGTAGTTATCCATTGTGTCGAAGTCATAACCCGCTTGTTTTGCTAACTGTATAAACTTAGCGAGCTTAGGTAGGTTTTGCGTTGCCCCCATGCCACGCTTACCATCTTCAAATAGGAACTCGTGAGTTAAAACGATAACTTTATCGGCGTGTAAAGGTGTACCACATGGGAACTCTTGAGCTTTGGAGTTGATCGGGTTAATCGTTGTTGGTGCACAAGTGTTTAACGCGGAATCCACATATCCAAGAAATGCTTCTGCTTCTGTAAGGCTGTTTGCTGGCATTTCAATGCCCCAATTTTCAGGTGCCCAGTCCACATCCCAACCGTGAGTTTGATAGCCGTTATTCGCTAGGATATTTTGAACCTCGATAGCTGCTTTTACACTGTTGGATGGGTTGGATGTATCGCATACATATCCTGGTTCCCAAGGTTTCAGGTCATCAGACGTGGCACATAACCCATCTGCTTTGAAGTCTTTCGTCACGCGCCAACCGTTGGTGTAGGGCAGTCTAGCAAACTCTGTTGCCTTGTAGTTCGGGTAGCTTGTAATGTTCGGCAAATACTTTGCTAACACAGATAAGTTTTCCGTAAACATTGAGGCATCGTAAACAGGGTCTTGATACGAGTTAAGCTGGTGGTCCCCGGTCGCATTACACTCCGCAGCACTGTTCGGTCCAAACTCATCAACGCAATTATGAACCATATGATCGTAACTGTGGTTCGCGACAATATGACCAGTGTCTAATGCGAGCTTTAAGGCTTCTAGCGAACGGTCTTCATTCTCATCACCAATTCCATCTAAATGCCAAGCATTAAAGTAAAACGTCGCTTTGATATCTTCCTGGTTAAGTACTTGAATAACGTCAATAGATGCATTGATTGGTCCATCATCAAACGTTAGATAAATGGTGCCTTTAGAGTCGGTTTGAGCAAATGAGTGCTGTGATAGTGCGGCACTTACAAGCGCTGCAATAGCCAATTTATTAAATTTCATTCTCTATTCCTTTTAAGAAATTAATAACGACGTTGTCAGTAGTAAAATATTGATAATTTGAAACTTAATGTGATGTCTTAAATTATTTTATGACTTTTATCCTAGACCTAAATAATTACAAAAAAATAGGTGGTATTTTCTAAATTGGGATTGTGTTCACGAATAATGCAACCGGTTGCGCTTTTTTGTCTTGGTTATTTTTGCTACAGTTTTTACAGGTTGAAATTTACACAACGGGAGTAAGGCTATGAAAAAGATCCTTTTATGCTGTAGCGCAGGGATGTCAACCAGTATGCTTGTTAAGAGAATGGAGCAAGCTGCTGAAAATAAAGGAATTGAGTGCAAAATTGATGCAATGTCAGTGAATGCGTTTGAAGATGTAATTAAAGAGTACGATGTTTGTCTTCTCGGGCCTCAAGTACGTTTTCAGCTAGAAGAGCTAAGAAAAACGGCGCAAGAGCATGGTAAAAACATTGATGCTATTTCTCCTCAGCATTATGGAATGATGAAGGGAGAAGAAGTACTAGAGCAAGCATTAGAATTAATTAACTAAACTATAGTTTTAAATTAAAAAGATAACTGTACATCAAATATAAATATTTGATGCGGGATTCTTTTGTCTAAAATAAGGATGGATTCTATGAAGCTTTATGACGCAATTATAGGCGCAGTCGAAAAGCATATAGCCCCTATAGCAGCTAAAGTGGGGAATCAGCCCCATGTTCGCGCAATGAGAGACGGTTTTATTGTCGCAATGCCGTTTATTATTGTCGGTAGTTTCATTTTGATTTTTGCATTCCCCCCATTTGCCGAAGATACAACCTTTACTTTTGGTCGAATTTGGCTCGATTTCGCCACTACACATTTTGATACCATAATGATGCCCTACAACATGTCGATGGGGATCATGACCATTTTTGTTTCGCTGGGCGTTGCTTATAGTTTAGCGAAGGCTTACAAGATGGATGGGATCACGAGTGCTGTATTGTCACTAATGTCTTTTTTACTCATTGCGGCCCCAGCTAAAGATGGCGCGTTGTCTATGTCTCACATGGGCGGAACCGGGATCTTCACCGCAGTGATGTGTGCATTTTTCTCGGTGGAGCTCTACCGTTTTATGAAAAAGCACAATATTACGATTCGCATGCCAGAGCAGGTGCCACCGGCGATTGCGCGATCATTTGAAGTATTGCTACCAGTCTTAGCGATATTCATTACCTTATATCCACTTAGCCTTTTCGTACAAAACCAGTACGACATGCTGATTCCAGATGCTGTTATGGCTATCTTTAAACCGCTAATTAGTGCGTCTAACTCATTGCCTGCCATTATTGGCGCTTTATTGCTTTGCCAGCTGCTTTGGTTTGCGGGTATTCATGGTGCTGCAATTGTTGTTGGACTGCTTTCTCCAATCTTTTTGACCAACATTGGTGCCAACATTGAAGCCTTTGTTGCAGGTGAACCGATTCCAAATGTATTTACTCAACCGTTCTGGGATTTTTACATCTTTATTGGCGGCTCTGGTGCAACACTTGCTCTTGTTATGCTGATGTCGTTTAGCCGTTCTGCTCACCTTAAGAGCATTGGTCGAATGAGTGCGGTGCCTGGCTTTTTCCAAATCAACGAACCAGTGATCTTCGGTAGCCCAGTTGTGATGAACCCGACCTTGTTTATCCCGTTCGTCTTCGCTCCAGTCATCAACGCTACGATTGCGTATTTTGCTGTGCATGTCGGCTTTGTGGGTATGGGTGTCGCTACAACACCTTGGACAACACCGGCACTGATAGGTGCTTCGTGGGGTAGCGGTTGGACCTTTGCGCCAGTATTGCTCGTCATTGGTTTATTAATTCTTGATCTAATCATCTACTTCCCATTCTTCAAAATGTTTGAGAAGCAAATGTTGGAGCAAGAACTACCAACGACGAAGGAAACTAAAGGTGACACGCAGCCGTCAGGCGAAGGCGTTACTGCTTAACTGTGCTTAATGGGCCGCAATTACCGCGGCCCGATTTTCGGAGAGAAAATGATGGAACAAGAATTGGTTGTAATGGAGATCATTTGCAATGCTGGTGAAGCCAGAAGTTTAAGCTACGAGGCATTGCGTTTATCTCGAGAACAAGATTTTGAAGCGGCTGATGAGAAGCTCTCTCAAGCAAGAGAGTGCATTAATAAAGCCCACTTAATACAGACTCAGCTTATTGAAGAAGATCAGGGAGAAGGGAAAGTCCCGATGACGTTAGTGATGGTGCATGCTCAAGATCACCTAATGACTACGATTTTGGCTCAAGAGATGGCTGTAGAAATCGTCGCACTGAACAAAAAAATCTCGAACAAATAAAGGGGGATGAAAATGTCTAGAGAGGCGATCAAGCTTGCCATTATTGGCGGTGGTAGTAGCTATACCCCGGAATTGGTTGAAGGGGTTATTAAGCGCTTAGAATATTTACCCGTTAAGAAAATCCATTTTGTGGACATTGAGTCAGGAGCTGAGAAGCTTGAGATCATCAAAGGATTGGCTCAGCGAATGGTCGATAAAGCCGGAGCAAAAATTGAGATAAAAGCCGGTTTCGATCGCCGTGCTGCGATAAAAGATGCGGATTTTGTGATGACGCAGTTTCGTGTTGGTGGCCTTGCTGCACGCGCTAACGATGAGCGAATCCCAATCAAGTACGACGTCATCGGCCAAGAAACAACGGGCCCTGGTGGTTTTGCTAAAGCACTGCGAACCATTCCGGTCATTCTTGATATCTGTAAAGACATTGAAGAGTTGGCTCCAAACGCATGGATGCTCAATTTCACCAACCCAGCGGGTTTAGTTTCCGAAGCGGTCAGTAAGTACACCAAAGTAAAGAGTATTGGTTTATGCAATGTGCCCGTTTCAATGGAAATGATGATTGCAGAAATGATGGAGTGCGAGCCAAAAGAGCTGCAACTTGAGTTTGCTGGGTTAAACCATCTCGTGTGGGTACACAAAGCATGGCTCAATGGGGAAGATATTACTCAAACGGTATTAGAGAAAGTCGGTGATGGTGCCAACTTCAGTATGAAGAATATCTGGGAAGAGCCGTGGGATCCGGCATTTCTAAAAGCACTGGGGGCGATACCATGTCCTTATCATCGTTACTTCTACCAAACTGATGCCATGCTTGCTGAAGAGAAACAAAGTGCCGATGAAAAAGGCACTCGTGCTGAGCAGGTAATGGAAACAGAAAATGCGCTATTTAAGCTCTATCAAGATCCTACCCTCGATCATAAGCCGAAAGAGTTAGAGGAGCGGGGTGGTGCTTATTATTCTGATGCATCACTGAACCTAGTTGATTCAATTTATAACAATCGTAATAGTATTCATGTTGTTAACGTTTTAAATAATGGAGCGATCAACGGCCTACCTGACGATGCTGTGATTGAATGTAGTGCCGTGATTGGTAGCTGGGGGGCGAAACCTCTTGCGGTTGGCGAGTTGTCAAACAATATCAAAGGATTACTCCATCAAGTTAAAGCGTATGAGCAGCTAACAATAGAAGCTGCTGTCGAAGGTAATTATGACAAGGCGCTTATGGCATTAACCAATAACCCATTGGTGCCTGACATTGGCCGCGCCAAGTCAATCCTGGATGATATCCTAGCGGTGAACGCTCCGTATTTACCTCAATTTAAACTAACGACGTTGTAAGACTAAGGAAGGGCGCCGATGAAAGTCATTTTTAATGCTGATGATTTTGGTTTAACGAGAGGTGTAAATAGCGGCATCGTTAAAGCTCATCAGCAAGGTGTGGTTCATTCAACCACCATGATGGTGGGTATGGATGCTGAGCAACATGCCTTAGAACTAGCTCGCCATAATCCAGACTTGAAAATTGGCGTTCATCTTAGGTTTACAGCAGGTGTGCCTATAACGAAGCATCCTAACTTGACCAACGGCCGAGCGCACTTTATCAACTATGACGAACTTTGGAGTAAGCAGGATTTCGAAACTCAGGTCATTTATGATGAAGCAAAAGCTCAGGTGGAACATTTTTTATCGCTTGGGTTAGAGCTAAGCCACTTAGATAGCCATCATCACGCGCATACTCACCCTCAAATTTTGCCCGTTATTAAAGAAGTAGCGAATGAATACAGAGTGCCACTGCGGGGCACTGGCTTGTGTCAAGAATCGATGACAATCAGGTATATCTTTACTGATGAGTTTTATGATCAAAAAGTGAGCTTGGATGGCTTAATGGCACATCTATTGAGCTTAAAAGCTGACTATGACTTGGTTGAGGTGATGTGCCACCCGGCAGAGGCCGATCAGGCGCTTATCTTAAAGAGTGGCTATGCGCTTCAGCGAGAGCTAGAGTTACAAGTTCTTACCTCTCCCATTTTAAAAGAACAGTTAGCTCATCATGGCATAACTATCACGGATTACTCTGAGCTTGTTTCTACCAATCAAATGGTCGGTGTATGATTAAAGGCTGCCAGAGCTTCGCCCCCTATAGCACCTTACGAATTGCTGGCAGCCGTTCTACACAAACGAATATTTAATAACAATTGCAGTTGGACCCAATAGCATTATGGCAAGGATTAAAGATGTAGCCGAACTCGCCGGTGTAAATCGCTCTACCGTTTCTCGAATTATTAATGGAGAGGGGAAATTTCGCGAGGAAACTCGAAAAAAAGTAGAGCAAGCTATGGCGCAATTGAATTATCGTCCTAGTGCAATTGCTCGTTCACTCGCAACCTCATCCAGTAATATGGTTGGGTTATTGGTGACTTACTATACGGGGGGCTTCTTTGGCGAGATGATGGAGCAGGTTCAGACCGAGCTGGATATTCATAAGAAGTTTTTGATTACAGCTCAAGGCCATCATTCTGCACAAGGTGAAAAAGAGGCAATTCAGCGTTTTAATGATTTACGTTGTGACGGCTATGTACTTCATAGTCGTTATTTGTCAGATGATGACTTACGTGAATTAGCTAAACAGCCAACACCTTTCGTTCTCCTGGATCGCTACGTGGAAGGAATAGAAGAGCGTTGTGTTACCTTTAACCATCATCATGCAAGCCGTATTGCCGTTGAGCACCTTTTAGCTGGTGGTCATCGAAAGATTGCTTGTATTGCCGGTCCATCCCAACGTCATAACAGTGTATTGAGAAAGCTTGGGTATATTGATGCAATGAAGGATGCTGGTATAGATATTGATGAAAGCTGGTGTGAAGAAGGGAATTATGGTCGGCAAAGTGGTTATGATGCAATGGCTGCAATTTTACAACGACACCCTGATGTGACGGCTGTCTTTTCGTGCAGTGAAGAAATGACGGTTGGCGCAATGCAGTACTTACACGAGCACAGTATTTCTGTACCAGAGCAAATCTCATTAACTAGCTATGACAGTGTTGATCTTTGTGAAAGTCTTTACCCTACAGTATCAGCAGTGCACTTTCCTATCAGTGACATGGCCCGTGTAGCGGTACAAACGTTAATGGGGCTAGTCAAAGATCAAGAAGTAATAGACAAGCCAGTGTTCGAGGCCAAGCTTAAAATACGCAAAGCAGATCGCTCCTTAAAGTAGCTTACTTCTATCTAATTAAGTGAGTCGCTTAGAAATAACGGTTTGATGTTTTGATAGTTACTGATGAATTTATTCACAAAATTTACTAGTATTCTAACTCTCTTAAGAAATATAAATCAGTAGTGAATAAGTGGCAGCCATTAAACTAACGGTCGATCGTATTCAACCCGGATTACATATCCGTCTTCCGCTAAAGTGGAACGATCACCCCTTTCTACTCAATAGCTTTAAGATTAAAGACCAAGAGCAAGTCGAGATGATCCGCCACCTCGGCGTAAAGTTCGTTTACTTTAATCCAGAGCAAAGCGATGCCGTTCCACTCCCTGTTGATCAAAGACAAGCTGACAGAGTAACAAATGAAGCGTCGTTAGATCATGAAACTCAAAAAATGTGGCAAGAAAAACAGAACCGCATAGAAAAGTTAAGTGCATACCGTCGACGCGTGATTCAGTGTGAAAAAGAGTTTGAGCGCTCTCTGGCACGTATGCGTTCAGTCATGACTAAAATCCGTAACCGTCCGACAGCAGCAGTTGATGAAGCAAAGCTTCTTATTGAAGATATCGTCGAGAAGTTAATGTGCGATGATAATGTTACGTTACATCTGATGAACGGAAAAAATGAGTTTGAAGATATTTATTTCCACTCATTGAACGTGGCTGTTATCTCGATGATGATTGGCCGTGCTAAAGGGTACTCAGCAGCACAGTTGAAAGAGCTTTCCTTCTCCGCACTATTCCATGATATCGGGAAAATAAAAATCCCGACTGCAATATTAAGAAAGCAACTACCTCTAACAGAGCCAGAAACCAACTACTTAAAGTTGCACACTAAATATGGCGTCGATCTTGCGAGTCAAATCGAGGCTTTTCCCGAAGTCGCGAGAATTGTGATTGCGCAGCACCATGAGCTAAGAGATGGGTCTGGTTATCCTAAAGGCCTGAAAGGAGATGAGATCAACGAGTTTGCTCAAATTATTGCTGTAGCCAATGCGTTTGATAACTTGTGTCATACACCGATAGTCTCAGATCAAAAGATTCCTTATACCGCACTCTCTCATTTATATAAGAACTGTAAACACCTATATAAAGAAGAGAACATGAACATCCTAATTAAGTTTATGGGCGTGTTTCCTCCGGGTACCGTAGTTCAGCTTTCTAATAATATGGTCGGCCTGGTTATCTCAGTGAATGCATCGCATTTATTATTCCCGAATGTCTTGGTTTACGATCCATCAGTACCAAGGACTCAAGCGCCAATCATTGATCTTGCCTCAAAAGATATAAAGATAGTTAACGCGATTCATCCGTCAAAATTACCGGATAAAGTAAAAGAGTATCTAAATCCGCGTTCGCGTATTTCTTATTTCTTTGATAGTGATGAGTAGTTATCCACAGCTTTTTGTGGGTAAATTGTATAAATCCTGAGTGTTATTTCTGGGTAATTTTAGGGTTGGATGGAAAGTATCCATTTGGCATGTTTTTTTAGAAAAAATGCATTTTTAGTATTGCCAAAGAAAATCTTCTCCCTATAATGCGCATCCATCGACACAGCAGACGTCACAAGGCTTCAGCAGGGTCGAAGAGGTAAAAAGCTTCTACAAAAAATTAGTTTAAAAAAGTGTTTGACACTAACAACTAAATCGCTAGAATGCACCTCCGCTTTGAGAGAAAAACTTCTCGCAAAGCAAGCTCTTTAACAATATAGACCTATCAATCTGTGT
>NZ_JAWOTI010000042.1:0-10261 GCF_033338775.1 Vibrio sp. Vb1018
TGTTGGCACAAGCAACGGATGTAGAAGGTGATGCACTAACCGCTTCTAACCTAGTGGTTGACGGTGATGCGACGGTTACGGCTAATGACGATGGTAGCTTTACCATTACGCCTGACGCGAACTTTAATGGCGACATTGATATCACGTTCGATATCAACGATGGCAGCGATACTATCGTTGCAACGGCGGACCTAACGGTTAATCCAGTTAACGACCTACCACAGCCAGAAGATCAAGCGTTCACCATTGGTGAAGATGGCGTCTTGTTGTTCACTGATGAAGATCTGCTTGATGGCGCAACAGATATCGATGGCGATGACCTATCGGTTGCAGGCGTGAGCTACACAGGCGCAGATGGTGTCCTAACCGACAATGGTGATGGCACTTACAGCTTCGCGCCAAACGAGAACTTCAATGGCGATGTGAACTTTACCTTCGATGTTTCTGATGGCACGGATACAGTGACCGCAAATATCGATGTAAGTGTGACGCCAGAGAACGATCCACCCGTGGCAGGTAGCACGTCTTACACCGTACACGAAGACAACTCGATCACAATCAGCGATGAGCAATTACTAGCGAATTCGTCAGATATTGAAGGCGATGTTTCGGTTGATAGTGTGAGCTACAGTGGCGCAGATGGCGTGTTCCAAGACAATGGTGACGGTACGTACACCTTCTCGCCAAACGAGAACTTCAATGGTGAAGTCAGCCTAGATGTTGTCGTAGTCGATGAAGACGGGGCGACGGATTCAACTACCGCTGGCATTACTGTTCTTGAGGTGAACGACCCACCAATCGCAGGCGCGACTAGCTACTCCGTTAACGAAGACGAAGTCATTATCTTCACGGAAGAGCAACTGCTAGCGCAATCAAGTGACGTGGAAGGCGACGTGAGCCTAGAAAGCGTCTCTTACAGTGGTAGCGACGGCATTCTAACGGCGAATGACGATGGCACTTACAGCTTCGCGCCAAATGAAAACTTCAACGGTGGCGTAAGCCTAGACGTAGTAGTCGCTGATGAAGACGGTGCAACTGCGACAACCAACGCGAACATTGATGTATTGCCAGTCAACGATGCTCCGGTATCTGGCGATTTGGCTTACAGCGTCGATGAAGACGGTTCAATCACATTGAGTCAAGAGCAGTTACTGGCTCAAGCGGGTGACGTCGACAGCGACAATCTAGAAGCGGTGAACTTAACCGCGGTAACCAATGCAACCGTTGTTGAGAACCAAGATGGTAGCTTTACGATTACGCCTGATGTGAACTTCAATGGCGATATCGACCTAAGTTTCGACTTGATTGACAACGATGGTGCGAGCGTGGAAGTGGGCGTTGACCTAACGGTGAACCCAATTAACGATGCGCCGCAATCAACGCCAGTGAATATTGCTGGCACCGAAGATACCACCATTCTTATCACGCAGGACATGTTGCTTGCTAACGCGACAGACATCGACAACACCTACGACGAATTGTCTGCTGTCGACCTAGTGATTGATGAGCAATACGGTGACTTGCTAGACAACGGTGATGGTACTTGGTCATTCACTCCTGCGGAGAACTTCAACGGTGATGTGCCATTGTCGTTCGGTGTCAGCGATGGTGATTTAGTTACGCCGGTTGAAGGCAATCTAAACGTCGAAGCGGTTAACGATGCACCAGAAGCGCCAACCATCCAGATGCAAGGCGAAGAAGATGTGGTCATGGTGATTGACCCAGCTTACATCGCTGATCAAGTTACGGATCTTGATGGTGACGAAATCAGCGTAGAAAGCATCACGGTTCGTGCTCCTGCAAACGCGACATTAACCCAGCAGCCAGATGGTATGTACCACTTGGTGACCACTCAAGACTTCAATGGTTTGGTGGAACTGGGCTACACCGCGACGGATGGTGAAGAAGTGGTTGAAGGCTCGTTGAATGTGGATGTTATTCCAGTCAACGATGCTCCATTCAATGTGGGTAATGCCTTTATGGCAACCGACGAGGATGGCGCATTCACCTTCGACGCTGGCGACTTGATGAACTTGTTCGGCGATATCGACACTGAAAACCTAGTCGTATCACGCATTATCACCGCAGAAGGTGAAGGTGGTGGTGAGGTAACGGACAACGGTGACGGTACTTGGACATTCACACCGACTGGCGATTTTGCAGGGGTTTCTGACTTGCAAGTTGTGGTAAGTGACGGTGAGTTTGAGACGGTACTTGATGTACCAGTGTTTGTTCGCCCTGTTGCCGATGGCGCAGTCATCACAACCGACCATGATGGTCCGTTAGTCTTCGGTGAGGACGAAACAGGTCACCTAGGCTTGAATGTCGGTCTAATCGACGATTCAGAAACGTTAAGTAACCTAGTGATGACTGGTTTCCCTGTTGGCTTCGAAGTTACGGATGGTGTGAACACCATTACCATTACGGAACCGGGTCAATACATCGATTTGAACGAGTGGGATATTTCAGACCTGCAAATGACGCCTCCGGCTGACTTTAATGGCGAGTTCTTCGTAACCGTGACCGCAACAACGGTGGATTATGGTGACGAGCCAGAAGAGTTCGAAGATGGCATCGATTCAGGTGACTTCGAAACCCTAGCGGGTGAACCTGTTATCCTAACCGCAGATGACCTAATCGGATTGGCAGAAAACGTAGACGCTGACGCGGGTGATGAAGTGAAATTCGTTCACCTAGCTGATCGCAGCCAAGGTGAAATTGTCGATAACGGTGATGGCACATGGACATTCAATCCAGCACCTGGCTTTACTGGTGAAGCGGATATCGCTTACGTGATTGATAAAGACGGTGTGCTGCATGATGAGCAAACAGGTGTGGTCGTGAAAGAAGATGCACCACAAGAGAATGCTTCTCCAGAAATCGACAGCATTTCTACCACAGAAATGGCAGCGGATGGCACCTTGTCGTTCACCAATGATGACATGCTATCGACCTTGAGCGATGCAGAAGGCGACAGCTTGAGCATTGAGTCAGTGAGCCTAATGGAAGGTCAAGGTGTGATAGAGACCGATAACCAAGGTAACTACCAATTCACACCAGCAGAAGGCTACACCGGAGATGTTCAAGTTGGCTTTATTGCCACTGACGGTGAAAACCGCATTGAGAGTTTCTTTAATGTCGACATCCAAGGTGAAGGTGAAACCACAACCAGTGAAGGCTACGCACTGGCTGATGATGGTTCACTAACACTAACGGAAGCACAGTTGATTGATGAGCTTGGCATTAGCCCTTCAGCAGAAGTGTTGGATGTCGCCGATGCAAACGATGCAGGTTTCTTCGCGAAATCAGGTGATGAAGAGTGGACATACTGGCCGAACGATGACTTCGATGGCAATTTGGCTATGGATGTTCAGGTCAACGACAATGGTGAAGTATCGACTCAGAATCTGAGCATCCAAGTTGCGGACGATTCAGCGCAAAGTGACGAGCCACAAATTCAAACTGCTCAAGCATCATCAGAGCAGCAAGTTGGCGAAGCGCAACAGCCTGAAGAGCAAGCAGCAAACGGTGCAGACAGTGAAGAGGAGAGCGCAGCTGATGTGACTGCAGCACCAGGCGATACCATTTCTATCTCGGTTCCAGATGAGGTCAGTGGTAACGAATCGGTGGATTATGCAGAAATGTCCGGTCTACCTGATGGTGCATCAGTAAGCAACGCACTGGATAATGGCGATGGCAGCTTCACATTAAGTGGCAACCTGAACCAACCAGTATCGGTTGACTTACCAGAAGGTTACGAAGGTACGAGCGAAATCCAATTCCAAGGTTACGACGAATTGGGCAGCGCAGTAGAAGGTGCGAGTGGCACAGTTGAAGTTGAAGTCGATGATCAATACACCATGCAAGGTTCTGCTCAAGATCAGCAACCAGACATGGCGGGTATGGAATCTGGCGGCAGCGACTGGACAAGTGCGGGAAGTCAAGATCAAGGTGTTGACTTCACGGATGACTCTGGCAGCTTCGACTCGGATACTCAAACGGGTACTGACCAAGGCAACGATTTCGATCAAAGCTCAATGTAACCAGTCCTAGACGAGGGCAGTGTCATTGCAGCCCGGACCAAAGCCATGCAGGTTCTACTTGCATGGCTTTTTTGTTGGTCTTCTTTCTATGAGCTCTAGAAAAAAACTTGGAAATTGAAAAAAGTATTCTTAGCTAGTTTATACCCAAGTAACCTCGAGATGTTAGGTTCAGCGAGAATGGCTTGGTTTGTAGACGCGGCGGCGATTTAAAGGTCTAGTGGGTCTAAATCAAGAATCGACAACAAAGTATACAAACCAAGACAGCTCGCCCTTCGGGAGCGTGTCATTGACTCGGTTTCTGTGTCAAACAACTTGGAAAGAGCTGACTATTACGCTGCGTTGTTTTCCTTGACCCCGAATCAATGACAACGCTCTGAATCCTGCATCTTGAAGTCACTTGGGTATAAGAGTCATTTACAAGGAGGAGCGACATGTACCGTTATGTCAGTTCGCCAAAAGCATCGAAGTACATAGTGCCACCACCACAGCATCGAGAGTTGTCGAGTATCGATGTGCCGGAGTCAGAGCTTGAGATGCGTGAAATTCTGAACAATTGGTTTGCTGATGGATTGGCGCCCATCATTCAGAATGAAGACAATTACATCTCTGCTAATGAGCAACAGCGCTTTGAGCAGCTCAGCCGTACGGTGGGCGTGCTACTGCGTAATAAAGATTACTACTTTGCCACCAAGCGGATTCTCTCGTTGTGGGAGCAAGACTGCTTAGAAACCACTTACGTTAATTATCTGATTTTACGTAGTGAGCGCATACCATACTTCGAATAAGTCCCATTTCTTGGCTTGAAATAGTGGTTTACATGGTTTTCTTAGTAACTTTTGATACCCGTATTTAACATTTTTGTAAACATCGTTATATTTAAGGCTCATCGTTGTCAGGAGTTTATGGATGAACCTTACGATATCAGGGAAGTTGCAGCTCAGTTTTGTGCTGCTAGCCGTACTTTTTATGGCATCAGCGGTATTCACGTATCGCAACGTCACTACCGTAGAGCAATACGCCTCTTCGTTACTTAAATCCGATTTACCGACCGTCGACACCAGTCGCGGTATCCAACAGTCCGTTCAAGCGTCGCTGTCCTCGATTCGAGCCTACATGTTGCTAGGTGGCGATGAAGAGGCGAGTGCACGTCTGAGTGAGGACGTACGCAATATCATGGCATCTACAGACGAGTCACTTCCGACGTTGCAGGTGTTGATCTCTGAACAGGATTTTCAAGCGATCCAAAGCCAGTGGGACGCGGTAAAAGTCTCTTTGAACAAGCTGATTGAACTTAGCCACAGTGATGAGAACTTACCCGCACACAACCTCTTTATTAACGAAGCGGCACCCATTGCAGAAGTGGCACTTGACCAGCTTCAAAGCTTAATCAATGAAGAGTCGGGAAATCCATTTGGTGGAGACAGAAAGCGTTTGTTTAAAGTCTACGCCGACAGTTATACCTCCCTTGCCAATGCACTGTCTGCTTTGCGAGATTTCCTGTTGTACGGGCAGCAAGAGCATTTGGACAAATACCACGACTTGATTAAGTACCACAATCAGTCCGTGGCGGAAATCGACAGCAAACTCGACAGACTTACCGATAACGACCAATCACTGTGGTCACTGTTTAAAGAAATGCAGCAACTGTACTTTCCTTTAGCAGAGCAGGTGATAGCATTGCGTCAATCGCCAGAATGGAACGAATCAAACTTGTTAATGGCGAATGAACTGTTGCCAGCAGCGGATGCACTAGACCAAAGTTTAGAAACGATTGTATTGGCTCAGCAAAGTCGTGCTGATCAAAGTGGACAGGGTATTAATCAGTCGATCAAGAACGTACTGACCACTATGTTGATTGCAGCAGCATTAGTTTTGTTTGCCGCAGTAGCGATTTCAAAATACATGGGCAACACCATTGGTCGCCGAGTGAAAAACTTATCGGAGCGTGCAAAGACGATCGCTTCAGGGGACGTTTCTCAGCCTCCGCTCACCGTTGTTGGGAAAGATGAATTGGCAGACCTTACCGATTCGATTAACCGCATGAACCAATCGTTAGCGAGCATCGTGGCAGGGGTGAGTGAGAAAGCGCACCAAGTGGATACCAGCATGGGGGCTTTATTGGAATCGGCGCAAGTCACTTCATCGAATGTTGAACAGCAACAGACCAGCATTGTTGAAATGGGAAGCCAATTGGATGAAATCGCTTTAGCCGCGCGTAACACCCTAGATCAAGCCAATCAATCGGTGCAGAAGCTTTCTGATTCAAAAGGCGAGATTGAACAAGGTCGCGATGCACTAGAGCAAAACAAAGTCACCATGGAAAGCTTACATGGCAGCATTGAAGCCGCGAGCACGCAAGTGACGCAGTTAAGCAAAGAGAGCGAAGCCATTGGTCGAGTGACGGAAGTGATTGAAGGCTTAGCAGAACAAACTAACTTACTGGCATTGAATGCCGCGATAGAAGCAGCGCGTGCGGGTGACCAAGGACGAGGCTTTGCGGTTGTGGCGGACGAAGTACGCATGTTAGCGACGCGCACTACTCAATCGACGACAGAAATAAACGGCATTATCAATGCGATTCAACGCTCGACCAATTCGGTGGTTGAGGAGATAGAACACAGCCAATCACTTGCGGGGCAGGGCGCTGAGCACATTGAAAAAGCGGTAACTCGTTTGCTTGTCACGACCGAGCAAATTGGTTCTTTGAATGAACAAATGGCAGAACTTGCGGCAGCGGCAGAGCAGCAATCTCATGCGACCAATTCGATCACTGGATTGATGTCCGGTATTACTCAATCAGTGGATGAGGTTTCGAATAACAGCCAACGCGCATCAGAGACATCATTGCAAGTAAAAGAGCAAGTTACCGAGCTGAATCAACAGATGGCAACTTTTAAAACGGCGTAGTTAAGGTTTACGTCTGTTCATCTACTTTTGAACGTTAACCAAATAGTAAAAAAGCCCCAATCCTTTTTACACAAAAAGGGTTGGGGCTTTTTGTTGGATGATACGCCGATATTCGTCTACTTGCTCATTGGATTTAGCTATTTAAATCATAGCTAAAACCAAATTTTCTTTACCGAGCCGGAGTCGTAATATGACTCCATCGGCAGCAAATACTGCAAAAGAATTTTTAAACTTTATACCAATCCCGGTAAGAGAATCGTTCGTTACTACGATTGGTATCATCCTTCTAGGAGCAAGATTATGAACAAACAAGTAAGCCTAATTGGTCTAGACAGCGAACAATCAGCACAACTAGCTCAACAGTTAAATCAACTGCTAGCGCATTACCAAGTGTTGTACATGAACTCTCGCGGTTACCACTGGAACATTAAAGGTGCGCAATTCTTCGAACTGCACGTAAAATTTGAAGAGATCTACACGGATCTACAAACAAAAATCGATGAGCTTGCAGAGCGTATTCTAACTCTGGGTCACACGCCAGCGCACGCATTCAGCAACTACTTGGAAGCAAGTGAAATTAAAGAACATCAAAACGCGACTTCTGGTGAGGAGTGTGTACAAGGTCTGGTTCAAGGCTTTAGCGTTCTACTTCTAAAACAGCGTGAGATTCTACAAAACGCGGGTGAAGCAGATGACGAAGGTACAGCGGCATTGATGGGCGACTACATCCGTGAGCAAGAAAAATTAATGTGGATGCTTAACGCTTACCTACAAGGCTAAGTGGCGCATCACCCAAGTAATCCTTGGGAACGCATGAAACAATCGGGAATAAGTCATAAGGGGCACGTTGGTGCCCCTTTTTTTGTTTGCGTATTTTATATGTGTGCTTTATTTGCGTGGTAAGGATTCGAAACGGCTCAATAAATCACTGAGTTCATTAAGCGCCAATGAGGCTGAATCATTGAAGGTTTCTTGATTACCGTGATGAACAAGGCAAGAGGGCATCTGCGCGTTATACGCTGCCTGCAAGTCGTAAAGGTAATCGCCGACATAAAGCACTTCATCAGGCATCAAACGCCACTCTTTCGCCAACACCTGCAAAGACAATGGGTCTGGCTTGGGCGGGAAGCATTCACGAGTGATGACTCGCTCCACAGAGATTTGGTTGTGCTCTAGTTTGCGCTGCGTGGCGATTTGGCAGTTGCGTGTCACGATAGCGGTTTTGATTTCATTTTGATGCAAGTGGGCGAGCAACTCATGGCAGCCAATCATTGGAGCAGACTGCTCAGCATCAGAAATCTCGTAATCAAATATCACGTTATGAGCGTGCTCTCGATGATGAGGGTGCTCAAGTGCGTCGACAAAATCCAATAGATCTTCACTCTGCGGACAACCTAGCTGTTGTCGCAATTCGCCGAAGTTCATATCAGAACTCACCAAGGTGTTGTCTAAATCAAACACCACGGCTTTAATTTTATCGAGCTGTAAAGGGAATGGAATCATAATGACCTCGTACAACTTAACCGAACTATCGTTTTAAAAAACAAAAGGTTATTGTTAAGTTTAGATTCTTCTGCTTAGATTGTACGAAAATAAATCAACCATGTATCACAAAACAAGGACGCGCATGATCATTCCTAAACCATTACAAAAAGGCGACACCATCGGCTTTTTCTCGCCATCCTCTCCAGCCACGGTATTTGCGCCAGCGCGTTTTGAGCGTGCCAAAGCGTATGTGGAATCCCATGGTTACCAGCTAAAAGCAGGTATCTTAACGGGCAAAACTGACCAATATCGCTCGGGTTCGATTCAAGAGCGAGTAGAAGAATTGAATACGCTGATTCGTGATCCTGAAGTGCGCTGTATTATGTCGACCATTGGCGGTTACAACAGTAACTCATTGCTGCCTTACATTGATTACGAGGCATTGAAGAAAGATCCCAAGATCATTGTTGGCTATTCGGATGTGACGGCTCTACTCATGGGCATTTATGCACAAACCGGCATCGTTACTTTCTATGGTCCCGCTTTAGTGGCATCTCTGGGTGAATTCCCGCCACTGGTGGACGAGACCTTCGCTTCGTTTGAGTCGATTGTGAATACGTTAGATGGATTGGCGCATCAATACACAATGCCTCAAGGTTGGACAGATGAATGGATAGAGTGGGGCGAGCAAGACCGCGCAAAGCACACGCTAGCGAACCAGTGGCACTTTAAAGGCGAAGGCAAGATCACCGGACGCTTGATTGGCGGCAACCTCAATACCATGACAGGCATCTGGGCAAGCAAGTTTATGCCGAGTATCGAACAAGGCGATATTTTGCTGGTGGAAGATTGCTTGCAGGGTATTGAAACGGTCGAACGCTCTTTTGCGCTGCTCAAGCTTTCTGGCGTGTTTGAAAAAGTCAGTGCAGTTGTTCTTGGCAAGCATGAAAAGTTCAACGATAAAGGCACCGGACGAGCACCTATAGACGTGTTATTAGAAGTACTTAACGGTCAACCACTGCCAATTTTGTATGACTTTGACAGCTGTCATACCCACCCAATGCTCACCGTTCCATTGGGCTCGACCATGACGCTCGACTTTGACAATGAAACGGTGGCAGTGAGTTTAAAGAGCTAGCTTTGTCTGACTAGCTCTTAAGAGAAAACTATTTCTCCTCAAGACGAAAGATTTTGCCGCTGTCGGTAGAAAAGTAGATATAACCATCGGGGCTGATGGTTATATCTCTTACTCGCTCACCAAGATTCTCCATCAATCTTTTTGATTCGGTGAGCTTGCCATTCTCAATAGAAACTACGTTGATGTGCGCCAGTTTCAATGCACCGGCGAGGATTTTTCCGTCCAATTCAGGGTACTTATCGCCACGGTACAAAATCATGTTACTTGGTGCGATAGAAGGGATGTATACCAGTTTTGGATCTTCCATTCCCGGTAACGACTTAGCTTCCCCGACGTCCAACGGACCCCAATACTCTTTACCATGAGAGACTTTTGCCCAGCCGTAGTTCGCGCCTTTCTTGATTAGATTAATTTCATCGCCACCCCGTGGTCCATGTTCAATCGACCACAGCTGTTTTGTTGCTTCGTCGTAAAACATACCTTGTGGGTTACGGTGCCCGTAACTCCATATCTCATGACGAGCTTCGGAAGGTTTGAATGGGTTGTCTTGCGGAACCGAACCATCAAGGTTAAGGCGTAGAATACTGCCAGCATGGGTTTGAGTGTCTTGTCCATTATCACGTTCGCCACGGTCACCGATTGAGAAGTAAACTTTATCGTCTACAAATGAAATTCGACTGCCGTAGTG
>NZ_JAWOTI010000043.1:0-9568 GCF_033338775.1 Vibrio sp. Vb1018
CTATTTCACAACTCGTAAGTATGAAGGTAATCGAATACTCCCAACTTTTTGAGTCTGATCATTTAAGAATGTTAGCTTTGCATCATCAATTAAGTTTTCTAACTTCTCAAGATAATATCTACACAACTCTTCAATAGACTTGGTTTTTAAAGAGTCTTCCTCTGGTACAGGCAACTCACTGAAATGTTGCTGCACTTTGGCCATACTTTCTGGAATTTCCACGTAATACTTTTCTTCAGTACCATCTGCTAGCTCAATAACCCAACCACTTCCACCTGATTGATCACCGATAAAGAAGCTTTGTGCCCCTGGAGGAGGATTCCCAAGCTTCGCAATATCACCAGATGAAATAGTTGCCGTGACAGATGTGCTAATAGGTAACTTGCCTTGCTTCAATATCTCATTTCTGAGCGTAACGAAATACTTCATGACAACATCCTGCTTCATTTCTTCTTGTAAAGGGATGTACCACTCGTTAAATGCCTCTTCACCAACAGGTGTTTTCAGGTTTTGAACAACAAAAGTAACCGAACGTCCAAATACGATAAGGTTTCTTAAACCAGAGAAGCGACGAAGACGTGAAGTTGATACAAGGTCGTCATAGCCAAATCGGGCAGTCTGATACGTATCCTCAGCTTTCTGAATTATTGCTTTTATTTGAGTTTCCATTACTCCCCCCGAGGAGAATTCAATTAGTCAATATAGCTTTAAGTATCCAGCATGTCCCACTCATCACCCAGCAACCATCTTAGAGCAGAAAGCTTCCCATTTATCATACCCCACTCAAAGTCATCCCAAGGGCCAACATCATCGTATTTTTGCCTTACCCGGTCGGCTGAAACTAAAGCACCATCCCATATATGTTGGTGAATGATATTATTTCCATTCCTAACAGTTCCTTCGGGGATAAGCTCAATTTGACCTTGTTCTATCATATGGGCGCGATACATATGTCGGTTGTACCAAACTTTGTCAGTTAGCTCTTCTATAGAGTCCAAAATTTCATTAAGTCCACGGGTATCTTCCTGTATCCAAGATAACTCTAACTCAATTTCCTCCAACATATCGGGAGAAATATTTTTTACCGCATCAACAATATCTAGATGGTAATGAGCATTCTCCGAAAATATAGAAGAAAAATCAGAGTGAGGTTCCCGCCGATCCTTGGAACTAAAATCAGAGTAATTGTCGGTTATAAAATGAAATTCCCCATCCAAAATTGTGGACTTAAAGTCTTGAAACAATTCAATCAAGATTGCATCTGCAACACTGTTTTTTGACTTGTGGAAGGGAGCTAATTTATTTAATGCACGGTCAACAGCCTTTAGCTTTATTCCCTCAGAGACGGTAAGTTGCCGACTACTTTCCATCAAAGCTGTAAGCCTATCAGCCATGTAACCCGTTACTTCCGTAAGTATTGGCAACCTAGAGCCAATATCATTTAGTTCACTTATCGTGGTAGATTTATTTTCCCCTCCATATGCATTAACGATATTTTTTATTTTCTGGAATTCGGCTCCGACCTGCTGCCTTGTTGATTCAAGAACTCGATCTCGATTCCGAGAAAATTCATTCTTTACTAAATCAGGGACCACTATTTCAACCTGGCCTGATTCAACTAAATGCTCCAATGTTTCCACCAGAGCATATTGATTCTTTGACTTTGCTAGGTTGAGCCAAATACATGTATCGATAAACAAATAGTGCATATGTTCCTTCTTGAACTAATCCATTGCATGCTTATTGTAACGCACAACCAATAAGCGCTTTGATACATATGACACAGTTAGTACTTAAGATAAGGCAACAGGATTGAAGTTACACACCGAGCTATCATAAATTTCTCAGTAATCTTGTCGTCGTCGACGTCTATCACCAACCGCCAACGATGACACTAAAACAAAAAATCCGGCACCGATGACCAAAGCCACCGATGCCGGATGTGTTGATTAAATCAAAGGTTTATCTGATACCATAATGTAACGCTCTGCATCTCGTCCAAACTTGAAGTAAATGCCATTGGCATTCAAGCTCGATTCTTGCCCCTTAATCTTTGCTGACAACGCCGCTGCACCTTTAGGTAGGTACATGCTTTCTTCAAACTCTTGAAGCTTATTCAGAAGCTCGGAAGGTTTGCCCTTCCACGGCTTACCTCCAGCTTTCTTAAGCAATGCCGTAAAAGCAATAGTTAGACTATCATCTGCCATGCCCGACGCCATCAGCGACTCTACATTCTTCTCGTACACTTTTTGCAGCTTACCCTCTGGAAGTTTCCAGATTTTTTCTAGCGCTCCGATCCATTTGGCGTAGTCCATCATGCGAGCTTCGTGCATCACCTCAACATCAGGCAATACTGCCAACGCTTTGGATGCGAGAGTCAGTAAGGCGCCGAATATCTCTGGCATCGATGCTTCTAACTCAGCTTTCAGCTCTTGTTCAGGACGTCGATTGCCTTTCTTCATCGGCTCCAAGTTGACTCGGAGACAACGGGAAGCTAAGTCGGATTCTTTAACAAAATCATGAATACCGTTTAGTATTAATGGACTATGCAACTCAAGAAGAGTTACATCTGAGGTCTTATACAAGGTTTTTACTGGCTTTGTGCCTTTTGTAGCAACCGTACATAGCAGGTCACTTTGATTACGGGTCAACTTTCTCAAGTTGTCGATAACCACCAGAGACATACCATTAATTGTCTTAATAAAGTTACTTTCCGAAGGCATTGATAAGCCAGATACTGCACTAGGATCTAGCAAACCACGAAGCACGTTATTACAGAAGAAGCTTTTCCCCGCCCCCTTTTCACCCTGAATCATCAAGATAGGGTAAGGAACACCTTTCGCCTTAGGGTTAGCCATTAAGTAAGTCATATAAGCTACCAGCAAGAAGAAAGTATTCGTATCGGTGTTAATGAACTTTCTCAGCTTGGCCAAGGCTGATTTGGTGTCATCGCATGGCAACTTAGGAGTAACCATTGGTAACTGAAAGCTCGGTCGCTGAAAATAAAGATTCTCATTACTTGCGGGCATTGTATCCAACACTTCAACACCTTGAGCGCTAAGTTGAGCAATCTGACCGTTCGATAGGTCAATGGTCACTGTTTTAGTTCCCGGAGCTATACCATATCGAATTTGAGGTTTAATCAACGGTTGCTCATGCTCCCATGCGATAGCTTTGACTTCCTCGAATGCATCTTTCACGTTTTTACCAACCAATCTTAACTCTACTCGCTTAGCGAACTTACGCAGCATCTGCTCTCCCTTATCAGAATCTAATGGGATTGCTTGCTTAGACTCTCCGGTATGCTCAATCAAATATGGTGTACGTGACTCGTCCTGCTTAACAACACTAGGACCAAACTGCTCTAAAAACTCTACGAATACATTTTTATCAGCCATTGTAAAAATCTCCTTTAATACTATTTTTCTTGGGATGGCAGCGTCATTTCGACTGCCACTTTTAAACGGAAACCATTTAGAACATCGGCGGCGGCGTCGGTGAGAGCCTGAGTTGCCGCATCCAATTGGTTTTGAAATTGTGCTTGTTCTAACCTCACCAAGAACGAATCGTGGTTGGTGAGTAGAAGTGGAATGTTGGCATCATCAAGACGTAGACAGGCTCGGCGCATAATGTCGGCACCTGTTGCTTGAATCTTCCAATTAGTTAGCGAGAGTTGCCCGTCCGAATCCGAAATGGTGTATTTCCAATCTAAGGAACGAGCGAAGCCTTGATGTCGAATAACATCGGCAGATCTAGCGAGATAGCTGTCAATTGGGTAAATAAGACGAGATAGCTCATTAGACAGAGATCTAACTCGACTCAACGCAATCCCCAGTTTTTCAGCGAGTGTCTGATAACCAATACCATATAAACGCCCAATGAGCATTTGCTTACACTGGTCACGGCTAAATTGGCCGCCAACTAACTGAGCGAGATTCTTGTATATGTCCCCCTTTTGGTACCAATTCATGAGCACCTGACATTGCGCAAAATAAGCGGCAATCATGGGCTCTTGTTGCTGGTAATCTAAAAGGGCATAAACACTGCCTTTAGGTGGGCTCAGTACAGACTTCCAGTACTGCTTAGGAACTTGGTTCAGAGAAGAACCAAGAGCATGATCACGACCTGTTTTAGTATGAAAAGCCGAGACGACCGGACGATACCAATGCCCGGTAGAATCTGTGTTTAGTGCTTTAACAATGCCTTGATATTGCTTAGCTACAAATTGGCTTGTACCCGATTTCTTCTGTGAGTACGAACCAATTCGCTGAAGCATTGCGGCACGATTTACTCTAATCGCTTCTCTACTCTTTAGATGCTCTATATGCCGCGTAATACGACGTTGAACATCCAAAGGGGGGAAGCTCGAAACAGATTTAACCTCTTGAGCGATATAATCAGGTAGGTAACCTTGCGCTGAGTGAACAAGTAACTGTTTATTCAGCGCATAGGTATGTGATCCCAGACCATAACGTGCGATTGCGATTCATGCTGCAATATCATCGAAATCCAAATCATCAAGGTCAATCTCATCTTCAATTTCAATTTCTTCCAATTCTTCTAACGGCTCTGGGTCGTCAGAGAAAATTCCATCTTCGGAAGGATCTTTCACTCTTTCAGCGTCGGCGTCGTCATTACTCGCTTGCTTTTGTTCAGTATCTCCGTCGACGACGTCAACGAACTCACCTTTATTTTCCAACAACGCTTGAGCTACAGGATGTTCTAGGGAATCGATGTGATACTCTCCACCAAACGTTTCATCAAAAGCTTTCGCTACAAGAGACATATCAACATCGAATGGGGCAATATCATGCTCAACCGAGTAACTATAGACACCAGCCTCTTTGTTACGTTTTACGGAGATAACCGCACCCTCATCACTCACCTTCACCGCATCTAATTTACTGCGGTTCCAAGAGTTTGAAGGGTTGCTACTCAATAGAACAAAGCGAATATCGTTTTTAGTCGTTTGCAGAACATGAAGCACCTTTTGGGAGACCTCTTTTTTCGGCAAGGACTCCGCGACATCTGCATCTACATAATATGTATACTTATATCCTGTCTCGTCATCGTATCGCTCAATCGTTAGCATTTTTTGTACTTCAGACTTCGTCATAAATGGAACACCATCTGACGGCATCATGTTTGACAATGCGTTACTAGGAATCTGCGCTTTGAAGTTAGCTACTTTTTCAGCCTGTGCATTTAGTTTTTCAAATAGACTCATTTCATTCTCTCCTAAGTTATCAATAGAAATTGATGCGGTTTAATTCAGCATCGCAATAGGCAGCCATGCAGCTACCCATTAAGTTACTAAATCAACATTCAAAAATCGTAGAGCGTTACTTTCCAGATTGTTAAAGAGCATTTACGGAAATTTTTTGATTGAATTCCGATGGTTTAAAGGCTTATATTTACCCCCGTTGAGCCACTGCTCAGGGCGTGTTTTGTATTAAACAAGAAGCCGAGTTTGATAGCTGTCATACGCGCTCAGGTTTGTCTTTCACCTTCGCTTCCAATTCGATACCTTGTTGCTATGTCTGAACTTTATAGAACTTGGTTTTCACTGGCTGTCATACGCGCTTAGATTTGTCTCATCCCTTGCTACAGAAGCCTTCCCGCTGTTTCGCCAATGTATAAAATTGATTGGTATTCGGCTGTCATTTGCGCTCGGGTTTGTTGAGACAAAAAAAGGAGAAGCATTACTGCTTCTCCTTGAGTGGATTGAATGAGGTTATTGTTAAGCTTGGTCTTTACTGCTGGCTAGGATTTGACTGTGAATATAGCCCTTTTCTTGTTTATTGTTGTTCCAAGCTGAGAAATTGTTTTTTAGATCAAGAAAACGAGCATTTACGATTTCCTCATCAGTCAATTCACTATCTTGCTCACCTAATTGCTGCATATCAGACATATAGAAAAAATCATCATCTCTTGCGATATCATCAGCAGCTTGGGATAGAGTTAGATCATATCGATTAAGGTAAGCGTACAGCCATGCTTTTATGAATAGCCACCGATACTGTGAACGAAGATCTTTAGATTTTGCGAATTTATTTTTACTAATCTCTTTGTAAATAAAGTCTGTCGGCGACGGCGGCGTTTCTGCGCGCATACTCAACTTATTGACCAGAGAGTGGGCAAGAACAACATCGATATACCTTGGAAGCGTCAACGCAAACTCTTTCGTCACATAAGATCTTGACTTAATCGCAAACTCTCTAGTTTTTTTCTGCTTCAACCTCACTCTTACCCAGTACTTTAAGTAGCCAAGAAGATGAGATTCTCTTGAATTCATATAATCTTGTAAGAGCACTTTGGCTAAAACACCGTATCGTCCATGCGTATCCAAGGTGCTCAGTTCTCCATGTTCTAGCTCATCGGATTTGGATAGCTCCCATAATTGCTCTCCAATCAGCTGGCACTCATTAATTATCCATTGCTGCAAATCGGCATCGATATGTCTTTTACCTTCAAGGATAAACTGACCCACCATGCCGAACCAAACATAACAGCACCTTCCAGCCAATTCAGACAAGTCTTTGATTAGCCTAGACTCCTTATCTTGAACTAATTGCTCAAAAGCATTTTTAACCTTTTCAACTCCTTGCTCCTTCTTTCTCCCATAAGGTTTTTCGAAAAAGAGCTGACAATCCCACAAGTAATTATTCACATGGTCATTGTTAAAAAAGGTAAAGGCAAAAGTACAATAGGGATCATCACTACCTGGATATGGTCCATATTCGAATGCTTTCTGTGAGAAATTTTTGTGCTTATAACTTGGTCTGTTTTCTGACTTTCTCTTGAAACGTTTGTACCAAGGGTGAAAATCAGCAATCAAGCGTTCAAACGCTTCCAAGTCCGGATCGTCCTCCGGTATTTTAAAAAACTCTGTCACCAGTACATCTCACTCTGATTCATTAACGTAAGGCGTATTGTACGAATTCAAATTATTCCATAAAGCAATAAATTAGCGTCGTCGACGCATTACGAACCGACGTCGACGACAACAAAAAAAGCAGAGGTTATCCCCCTGCTCACCTAGTTTGCCCGTCAATCATCTATAACCTCGTCGGCGACGACACCAATTACGAAACCAGCTAGACCACCGATTAATACCCCATATGGACCATACCTAGCCCCAATAGCAGCTCCGACTTTAGCCACACGAATACCTGTGTTCTTTTTGGATTGGGATGATGATTGTGAAAAGGTTCTGCTTTGCATTTTTTACCTCTTTTATATAGATATGAAAAAGGACCATGTTCAGTAAAGAACATGGTCCTCTATTTTTTTTGTAACACTGCTTAGTGAGAGTGGCCACACACCTGACAACTACCATCATCATAAGCACGCTCACCACATGCCGGACAGGTTGTTACTAGGGTTGTGATTGATTTAATCGTCATATAAAGACTCCTTATCGTTTATTGGATGAAGTAATGGGGTGTTGCGAAGCTCATTGATACCTCGGCCTAGAGAGTCCAATTCGAAACCGATGTACCTTGAGCCAAGCTCCGCAACGAAACTTATTGTGCTTTATCTTTAGGGGTATCTAGACCGCATTTCGCTGCATCCATGACTTTGCCATTCATGGTTCCACAGGCATCGGCATACCACTCAATACGTGGGCCAGACTGAGAGTAAACTTGTTTACCTGCTTTCCCATTCCAGGATTTTTCTATCTTCGAAATGTCGGCAGGATTACCACCGAACGTACCGCCAGCGAATGATGACGTGGTAGCGAATAGACACGTTAGACCTAGCAGGATGATTGATTTTCTCATTGTGTTGTTTCCTTGAATGATGACGATGCTCAGCGTAGGAGCACGGTTGTTAATTAGTATGATGATTAGGACTGACAGGTTGTGTCAGTCAGTTAAATGATGTTGAGGAAGAAAGGCAGGGCTTAGGTTTCTTGGGCTATGAAACCTATAACAAAATCGGTCACTTATTCTTAGCGACCACGAAATAATGAGGGCTGACACCACCTGTCAGTGAGTCACTACATTATTGAGTCATGAATAAGAGCGAGAAGTTAGCCTACCGATTAAGTCAGATTCTTTCCCGGTTGTATGCGGGAGAGAAGTTGAGCCTTATCGACTTAGAGCAGGAATTCGGAGTGCATGAGAGAACCGTACTTCGGGACTTCAATCGCTTGGCGTTTTTGCCTATCGAAAGAGAAGAGGGTTATTACTACCTGAAGCAATTAGATCATCGTAACCCTAAAGCTCACAAAGCTCTTCATGCCCTATCGAACATGGGTATTGATAAGCTGTTTCCAGATAGGAAAACCATGACTCAGGCGCTGAACCATAAGACACAATCCATACTGTTCCGCCATATTCCTATCGAGGATTCAGCTCGCTTTCGGGATACCTTAGTTTTGATTGCGGATGCGATTCATCAGCGAAATACGCTGACTCTGACTTTTCATAATCGGCGTTATCATCAGATGGAGCCTTACCAACTCATTAACGAGCGGGGTTACTGGTATCTGATTGCCGCGCAGAGAACACAGCCTCATTCGTTTCGAGTGGCCGAGATTGCTGAGATAATCCGGCACGATGATATTTATACTCCCTCACCTATCCTCTCCGAGAAGCTGACCAGAGAAGAGCTACATTGGCAGGCTCACGGTGTTATAGAAGTCATAGCTCAGATTGATTCGGGGCGTATTCGCGATTATCAGGAAACCGAACATCACCTGACTATCCGCCCCCTGAAAGAACTGGGCTATGGTTCAACGCTTATCAGCATTCAGACCTCGGACATACATTCCCTGATGCCAGTTCTAAAGTCCTGGATACCGAGTATCGATATCATTTCTCCATTGTGGGTAAAACAGGCGTTGATGCGAGAAATCGAAGCCTATCTCTCGACCTGTTCGTGAGACTGACTTAATGAGCGGTGTCGGCGTCGTCATTTCGTCGACGACGTCGAGAGCCCCATCATGACTTCTGTACGAGCGCTAATAGGTCAGCTTTTTGCTCATCGTAATCTTTCGATTTGATGTGCAGATAAATAGATGACTCTGCTTTTGTTGCCAGATTAAGGCCCCGAGCGATTGCAGCACAGAAACCTTGATTGTTGGCTGAGCCGGAAGAATAGAGAGATTTATACACCTGACTTTTCCATGGTTTGTCGCCCTGTGATTCGATAAGGTCTAGCAGACTACTGAGCAGAATCCATTGTTTTGAATGCAATCCTGCCCCGCCACTTTGTCCGGCAATTCGCAAGTAGAGTTGGTTGTCTTCGCTGTTTTGAGCAATCTCGTAGAGCACCGTTCCTTGGGCCTTTGACCCTAGTTTGGGTGCTTCACCTGTTTTGAGAATGGTAGAGAATGGATTGTCTACTGATGTGGTTTTAGATGTGTCAGCATCTGCATTCTTCCTGCTGTTTTTGGCTTGGTTCATAGAAACTCCTTTATTTCATTGGGTTAGAAATAAGAAAGCCCCCACCGGACGAATCCAGTAAGGGCTCTTACAATTCAATAATATAAATTCGATTTTCAGCTTAATACGACTAGGAGTTTTTCCTGTCTTTTCCGGTACTGTTCCTGTCTTTCCAC
>NZ_JAWOTI010000044.1:0-8720 GCF_033338775.1 Vibrio sp. Vb1018
TTTCAGAAAGTAATTGCTTCTTATCAAGTGGTGTATCTCCACTTTCTGTTACAACATAAGAAGCGAAATAAATTACTTCTTCAAGCGCGCGAGGGGACATGTCTAAGACAAGTCCCATGCGGCTCGGGATACCTTTGAAATACCAAATATGAGATACAGGAGCAGCTAATTCGATATGACCCATACGTTCACGACGTACTTTCGCACGCGTTACTTCAACGCCACATCGATCACAAACTACACCTTTATAACGTACACGTTTGTATTTTCCGCAATGACATTCCCAGTCCTTTTGTGGTCCGAAAATACGCTCACAGAACAAGCCATCTTTTTCAGGCTTTAACGTACGATAGTTAATTGTTTCTGGTTTCTTAACTTCACCGTATGACCAAGAACGAATCTTGTCAGGTGAAGCAAGTCCAATCTTCATATATTCAAAGTTATTTACATCTATCAAGGGGCCTACCTCCCTTTTAGTCTACAGGTTATCCCAATTATTCCTTAGTTGTCTCAACTTCGACATTCAATTTATCTGCTGATTGATGATCATCGTCATCTTCCGTATCACGCATTTCAATTTCTGTATCGTCGCTAGACATCATTTTAACGTCCATACCTAAACTTTGCAGCTCTTTAATCAATACTTTGAATGATTCAGGAACGCCTGGTTCTGGAACATTTTCGCCTTTAACAATTGCTTCATACGTCTTAACACGTCCAACAACATCATCAGACTTCACTGTTAAGATTTCTTGAAGAGTATAAGCAGCACCGTAAGCTTCAAGTGCCCAAACCTCCATCTCACCGAAACGCTGACCACCGAACTGAGCTTTACCTCCAAGAGGCTGCTGCGTTACAAGTGAGTATGGTCCAGTAGAACGAGCATGAAGTTTATCGTCAACCATGTGCGCAAGTTTGATCATATACATGACACCAACAGATACACGGTTATCGAATGGTTCACCAGTACGTCCGTCATACAGGATTGTTTTCGCGTCATTTGCCATACCAGCTTCTTCAATTGTGCCCCAAACATCTTCCTCACGAGCACCATCGAATACTGGTGTTGCAATGTGAATACCAAGGTATCTCGCTGCCATACCAAGATGAAGCTCTAATACCTGACCGATATTCATACGAGATGGTACCCCTAATGGGTTTAACATGATATCGATTGGCGTACCGTCTGGTAAGTAAGGCATATCTTCTTCTGGTAAAATACGAGAGATAACACCTTTGTTACCGTGACGTCCGGCCATCTTGTCACCTTCAGAAATTTTACGTTTTTGAACGATATATGCACGTACAAGTTGATTCACGCCTGGTGGCAATTCATCGCCATCTTCACGGTTGAATACTTTTACGTCTAAGATAATACCGCCACCACCGTGTGGTACACGTAGTGATGTATCACGTACTTCACGCGCTTTTTCTCCAAAGATAGCATGTAATAGACGTTCTTCAGCTGTTAATTCTGTTACACCTTTAGGCGTTACTTTACCAACAAGTAAATCTCCATCTTTTACTTCCGCACCAACGCGAATGATACCGCGCTCGTCAAGGTTGCGTAATGCATCTTCCCCAACGTTTGGAATGTCACGTGTAATTTCTTCTGGTCCAAGCTTCGTATCACGAGCTTCTGACTCATATTCTTCAATATGAATAGAAGTGTACACATCATCTTTTACAAGGCGCTCACTCATAATGATCGCATCCTCGTAGTTATAACCGTCCCAAGTCATGAAGCCAACAAGCACGTTACGTCCAAGTGCTAGTTCACCTAATTCCATAGAAGGACCATCCGCAAGGATTTCACCTTTTACAACTTCATTTCCAACACTTACGATTGGACGTTGGTTGTAGCAAGTTCCTTGGTTAGAACGAATGAATTTTTGCATTTTGTAGCGATCTAAATCGCCTTTTACTGTTTGACCGTCAACTTCTACATAGCGACGTACCCAAACTTCACGTGCTTCTACGCGCTCAACAATACCAGGGTGTTTACAGATTACTGCAGCACCTGAGTCTTTTGCTGATACGTACTCCATACCTGTACCTACAATCGGTGATTCCGGATTCATTAACGGAACCGCCTGACGTTGCATGTTCGCTCCCATAAGTGCGCGGTTAGAGTCATCGTTTTCTAAGAACGGAATACAAGCTGTCGCTGCCGACACTACTTGTTTTGGTGATACATCCATGTAGTCGATGCGTTCTTTATTTGTGACAATGTTTTCACCACGGAAACGAGCTACGATATCTTCATCAAGGAATTCTCCTTCTTCAGATAATTTCATATTCGCTTGGGCTACAACATAATTATCTTCTTCATCTGCTGTTAAATAATCAACATGCCCTGTTACAAGACCAGTTTCTGGGTCAACACGACGGTATGGTGTTTCAATGAAACCAAACTCATTTACTTTCGCGAATGAAGATAATGAGTTAATCAAACCGATGTTTGGTCCCTCTGGTGTTTCAATCGGACACATACGACCATAGTGAGAGTAGTGAACGTCACGTACTTCAAAGCCTGCGCGCTCACGCGTTAAACCACCAGGTCCTAATGCAGATAGTCTTCGTTTGTGAGTTAACTCTGCTAATGGGTTTGTTTGGTCCATGAACTGAGATAACTGAGAACTTCCGAAGAACTCTTTAATAGATGCAATAACAGGACGAATATTAATTAATGCCTGTGGTGTAATTGCATTTGTATCTTGGATCGACATTCTCTCACGAACAACACGTTCCATACGAGAAAGACCGATACGGAATTGATTTTGTAATAGTTCTCCAACAGAACGCAGACGACGGTTTCCTAAGTGGTCGATATCATCTGTATCCCCTACTTTGTATAGTAGGTTGAAGAAGTAACTGATAGAAGCAAGGATATCACCTGGTGTGATGTGTTTTACATCACGAGTAATGTTTGCATTACCAATTACATTAATTACACGTTCGCCTTCTGACTCAGGAGCATAAATCTTAATAGATTGCAGCTCAACATCGCCTTCTACCACTCCACCCATTGGTTTCGCTGTTTTGAATCCAATGTTTTTCTCTAAGTAAGGTAAAATGCGATCAAGTGTACGACGATCTAAGATTGTTCCTTCTGCCGCTAAAATTTCACCAGTTTCTGGATCCACTAATGTTTCAGCTAAACGTTGATTAAACAATCTGTTTTTAATGTGTAACTTCTTGTTGATCTTGTAGCGACCTACATTTGCTAAATCGTAGCGCTTTGGATCGAAGAAACGAGACACAAGTAAGCTCTTAGCATTTTCTACTGTTGGTGGTTCACCAGGACGTAGACGCTCATAAATTTCAAGCAATGCTTTTTCTGTGCTATCTGTGTTGTCTTTTTCTAATGTGTTGCTTAAGTATTCGTTATCACCTAAAAGCTCGGTGATTTCTTGATCAGAGCCAAACCCTAATGCGCGTAACAAAACAGTTACAGGAAGTTTACGCGTACGGTCAATACGCACATATACAACATCCTTAGCATCTGTCTCATACTCTAACCAAGCTCCGCGGTTTGGAATTACAGTAGCAGTAAAACCACGTTTTCCGTTTTTATCCACTTTGCCACTATAGTATACGCTTGGAGAGCGAACTAACTGGGAAACGATAACACGTTCTGCACCGTTAATTACGAATGTTCCAGTCTCTGTCATGAGTGGGAAATCTCCCATGAACACATCTTGTTCTTTTACTTCACCAGTTTCCTTGTTGATTAGACGCACTTTTACACGAAGTGGTGCTGCATACGTCACATCACGCTCTTTGCATTCGTCTACAGAGTATTTAGGTTCACCTAAGCTGTAGTCGATAAATTCAAGCGATAGATTTCCCGTAAAGTCTTCAATCGGAGAAATGTCTTGGAACATTTCTCGCAAACCCTCATCAAGAAACCACTGATAAGAAGAGGTTTGAATTTCGATAAGATTTGGTAACTCTAATACTTCACTAATACGGGCATAACTTCTTCGTTGGCGGTGGCGTCCGTATTGAACTAGTTGACCTGTCAACTGCTTCACCCCTCAAATCATGAGTATTATAAATGCACAAAAAAATTTGTGCAAAATCACAAATAAATACAACTACTGCTATTTAGCGTAGTCTTTTTTCTCTTAAAGATAAATACGTTGAGTCTTTCTACCTGCTCAAAAAAGAAAAATGGCTTCTATAAGAAAACCATCATTCTGTTTCATAATCTGCTGATTTTACTATCTTTTCCAAGAGAAACAAAAATATACATCTTTCTCAACGCAGAAAATCATATATTGGCATTGTATAATGTTAACATAGCCAAAAATAACCGTCAACGTTTTTTTGATTTTATGATATAATATCCTTTTTTCTTTTCTACAACTTCGACTTCAGAAAACACTTCTTCCAGTTTCTTCAGTGCAGATGGTGCACCTTGCTTCTTTTGAATAACAATCCACAACTCTCCACCCGGAACTAAATGCTCTACAGCTTTTTCTAAAATCTCATGCACGACATCTTTACCTGCACGAATTGGAGGATTAGATAGAATAGCAGCATACATACCATCTACATTTTCATAGACGCTACTTTGAAAAATGTGCACATTTCCAATTTTATTGTTAGCGGCATTTTCTTTCGCAAGCTCAAGCGCCCTTTCATTCACATCCACCATGTGAACTTTACGGTCTTGAAACTCTTTCGCTAACGATAAACCGATTGGTCCATATCCACAACCTACGTCTAATATATCACCTTTAATATCTGGCACTTGAAACGCTTCAATTAAAAGACGAGAACCAAAGTCCACTTCGTTTTTCGAGAACACCCCACGGTCAGATAAGAAAGTAAATTGAGATCCACGAAGGGTAAATTCCCACCGCTTACGGTCACTTTTACTAGAAGGGTCGTTAGAAAAATAATGGTCTGCCATATGGCCACCTCTTTTCTTTACAGTTAAAAAAAAAGCTCGCATGAGAGCGAGCTTTTTTTAAAGCATCAAAAGTTAATTACTTAACTTCTACAGCAGCGCCAACTTCTTCAAGTTTAGCTTTGATTTCTTCAGCTTCTTCTTTAGCAGCAGCTTCTTTGATTACTTTTGGAGTGTTGTCAACTAATTCTTTAGCTTCTTTTAAGCCAAGACCAGTGATTTCACGAACAACTTTGATAACTTTGATTTTTTGTGCACCAGCGCTAGTTAGTTCCACATCAAATTCAGTTTTCTCAGCAGCAGCTTCTCCAGCGCCACCAGCAACAGCTACAGGAGCAGCAGCAGTTACGCCGAATTCTTCCTCGATAGCTTTTACTAAGTCGTTAAGTTCTAATACAGTCATAGATTTAACTGCTTCAATGATTTGTTCTTTAGTCATTGTAAATATCCTCCCTTAAATAGGTTTGTATTGTTTTATCGATAATACGTAATTATCTTTTAAAAAATTAAGCGCCTTGCTCTTCCTTTTGATCTGCAACTGCTTTAGTAGCAAGTGCAAGGTTACGGATTGGAGCTTGAAGAACGCTAAGAAGCATAGAAAGTAAGCCTTCACGTGATGGAAGAGTAGCGATAGCTTTAACCTCATCAAGTGTTACAAGTTTACCTTCGATTACGCCCGCTTTAATTTCTAAAGCTTCATGATCTTTAGCGAAGTCGTTTAATACTTTCGCAGGAGCAACTACATCCTCGTTACTGAACGCGATTGCGTTTGGTCCTGTTAAGAATTCATTTAACTCAGCCATTTCAGCAGATTCTGCAGCACGACGAGTTAGAGAGTTTTTGTAAACTTTGAACTCAACGCCAGCTTCACGTAATTGCTTACGTAATTCTGTTGCTTCAGAAACTGTTAAACCACGGTAGTCAACAACGATTGTAGATTTACTAGCGCGAAGTTTGTCCGCGATTTCAGTTACAACTTGTTGTTTAGTTTCGATTACTTTGCTCATGTTATTACACCTCCTGTAGATTATATAGAAGATGTACCGAAAGTGCACTAAAAACCTCCATGCCCAACTTGTAGACATGGAGGCATATAGTCACAGAAAAAAATTCCGCTTCGTATATTAACACCTAGGTAGGAAATTAAGTCTATTGACACCTACTGTCTACGGTACACTAATTAAATTCACAACATAAATGATTATATTAAAACTTCTTTATGAAGTCAACTTCCAAAATTTACGCTAATGTAGAAACGTCTACACGTACGCCAGGTCCCATTGTAGAAGCAACTGTTACGTTCTTCATGTAAGTACCTTTTGCAGCAGCTGGCTTAACTTTTTGTAAAGTGTCAGCAATTGTTCTGAAGTTTTCTACTAATTTAGCATCTTCGAAAGATACTTTACCGATTGGAACGTGGATGTTACCAGCTTTATCAACGCGGTATTCAACTTTACCAGCTTTGATTTCGTTAACAGCTTTAGTTACATCGAAAGTAACTGTTCCAGTTTTAGGGTTTGGCATTAAACCTTTAGGTCCTAATACGCGACCAAGTTTACCAACTTCACCCATCATGTCAGGAGTTGCTACTACTACATCGAAATCGAACCAACCTTGTTGGATTTTACCGATGTAATCAGCATCGCCTACGAAGTCAGCTCCAGCAGCTTCAGCTTCTTTAGCTTTTTCACCTTTAGCGAATACTAATACACGTTGTACTTTACCAGTACCGTGTGGAAGAACAACTGCACCACGGATTTGTTGGTCAGCTTTCTTAGGGTCAACACCTAAACGGAATGCAGCTTCTACAGTTGCATCAAATTTAGCTGTGTTTGTTTTCTTTACTAATTCTACTGCTTCTGTTGCAGAGTAAGCAGCTGCACGATCAACAAGCTTTGCAGCTTCTACGTACTTTTTACCTCTTTTAGCCATTTTTATTTCCTCCTCGAATGTGGTTTTAGCGGAATAACCTCCCACGTTTACGCTTATTTTCAGGTATAACCTGAGGATGCGCGCCATCCATTTATTTAAAAACGATAATCATTTACGATAATAAAGGTTGCGAATTGGAATTCCAGACCCGCAACCTTTTTTAAAAAACAAATCGAATTAGTCTTCGATAACGATGCCCATACTGCGTGCAGTACCTTCAACCATACGCATTGCAGCTTCTACGCTAGCAGCGTTTAGGTCAGGCATTTTAGTTTCAGCGATTTCGCGTACTTTATCACGCTTAACAGTTGCCACTTTATTACGGTTTGGTTCACCAGAACCAGACTCAATACCAGCTACTTTCTTAAGAAGAACAGCAGCAGGAGGAGTTTTAGTAATGAAAGTGAATGAACGGTCCTCAAATACCGTAATTTCAACAGGGATGATAAGACCAGCTTGATCTGCTGTACGAGCGTTAAACTCTTTACAGAAGCCCATGATGTTAACACCTGCTTGTCCTAATGCTGGACCAACTGGTGGAGCTGGGTTAGCTTTACCTGCAGGAATTTGAAGTTTTACCATTTTAATTACCTTTTTAGCCACGAGACACACCTCCTTAAGTCCGTGATGTGGTCAATTGGACAGTGATTTGCCCTCCCACGTCATATTTTATCTGTAAGGATAAAATCTTTCAAAAAACGTCTCCGATAACGAAGACGTACTGACTTAAAAGATATTATCACTTTTTACAATTCATTTCAAGTTTCATTTTATAATTTTTCAATTTGATGGAAGTCAAGTTCAACTGGAGTCTCGCGACCAAACATGTCCACAAGTACGCTAACCTTCTTCTTCTCCACATCAATTTCTTCGATAGCACCTGTATAATCTGCGAATGGTCCCTCATTTACACGTACTGTCTCATGAAGTTCAAAGTCGAAATCAACCACTTCGTTGTCCATTCCCATATGTTTCATAATGGTAACAACTTCCTCTTCTAATAGAGGTGATGGTTTAGATCCAGAACCAGAAGAGCCAACGAACCCAGTTACACCCGGCGTGTTACGTACAACATACCAAGAGTCATCAGTCATGATTAATTCTACTAATACATAACCTGGGAACACTTTTCTTTTCATTAATTTTTCTTTACCGTTTTTCATTTCTACTTCTACTTCTTCCGGGACAACAACACGGAAAATTTTATCTTGCATACCCATTGATTCTACACGTTTCTCTAGGTTTGCTTTTACTTTATTTTCATATCCAGAATAAGTATGGACAACATACCAACTTTTTTCCATTCATTTAGGACGAGCGTCCTTCCCTCCCTGACGTACATTTTTTTGCGCAAATGAAAAAACCCGTTCACCGGGCTTTTACACAGTTCTTATAAATAACATTATATCATGGATAAGTGCTTCTTATTCAAGAATTAACCAAGAATTAACCGAATTAAAGAAGAAATGCCCATATCAACTACTGCGAAGAAAATCGCAAAGAAGACAACTGTAGCGATAACAGTCGCTGTTGAACGGAGTAATTCATCTTTTTTAGGCCAACTTACTTTTTTCATTTCGCGACCTACATCGCCGAAAAAGTTCGTTAAACGCATCTACGGGACCTCCAGTGTATTATTTCAATTATTTATTTTGTTTCCTTGTGAACTGTATGCTGATTGCATGTTTTACAAAATTTCTTTATTTCAAGTCGCTCTACTGAGCTCGTATCTTTCATCGTAGAGTAGTTTCGATTTTTACACTCTTCACATGAGAGTACAACTTTTTTCCTCATTAGTTACACCAACCTTGTAACATTATGTCCCTAAAAATGTATCATACAATAAAAGACAATGTCAATGACATGCCTT
>NZ_JAWOTI010000045.1:0-8717 GCF_033338775.1 Vibrio sp. Vb1018
GCGAACGGTGCACGTATGTTTGAAGTCGCTGCTGCTTTGAAGGAGTATTATTAATGATTATTTGGCTTGCCGAGCTGCTACAGCCATACCTGTCTTTTTTCCGATTGTTTGAATACTTGTCTTTTCGAGCAATCCTAAGCGTATTAACCGCTCTAGGTCTGTCATTATGGATGGGACCAATCATGATCAAGCGTTTGCAAATGCTGCAAATTGGTCAGGTAGTGCGTAACGAAGGTCCTGAATCTCACTTTAGTAAGCGTGGTACCCCAACAATGGGCGGTATCATGATCTTAGCGGCCATCTCAATCACGATTTTGCTATGGACAGACTTATCCAACCCTTACGTATGGGCGGTACTGACAGTCTTACTTGGCTACGGTGCGGTCGGATTTGTTGATGATTATCGTAAAGTGGTGCGAAAAAATACCGATGGCTTGATCGCGCGTTGGAAGTACTTCTGGCAGTCGTTGATCGCGTTTGTCGTCGCTTTCGCATTGTATGCTTACGGTAAAGACACAGCAGCAACTCAGCTAGTGGTGCCATTCTTTAAAGACATCATGCCGCAGCTTGGTTTGATGTATATCATTCTGACTTACTTTGTCATTGTAGGTACAAGTAACGCGGTCAACCTGACTGATGGTCTAGACGGTTTGGCAATCATGCCAACGGTTCTTGTTGCAGCAGGCTTCGCGGTTATTGCATGGGCGACCGGTAACGTTAACTTCTCTGAATACCTTCATATACCATACTTACCACATGCTTCTGAGTTAGTTGTCGTATGTACAGCAATCGTAGGTGCAGGCCTTGGTTTCTTGTGGTTTAACACGTACCCAGCACAAGTGTTCATGGGCGATGTGGGCTCACTAGCGCTTGGCGGTGCATTGGGCACCATTGCTGTTCTAGTTCGTCAAGAGTTGGTGTTGGTGATCATGGGTGGCGTATTTGTAATGGAAACGCTATCAGTCATCCTGCAGGTAGGTTCTTACAAATTACGTGGTCAGCGCATTTTCCGTATGGCACCAATTCACCACCACTACGAATTGAAAGGTTGGCCAGAACCTCGCGTAATCGTGCGCTTCTGGATTATTTCTATGGTTCTTGTTCTGATTGGTCTTGCGACATTGAAAGTGCGTTAATCGCGCTTTCCAAGAACAAGATTTACAGTGTGATCAAATATGGAACGTTGGCAAAACATACATAGTGTTGTCGTCGTAGGGCTCGGTATTACCGGGCTCTCTGTCGTTAAACACCTAAGAAAAAATCAGCCACAACTTGTGGTCAAAGTCATTGATACTCGTGTAAACCCTCCCGGTGCAGAGCGCTTGCCGGAAAGTGTTCAACTGCATAGTGGTGGTTGGAATACAGACTGGCTTTCTGACGCGGATCTTATCGTGACCAACCCTGGTATTGCGCTAGCGACACCAGAGATCCAAGCCGTATTAGCAAAAGGTACGGCAGTAGTAGGTGATATCGAGTTATTCGCTTGGGCGGTGCAGAAACCGGTGATTGCGATTACGGGCTCAAACGGTAAGAGCACAGTAACCGACCTCACAGGTGTGATGGCTAAGGCTGCAGGTTTGGATGTTGGCGTTGGTGGTAACATCGGTGTGCCTGCACTGGATTTGTTAGAACAAGACGCAGACCTATATGTACTCGAACTCTCGAGCTTCCAGTTAGAAACGACGTCAAGCTTAAAGCTCAAAGCCGCTGCGTTTCTGAATCTTTCTGAAGATCATATGGATCGTTATCAAGGCATGTCTGACTATCGACAAGCTAAGTTGCGTATTTTTAACCATGCTGCTCTTGCAGTCGTGAACCGTGATGATCAAGAAACCTTCCCAGACGCAGAGATGCCATTGGTGACATTTGGCAGCGACAATCAGGACTTTGGTCTCGAGGTGGATGGCAACCGTACTTGGCTGCTCGATCACGGTCAACGAGTTGTCGCAAGTGATGAGCTTAAGTTGGTTGGTAAGCACAACTTATCTAACGCTCTGGTTGCTTTAGCGCTATTAAAAGCTGCGGACGTAAACTATCACAAAGCATTGAATGCACTTAAAAATTACACGGGACTGACACACCGATGCCAGGTGGTTGCGGATAATCAAGGCGTCAAATGGGTGAATGACTCTAAAGCAACTAATATTGCCAGCACTATGGCTGCGCTATCTGGTTTGGAATCGACAGGCAAGCTCTACTTACTCGTTGGTGGTGTTGGCAAAGGTGCTGACTTCTCGCCATTAAAACCGATCTTCGCGACGCTTAACTTGCAACTGTGTTGCTTTGGCGCTGATGGCGATGAATTTATGCCACTGCATGAATCTGCAATACGTTTCGACACTATGGAAGATGTGATTCAACAAGTATCTTCGCAGTTAAAACCAGGTGATATGGTGATGCTGTCTCCTGCATGTGCTAGCTTTGATCAATTCGACAACTTTATGGCAAGAGGTGATGCTTTCGCTGCTCTTGCTCAGAAATATGCATAATTAAAGGTTACACACTTCGTGGGTTTAGGTAACGTTAAACGCAGTATTGGCAATTGGCTCAAGCATCCAGCCCCAGAGGCGATGTTTGATCGTCAGTTAGTGTGGATTGCACTGGGTTTGATGTTGACTGGTTTGGTCATGGTAACCTCTGCATCATTTCCAATCAGCTCTCGATTAACGGAACAGCCGTTCCACTTTATGTTTCGTCATGCGACGTTTCTCGTGCTGGCGTTAGGGACCTCCGCTGTTATTTTGCAAGTGCCTTTGCAAGAGTGGTTTAAGAAGAGCCATTACTTACTTTGGGCTTCTTTCGCACTGTTGATCATCGTGCTCTTGGCGGGTAAGTCGGTTAATGGTGCGTCTCGTTGGATTCCCCTCGGGCTGTTTAACCTTCAGCCAGCGGAGGTCGCGAAGCTATCGCTGTTTATCTTCATGTCTGGTTACTTAGTTCGAAAGCAAGACGAAGTACGACAAACGTTCTTTGGTGGCTTTATGAAGCCAATCATGGTGTTTGCCTTCTTCGCAGTATTACTACTTGGTCAGCCAGACTTGGGGACGGTGGTCGTGATGCTGGTCACGCTGTTTGGCATGCTTTTTATCGCAGGTGCAAAACTAACCCAGTTTCTCGCCTTGATGGTGGCAGGTATCGGCGCTGTGGTAGGTTTGATTCTCGTCGAGCCATACCGTATGCGACGAGTAACCTCCTTCCTTGACCCGTGGGAAGACCCATTTGGCAGTGGCTATCAGTTGACTCAGTCTTTGATGGCGTTTGGTCGTGGTGAATGGTTCGGTCAAGGTCTCGGTAATTCAATTCAAAAACTGGAATATCTACCGGAAGCGCATACCGACTTTGTGTTTGCCGTACTTGCTGAAGAGCTTGGTTTCGTAGGCGTAGTGCTGGTCTTAATGCTGATTTTTAGCTTGGTGCTAAAAGCGGTTTACATCGGCAAGCGTGCATTTGAAGAAGGCGAAATGTTCGGAGGTTATCTGGCTTTCGGAATTGGTATTTGGTTTGCGTTTCAAACCTTGGTTAATGTTGGAGCTGCCGCCGGTATTGTTCCAACAAAAGGTTTAACACTTCCACTCATCAGTTATGGTGGTTCTAGTCTAATAATTATGTCCGTCGCAGTGTCCATATTACTGCGTATCGATTACGAATGCCGCTTGAAACGCGAGCAACAACAATCAGAACAACAAGCTAATGAAACAAAATAAACGTTTGATGGTGATGGCTGGTGGTACTGGCGGTCACGTATTCCCAGGTTTGGCGGTAGCAAAACAGCTTCAAGAGCAAGGTTGGGAGATCCGTTGGTTAGGTACGGCGGATCGAATGGAAGCGGATTTGGTGCCAAAACATGGCATTGAAATCGACTTTATCAAAGTGAAAGGGTTACGAGGTCAAGGCGTTAAACGTCTTCTTGCAGCACCATTTCAAATTATCAATGCCATTATGCAGGCTCGTGCTCACATGAAACGCTGGCAGCCAGACGCAGTGCTTGGTATGGGCGGTTATGTTAGCGGCCCGGGCGGTATTGCCGCTTGGATGAGTGGCATTCCTGTTGTTCTGCATGAACAAAATGCAGTAGCAGGTTTAACGAACCAATGGTTATCGAAAATCGCTAAGAAGGTTTTTCAGGCTTTCCCAGGCGCTTTTCCAAATGCCGAAGTGGTTGGGAACCCAGTTCGTGAAGACGTGACTCAATTAGCAGCGCCAACTGAGCGCATGCAAGAGCGCCAAGGTCCAATTCGCATTTTGGTGATGGGTGGCAGCCAAGGCGCACGTATTCTTAACCAAACTCTGCCAGAAGTGATGTCGAAATTGGGCGAAGATTACTGTATTCGTCATCAAGCGGGCAAAGGTGCCGCCGAAGAAGTGAATGCAGCATACCAAGCTAATGGTGTGGTAAATACAGAAGTAATGGAATTCATTGATGACGTTGCAGAAGCTTACGCATGGGCTGACCTTTTAGTTTGTCGCTCTGGAGCGTTAACCGTTTCTGAAGTCTCGGCGGCAGGTGTAGGCGCTATTTTTGTTCCATTCATGCACAAAGACCGCCAGCAAGCACTTAATGCAGACCACTTGGTGGATTGCGGCGCGGCGAAAATGATTGAACAACCAGATTTAACCGTTGAGTCTCTGACTCAGCAGATCCAACAATTGGATCGCCAAGCTTTACTTACAATGGCTGAGCAAGCGCGTGGCGCTGCAAAATTGAATGCTGACCGAGTTGTCGCACAAGCCATTGTCGCTTTGACCGAAAAGCGTTAACCGAATTATTGAGAATAGAATTGATGACAATCCAACATACACAAGACTTAGCTCAGATTCGCGCAATGGTGCCAGAGATGCGCCGCGTGAAATCCATCCACTTCATCGGTATTGGTGGTGCGGGCATGAGCGGCATTGCAGAAGTGCTGTTGAACGAAGGCTACCAAATCACAGGTTCTGATCTATCAGAGAACGCTGTGACAGAGCGTTTGGTATCAAAAGGTGCGACGGTATTTATTGGTCATCAAGCCAGTAATGTAGAAAAAGCCAGTGTGGTTGTTGTGTCAACGGCGATCAACGAAGAAAACCCAGAAGTGATGGCGGCACGTGAATTACGCATCCCTATTGTACGCCGCGCAGAGATGTTGGCTGAATTGATGCGATTCCGTCACGGTATTGCCGTTGCGGGTACACACGGTAAAACCACGACGACCGCTCTTGTTACTCAAATCTATTCTGAAGCCGGTCTTGATCCAACGTTTGTGAATGGCGGTTTGGTGAAAAGCGCAGGTACAAATGCGCGTCTAGGCTCGAGTCGTATTCTAATTGCAGAGGCAGATGAAAGTGACGCGTCATTCCTGCACTTGCAACCAATGGTGAGCATTGTTACCAATATCGAAGCCGATCATATGGATACCTATGGTGGTGACTTTGAAACCTTAAAGCAAACCTTCATCGATTTCCTTCATAATCTACCGTTTTACGGCCAAGCAATTGTTTGCATTGATGATCCTGTGGTTCGAGAGTTAATCCCACGTATTAGTCGTCAAGTGATAACTTACGGTTTTTCTGAAGATGCCGACGTACGTATTGAAGATTATCGTCAAGAGGGGCAGCAAGGCAAATTTACGGTAGTACGTAAAGGGCGAGCTAACTTAGATATCACGCTGAATATTCCAGGTCGTCACAATGCATTGAATGCGTCTGCTGCGATTGCGGTTGCTACTGAAGATGACATTGAAGACGATGCGATCCTAAAGGCAATGGCTGGTACGCAAGGTACGGGAAGACGTTTTGATCACCTTGGCGAGTTTGATACTGGCAACGGCCATGCAATGCTTGTTGATGATTACGGCCATCATCCAACAGAAGTGGATGTAACCATTAATGCAGCACGCAGTGGTTGGCAAGACAAGCGTTTGGTGATGATTTTCCAACCGCACCGTTATAGCCGTACTCGTGATTTATACGATGATTTCGCGAATGTGCTTGAACAGGTGGATGTATTGATCATGCTGGATGTTTACGCAGCGGGTGAAAAGCCGATTGCAGGTGCTGATGGGCGCGCTTTATGTCGCACAATTCGCAGCCGAGGCAAGGTAGACCCGATTTTTGTTCCAGAAATCGAGCAATTACCTTCAGTTTTAGCTAACGTTATACAAGACGGCGACCTAATCTTAACGCAAGGTGCGGGTGATATTGGTAAAGTGGCGAAACAGCTGGCAGGTCTTAAATTGAATATAAACAAGATGCTTGGCTGACACATATTGTTGATGCGAAGGACAGATAAAGACTCAGATCTCGATTTTGCGTCAATATCATTGTGATTTATTGCTATCAGTGTTTGATAGTTTACAAGAGCTCAGTATAATCCCAAGGTTAAAGTCAAGACTTTTACCTCTGCGTAATTATATGGGTAAAAAGTACACGACAAAAGTCAGGAAACGAAGACGTTGTTGAATATTGCACTGAATGACGAGCGACCAAACACGGGTAACAACCGTGGTCGCCAAGAAAAAATCTTGGGTGCGTTATTTTTCGTTGTGGTTGTGACTTTAATTAGTTCTGTTTTGTACGCGGCGATCAGTTGGATGTGGGATGACCAAAGGTTACCTCTCTCCAAAATAGTACTTCAGGGGAAACTGGAGTATGTCCAAGCTGACGATGTGCAGGCTGCATTTAGTCGAATCGATCACATCGGTACATTTATGTCCCAGGATATTGATGTATTACAGCAAAGTGTCGAAGCTCTGCCATGGGTAGCGCATGCCGCAATCCGAAAGCAGTGGCCGGATACAGTAAAAGTTTTTTTGACGGAGCATCAACCAGAAGCCATTTGGAATGGCAACGAACTGTTAGATAAAAACGGGTTCGTTTTTGATGGAGATGTTGCTCTGTTGCAAGAAGAAAAAGTGAAGCTGTACGGACCCAAAGATAGCGGACCGGAAGTCTTACAGACTTACCGTGATTTGAGTCCTAAGTTTCAGCAATTGGGTTTAGCGATATCGTCTCTGGTATTAAACGAGCGACGAGCTTGGCAAATCATCCTTGATAACGGTATTCGATTAGAGCTCGGTAAAGAGTCTCTTCTTGAGCGTATAGAGCGCTTTTTTAAGCTCTATAACAAGCTTGGCAGTGACACGCAAAGAATCAGTTATATCGATCTTAGGTACGATACAGGAGCCGCAGTTGGTTGGTTTCCTGAACAAGAGTTAGAAGAGAGTACAGATGACTAAGGCCGCTGATGACAACATTATTGTTGGTCTTGATATAGGCACTGCAACCGTATCGGCTCTAGTGGGTGAGGTTTTACCAGACGGTCAAATTAATATTATTGGCGCAGGTAGTAGCCCCTCACGCGGCATGGATAAAGGTGGCGTGAATGATTTGGAGTCGGTTGTAAAATCAGTACAACGTGCAATTGATCAAGCTGAATTAATGGCAGAGTGCCAGATCAGCCGAGTCTTCATTTCGTTGTCTGGTAAGCATATCGCAAGCCGAATTGAAAAAGGTATGGGCACGATTTCTGATGAAGAGGTGTCTCAAGAAGACATGGATCGCGCTATCCATACCGCAAAATCGATTAAAATCGGTGATGAACAGCGAATTCTTCATGTGATCCCGCAAGAGTTCACCATTGATTACCAAGAAGGAATCAAAAATCCGCTTGGTTTATCTGGGGTAAGAATGGAAGTGAGTGTCCACCTTATCTCATGCCATAATGACATGGCACGCAACATTATTAAGGCGGTAGAACGCTGCGGCCTTAAAGTAGAACAACTCGTATTTTCTGGGCTTGCTGCTAGTAATGCAGTAATCACCGAGGATGAAAGAGAGCTTGGAGTTTGTGTGGTTGATATTGGCGCCGGCACGATGGATGTGGCCATCTGGACTGGCGGTGCGTTACGTCACACAGAAGTATTTTCGTACGCAGGAAATGCTGTAACCAGTGATATTGCTTTTGCTTTTGGCACGCCAGTGAGCGATGCTGAAGAAATAAAAGTCAAATATGGCTGTGCTTTGAGTGAACTGGTCAGTAAGGATGACACGGTTAATGTACCAAGCGTAGGTGGACGACCATCACGTAGCCTGCAACGTCAAACGTTGTCAGAAGTGATTGAGCCACGCTACTCTGAGCTTATGGGACTGGTTAACCAAACTATCGACTCTGTACAAGCAAAATTGCGCGAAGAGGGTATCAAGCACCATCTGGCTGCGGGAGTTGTACTCACCGGCGGTGCTGCGCAAATGGACGGAGTGGTAGAATGTGCGGAACGCGTATTCCGCAATCAAGTAAGGGTCGGCAAACCGCTCGAAGTCAGCGGATTAACTGACTATGTAAAAGAGCCGTACCATTCTACGGCAGTTGGATTACTTCATTACGCAAGAGACATGCAGTCTAGCGACGATAGCGATTATAATGAACCTAAACGCTCATCTGTAACTGGCTTTTTCGATAAATTGCGTAACTGGATACAAAAAGAGTTTTAACCTGAGTTGCAGGATAAACGGAGACAACACATGTTTGAACCGATGATGGAAATGTCTGACGATGCAGTAATCAAGGTCGTTGGGGTTGGTGGCGGCGGTGGTAACGCCGTTGAACACATGGTGCGTGAATCCATCGAAGGTGTGGAATTCATCAGCGTCAACACTGATGCGCAAGCACTTCGTAAGACAAGCGTTGGCAATGTAATTCAGATCGGTGGTGATATCACTAAAGGTCTGGGTGCAGGTGC
>NZ_JAWOTI010000046.1:0-8277 GCF_033338775.1 Vibrio sp. Vb1018
GCTTCTGGTGGGCAGTAAGACACGCCACACTCAGCGTTTTGTGTACCTGGGTTCACAACGAAAATACGAATGTTAGTGCCTTCAGGTTGTTGACCTAAAAGGTTAGCGAAATGCGTTTGCGCAGTTTCTGTAATAGTAATATTTGACACGACGAATACCCGAGTAAATTTGTAGGTTACTGCTACTATTCTACTCTTGTTGACGTATGGGTCTAGTCTTTTTGATGCTAAGGCATGGCGAAGCGATCTAGAGAGAACGAGGAGCAGGTGTTCTGCAGATGCAGTAAATATCGATGCTTTCTACGCCAACTTCAAGTAGTAAATGACATAATTGTCGGACGGTACTGCCTGTGGTGACTACATCATCGACGATGGCAACATGGGAAGAGTGAGGGCGCTTATTGAGAATAAACGCGCCTTTTAAGTTTTGTTCACGGCTTGTTTTGGTATTACCACGCTGTGATTGGGCGAGCTTTACTCGACGAAAGACCTTCGCATCAAAATTGGCCTGTAATTGCTTGGCGAGGTGTCGGGCTAAAACATCACTTTGATTAAAACCCCGGCGCAGGTAACGCTGCCAGTGCAATGGCACACTGGTAATGATTGGAGCTGGCGTGGTGATGCGCTGTGCCAGTTGCTCGGTTAATGCTTTTACATGCCAAGACTCTCCGTGATCTTTAAAGCGTTGTACTTCCCGTGAAAGGGGAAAGTCGTAATCGCCTAACGTGTATAGCCTTTGCCATGGCGGTGGCTCTGAAAGACATTCACCACAAATACTATCCGTACTCATTTCTTCTTTCTGTAATGATAAACCGCAGCGTTGACATCGTTTTACCGGAGTTAGGTATTTTAAACAGTGCTCGCACCAGCGCAGAGTATTTGTGTGGCTTGGTGTTTGAATAGGGAACCGACACAGGCCGCATTGACTGCTCAATACGCGATGCATGATGTTTTGCCAGTGATGAGATAACATAGCGTTTATTCATGGTGATATTTTACTCAGCCTAACGCTTGGCTGAAGCCGTAGGGAATAAAATAAGTGGGAGAGATTGAGAGCATGAGCACGAAATTACACTGGCAGTCATTTGGTCAGGGACCAGATTTGGTGTTACTGCATGGTTGGGGCATGAATGGTGCGGTATGGCAGCAGACAGTCGAGTCTCTTCAACCTTATTTCCGAGTTCATGTGGTTGACCTTCCGGGGTACGGACATAGCGCCGAATCTCATGCCGAAGATTTAGACCATATTGCTAACTTGGTGGTGCAAGGTGCGCCAGAGAAAGCGATTTGGCTTGGTTGGTCCCTCGGAGGTTTAGTGGCGACGCATGTGGCGTTAAATATGCCCGAGCGTGTGGCTAAGTTGATTACGGTTGCCAGCTCACCTAAATTTGCCGCAGAAAAACCGTGGCGTGGCATTCAACCGGATGTACTGAGTGCGTTCACCTCTCAGTTGCTAGAAGATTTCTCACTGACCATTGAGCGCTTTATGGCGTTGCAAGCGATGGGCAGCCCATCAGCGCGTAAAGACGTTAAACAGCTCAAGCAAGCGGTACTATCGCGCCCTCAGCCAAACCCTGAATCGCTGTTGGTTGGGCTAAACATCCTTGCTGATGTGGATCTGCGCGATGCGTTGACGTCTCTTTCTGTTCCAATGTTGCGTCTTTATGGCCGTTTAGATGGGTTGGTGCCAATTAAAGTAGCTAACGATTTAAGTGAACAGTTGCCTCATACCCAGCAGTTTGTTTTTAATCAGTCCTCTCATGCGCCTTTTATCACCGAACATGACGAATTTTGTGTTCAAATCCGAGAGTTTGCTCACGATTGAGCAAGTGCGAGCGGAAATACCTCAAGTTGTTTAAAAAGTGGTCGATATAAAGGCTGGTGAGGTTTTATTAGCCAATAAAGCTAAGCCATATTGACGAGTTGGGCGACTCTGAGGAGGGTTCGCAATGATTGTGTCACCGACCAACGTAAGTGTGCCACTGATCGCCCCATCCGTGAATGTGCAGACGGAACAAGCAGCTCGCGACAATAAAGTCCGAGAGCCTGTAACGCCAACGGTCGCATTGGCCAAAACCAATGCAGAGCGAAAAGTAAAAGGTGACGACAAGCGCCGACGTCAGTCTTCTTGGGATCCTTCAGAGCATCCTGATTATGATATGGAAACGGAAGTCGACACGCGTTATCAAGAAGAGCCGGAAGATACACTAGAACGGCTTTTTAGTTTGCTTGCGCTCAAATCGTATAGTGAAGACCAGGGGAAAGGCTACGCGATCCGCTTTCGCTTACCAAAGCGCATTTTGGATGCTGCGATCAATGAAGGATTAATGGAAAAGCGCAGGAAGGTGATCAAGTTTCATTATGGTCATGCAGTCGCTCCCCATACCCCGTCAGAAGTGATAGCAGTATTATGACGACTCAATATCCTACTCAAACAAAAACGCTCCAAGCAGGTTGACTGATTGGAGCGTTTTCTTTTTAGTTATGAAAGCTCGTTAGCGGTGAAGCCTAGGTAAGGTTACTTTTTCGCTTTAGCAAACGCTGCAGCAAACGCACCGCCCATCGCGCTGTTCGATGACGAATCATCACGGCGAGGCTGACGACGCTGCGGTTGGTCATTACGACGCGGCGCTGCTGATGAGCGTTGGCTGCGGTTGTCTTGACCCGGTTCGTCGTTCATACGCATCGATAGACCAATACGCTTACGCTGCACGTCAACTTCCATCACTTTCACTTTGACGATGTCGCCAGCTTTCACCACTTCACGTGGGTCAGACACATAACGATCTGTCAGTGCAGAAATATGCACAAGACCATCTTGGTGAACGCCGATATCAACGAAGGCACCGAAGTTGGCTACGTTAGACACCACGCCTTCTAGAATCATGCCCGGTTCCAAGTCAGATACCGAGTTTACACCTTCTGCAAAGGTCGCCGTTTTGAATTCTGGACGTGGGTCACGACCCGGCTTATCCAGCTCTTTGATGATGTCTGTAATGGTTGGAACGCCGAAGTTATCGTCGGTGTAATCGACCGCATGCAGACCTTTTAGGAAGCTAGAATCACCAATTAGCGCTTTGATATCTTTGTTGTTCTTTTCAGAAATCGCTTTGACCACTGGGTACGCTTCTGGGTGAACCGCAGACGCATCAAGTGGGTTCTTACCATCCATAATACGCAGGAAGCCCGCACACTGCTCGAACGCCTTAGGACCTAAACGAGGTACTTTCTTCAAGGTTGTACGTGCTTCGAAGCGACCGTTTTCATCGCGGAAGTCGACAATGTTCTGCGCGATGGTGCTTGATAAGCCTGCTACGCGCGTCAGTAGCGCCGCAGAAGCAGTGTTCACATCAACACCAACCGCGTTTACACAGTCTTCCACAATCGCATCTAGGCGTTTTGCCAACATAGATTGGCTTACATCGTGCTGGTATTGACCCACACCAATAGATTTCGGATCAATTTTCACGAGTTCAGCCAATGGATCTTGCAAACGACGTGCAATCGACACTGCACCACGCAGTGATACGTCCATATTCGGGAACTCTTTTGCTGCAAGCTCAGACGCTGAGTAAACCGAAGCCCCCGCTTCACTTACTATGATCTTCTGAACTTTCAGGTTGCCACGTTTGATGACGTCTGCGACAAAGCTGTCGGTTTCACGTGAAGCCGTACCGTTACCAATCGCAATCAAATCCACGTTGTACTTACGCACCAACTGCTCAACGATTTGTGCTGACTTGTCGTATTGTTTTTGTGGTGGGTGAGGGTAGATGGTTTCGGTTGCAAGCACTTTACCTGTTGAGTCGACAACCGCGATTTTTGAACCTGTACGCAGACCCGGATCGAGACCAAGTGTTGCACGAGGGCCAGCCGGTGCTGCCATCAACAAGTCTTTTAGGTTAGTGGCGAATACTTCAATCGCTTCGATTTCTGCGCGCTCTTTCATTGCACCCATTAGCTCGGTTTCCATGTGCATCGATACTTTGATGCGCCATGCCCAGCTGATCACTTGCTTACGCCACGTATCCGCAGGTGCGCTGCTGAGAGTCACGCCGTAGTGGTCAGCGATAATCGTTTCGCAGTAAGACTGACGCGCGCCTTCTTCCTGTTCTGGATCTGCGTTCATTGCCAATGTCAGGAAGCCTTCGTTACGGCCGCGTAGCATCGCCAGTGCGCGGTGCGATGGCACTTTGCTTAGGGGCTCGTTGTGGTTGAAGTAATCTTTAAACTTCTCGCCTTCTTGCTCTTTGCCTTCAACGACTCGTGAGACCAGTTCCGCATTGCGATTTAAGTGGTTGCGAATTTTTTCCAGTAAGTTTGCGTCTTCTGCGATGCGCTCCATGATGATCGCGCGAGCGCCATCCAATGCAGCTTTGGTGTCTGCGATGCCTTTGTCTGCATCAAGGTATTTGCTTGCTTCGCTTTCTGGCTCGGTTTGTGGGTGATTCCAAAGCTGATCTGCGAGCGGCTCAAGACCAGCCTCAATCGCGATCTGACCTTTCGTACGACGCTTGGGTTTGTAAGGTAGGTATAAGTCTTCAAGACGAGTTTTGCTGTCTGCCTGCGCGATCTCTTGTTCTAGCTCTGGCGTCAGTTTGCCTTGCTCTTGGATTGATTTGAGGATGGTTTGACGGCGATCATCCATTTCACGAAGGTAAGACAGACGGCTGTCCAAAGTACGAAGCTGGGTATCATCAAGGCCCCCCGTCACCTCTTTGCGGTAACGTGCAATAAAAGGGACAGTGTTGCCATCATCAATTAGGGTGACAGCGGCGTTGACTTGCTCTGGGCGAACATTCAGTTCTTGAGCAATCATGCGACAGATAGCTTGGCTCATCCGTGTTTTCTCTTTTAATTCGGTTTTGGTTGTATAGAACATTGGGGTCGTTCGAAGAATTTGCAATGTTTTAAATTAACGAGGCAAAAATTTACCGGGCGCTGGTGGACATCAGTCAGATTTATGTCAAAACTGTAATTAAATTGAGAACTTATATCCGCAGTTATCGACTAACCTAATTCCACGGTTGTTGATATCACTAAATGTACCTCGGCTTATACGGATAATCATGATGAAAAAAATGTCTTTGGCGTTAGCGCTTACGAGTGCCTTACTTGTCGCCCCGCTTAGTTGGGCGCAGTCTATCTCAGGAACCACACAAGCTCCCGTTTATCAGCTCGATAACAAATTGGTACTAGGGCGTGTGGAGAGCGTCTACTACAGTGACATTCCGGAACTAAAAGCGGTGCCATTTATTGGCAAGATTGATACTGGTGCAGATACGACATCGATGCATGCGGAGAATATCCATGTCAGTAGCTCACACCCAGATTACCAAGATTTGAAAGATAACGAGTTACTTTGGGCGATTGTCGATGACTTAGGTGGTACGAAGGCAAAGTGGGACGCCGACAGCTTTAAGCCATATCAAGTAAAGGTTAGCTTTACGGTTCCTCACCCTTATACAGGGAAGGAAATACAGATTACCGATGATCTGGAAAGAGTGAGCGCGATTCGCAGTCGAACAAGCAAAAAGCCCATCCTACGCCCGACAATAAAAATGCCGATGACAATCGCTGGTCACACCGTTGATACGGAAGTGAACCTGACCAAGCGTACGCAATTCTCTTCTCCTATCTTGATTGGTAAAACCTATCTCGATGATAACGCATGGGTCTTCGCTGGTTACGATTACCTTCAAGAACAGCCACGCGCAAAAATGATTGGCAAAAAAGAGACGGTTGAAGTCGAAGGTGTGCCATATAAGATCAGCATCTCAACTTCTAGCCGTTATACCAACGTCCATGCACTGGACATCAAGGTAGACAAAAAGCATAACGAAGTCTCTTTTATGTTAGAGGGCGAGAATGGCAAGCGTCATCCAATGACATTACCCTTGGTACGAATGCTGAAAACGACCAAAAGCGAGCGCCCTTTAGTCTATTTACCCGTCAAAGTCGGCGAAAATGAAACTCAACGTTGGTTGGTGTATCTGCGTGATCGCAGTAAGTTCAGTTCGCAAATTCGCTTAGGTCGGGACGTCGCGAGTCAGCACTTTGTTATTGATACGGACAGAGAAAATCTACTGGGTGGCGTAGAAAAAACGTTCAAAAGCGCACTCAAATCAAAACCTCTTGTCGTTTCACCAGAAGAACAGGTCACCATTGATGGTTATACCGTCCCTGCTTACCCCACTTTTACTGTGAAAACGCCATTACTGCGTGTAAATGGGTTTGAAGTAACAGAAAAAGGTAAGGATGAATCCGTCACGTTTTATTTAATGAACGATGAGGGGAAAGAAGAAAAAATCACCAAACCAGTGTTGAAAAAGCTCAAGGTTGGCAGCGCGGTTCGCCCTGTTGTCGAAGGAGACTTTCTTCTCGGTAGAAAAGACACATCAATGAAGTTTGCGCTCGATGTGCTTGATGAGGGTGACACTCAACCTTTTTTCGTCTTTGGTCATGACATAGCCAAGGGTGGTGTGTTGCTGAACACTCGCGCAGACCATCTACTAGATGCAAGGCCACTTTTCAAAGCTGGCCATATCGAAGTAGCTGAAGTTGAGGGGATGTCTTTCCCTGTGAAGTTAGACACGGGTGCAGATGTAAGCTCAATCAATGCTAAGAACATCAAGCAGTTTAAGAAAGACGGCAAAGACATGGTGAGCTTTACCTATGAGAACGATCTTGGCATGAAACAGGCGTTTACCAAGCCTGTTGTTGATGTCATGCGTATTAAAGCGAAGAAAGGCGAGAAAGCGAACGTACGCCCTGTGGTTGAAATGCATGTTAAGCTTGGTGAATTAGAGAAGAAGATCCGAGTCAACTTACAGGACCGAGGTCGCTTCCATTACAGCATGATTTTAGGTAAAAACTTCCTAAAACATGGCGCGGTTGTTTCGAGTGATACGAATTACATCGTGACGCAAAAACCGGATTACGAAAAGTAACACTCTGGCCGCCTTATCACCTTGATACCCAAAGCCTGAACAACATTGGATCTTTGGGTATATCATCTCCTTAATGCTGCCAAAGAGCAGCATTTTTTAGTTGAGATAGGAGTTAATTTGAAAACTAAGCTGATTACACGAGAAGGTTACAACAAACTCAAACAAGAGCATGATTACCTTTGGAATGAAAAGCGCCCGGAAATCACCAAGATCGTCACTTGGGCTGCGAGCCTGGGCGATCGCTCAGAAAATGCGGATTACACCTTCAATAAACGTTTACTCCGTCAGATCGACCGTCGTGTCCGCTTCCTTCGTAAATTCCTGCCAGAAGTCACGATCGTTGACTATTCTCCGCAACAAGAAGGCAAAGTCTTTTTTGGTGCATGGGTGGAAATAGAAAATGAGGCAGGAGAAGTGAAAAAGTTTCGTATAGTCGGGCCTGAAGAGATTTATGGCGATGCGAAAGACTACATCTCTATCGATTCACCTATGGCGCGAGCGATGTTGAAAAAACAAGTGGATGAAGAGTTCACGGTACGCACCCCAGAAGGTGAAAAAGAGTGGTTCATCAACTCAATTGAATACACTCAACCGGCCTCGGAAGACTGAGGCTTTATCACTGATTCAAGTCTCATGAAGTTCACTAGAAGTGACTTGGGTCTCAACGTCAGAATATTTGGTATAAAGGCATGGTGCCTTTCTCGGAGAAGTAAAATGAACAAAGCAGTCATGTGTAGTGCTGCACTAACAATAGGATTCTCACTTTCAGTTTTTGCTCAAGATGAAGTGAAAGGCTGTGACGCTAAAGAGTTAGCGGTAGAGCAGCAGCTTGAGTATGCAAAAGCGCAAGGTAATGAGCATCGCATTAAAGGCTTGGAGCAAGCACTTTCCGCTATCCAGAATGAATGCTCGGAAGGTGAGCTGCGCCAAGAGCTGCAAGCAGAAGTGGAAGAAAAGACTAAAGAAGTTGAGGAGCGAGAGGAAGAATTAGTCGAAGCTCAGCATTCAGGTAAAGCAGACAAAATTGAGAAAAAACGTCACAAGCTGGCTGAGGCACAGCAAGAGCTGCTTGAGGCCAAACGTGAACTGGAATGGAATTATGGTCAATAGTAGGTGCTGAAAATACCTGCTAGAGAGAGAATAAAGCGCTTAAGATAAAAAGAGTAACAATTTGCTTGAGCACGTTAGGAAAAACAGTGATACATTTTCGACAATAGACGCTTCTGAAAGGATGTTTCAATGCAAGAAAATCATAAAATTTTAGTGGTTGATGACGATGCTCGTTTACGTGCTCTATTGGAGCGTTACCTTTCTGAGCAAGGTTTTCA
>NZ_JAWOTI010000047.1:5000-7878 GCF_033338775.1 Vibrio sp. Vb1018
GCGTAAGCGAAGCTCTGAACTGAAGCCCCAGTAAACGGCGGCCGTAACTATAACGGTCCTAAGGTAGCGAAATTCCTTGTCGGGTAAGTTCCGACCCGCACGAAAGGTGTAACGATTTGGGCACTGTCTCAACCAGAGACTCGGTGAAATTATAGTACCTGTGAAGATGCAGGTTACCCGCGACAGGACGGAAAGACCCCGTGGAGCTTTACTGTAGCCTGATATTGAATTTTGGTACAGTTTGTACAGGATAGGCGGGAGCCTTTGAAACCGGAGCGCTAGCTTCGGTGGAGGCGCTGGTGGGATACCGCCCTGACTGTATTGAAATTCTAACCTACGGGTCTTATCGACCCGGGAGACAGTGTCAGGTGGGCAGTTTGACTGGGGCGGTCGCCTCCTAAAGTGTAACGGAGGCGCCCAAAGGTTCCCTCAGAATGGTTGGAAATCATTCGTAGAGTGCAAAGGCATAAGGGAGCTTGACTGCGAGACCTACAAGTCGAGCAGGGACGAAAGTCGGGCTTAGTGATCCGGTGGTTCCGCATGGAAGGGCCATCGCTCAACGGATAAAAGCTACCCCGGGGATAACAGGCTTATCTCCCCCAAGAGTCCACATCGACGGGGAGGTTTGGCACCTCGATGTCGGCTCATCGCATCCTGGGGCTGTAGTCGGTCCCAAGGGTTGGGCTGTTCGCCCATTAAAGCGGTACGCGAGCTGGGTTCAGAACGTCGTGAGACAGTTCGGTCCCTATCCGTCGTGGGCGTAGGAAATTTGAGAGGAGCTGTCCTTAGTACGAGAGGACCGGGATGGACGCACCGCTGGTGTACCAGTTGTTCTGCCAAGGGCATAGCTGGGTAGCTATGTGCGGAAGGGATAAGTGCTGAAAGCATCTAAGCATGAAGCCCCCCTCAAGATGAGATTTCCCATAGCGTAAGCTAGTAAGATCCCTGAAAGATGATCAGGTTGATAGGTTCGAGGTGGAAGCATGGTGACATGTGGAGCTGACGAATACTAATAGATCGAGGACTTAACCATATAATATGTAGCAAATGTTATCTAGTTTTGAAGGAATATGCCTTCAATAGTTTGGTGATGATGGCAGAGAGGTCACACCCGTTCCCATACCGAACACGGAAGTTAAGCTCTCTAGCGCCGATGGTAGTTGGGACCTTGTCCCTGTGAGAGTAGGACGTTGCCAGGCTCATATTATTCCGCAGTAGCTCAGTGGTAGAGCTATCGGCTGTTAACCGATCGGTCGTAGGTTCGAGTCCTACCTGCGGAGCCATTATGCTTCCATAGCTCAGCTGGTAGAGCACTTCCATGGTAAGGAAGAGGTCACCGGTTCAAGCCCGGTTGGAAGCTTGGGAATAGGTTTAAAACTTTTTTGGCCCGTTGGTCAAGTGGTTAAGACACCGCCCTTTCACGGCGGTAACACGGGTTCGAATCCCGTACGGGTCACCACTTTTGGAGGATTAGCTCAGCTGGGAGAGCACCTGCCTTACAAGCAGGGGGTCGGCGGTTCGATCCCGTCATCCTCCACCATATATGTCGGAGGGGTAGCGAAGTGGCTAAACGCGGCGGACTGTAAATCCGCTCCTTCGGGTTCGGCAGTTCGAATCTGCCCCCCTCCACCATTTTCTTTAAAATAACCTGAGAGGGTTTATTTTTTTGAAAAGATAACCATACTAGTAAATATTAATGGGCTATAGCCAAGCGGTAAGGCAACGGACTTTGACTCCGTCATGCGCTGGTTCGAATCCAGCTAGCCCAGCCATTAAGAGCCATTAGCTCAGTTGGTAGAGCATCTGACTTTTAATCAGAGGGTCGAAGGTTCGAGTCCTTCATGGCTCACCATTTTAACAAAATATGCGGGTGTGGCGGAATTGGCAGACGCACTAGACTTAGGATCTAGCGCCTTTGGCGTGGGGGTTCGACTCCCTTCACCCGCACTTTTAATGAAATAACTCAAACATGTCTTGCGGAAGTAGTTCAGTGGTAGAATACAACCTTGCCAAGGTTGGGGTCGCGGGTTCGAATCCCGTCTTCCGCTCCAATTTTCAATATGACATGCCGGGGTGGCGGAACAGGCAGACGCACAGGACTTAAAATCCTGCGGTGGGTGACCACCGTGCGGGTTCGACCCCCGCCCTCGGCACCATATGCGCCCGTAGCTCAATTGGATAGAGCGTTTGACTACGGATCAAGAGGTTAGGGGTTCGACTCCTCTCGGGCGCGCTTTTATTAACGGGAAGTGGCTCAGCTTGGTAGAGCACCTGGTTTGGGACCAGGGGGTCGCAGGTTCAAATCCTGTCTTCCCGATATTCCCAAAAACATGGGGCCTTAGCTCAGCTGGGAGAGCGCCTGCCTTGCACGCAGGAGGTCAGCGGTTCGATCCCGCTAGGCTCCACTTATTTCAATATCATTTATGGCGGTGTAGCTCAGCTGGCTAGAGCGTACGGTTCATACCCGTGAGGTCGGGGGTTCGATCCCCTCCGCCGCTACCATAAAGGACCTTTAGCTCAGCTGGTTAGAGCAGACGGCTCATAACCGTCCGGTCGTAGGTTCGAGTCCTACAAGGTCCACCATTAGAAGTTTATATCTCGGAGGTATACCCAAGTTCGGCTGAAGGGATCGGTCTTGAAAACCGACAGGCGGCGAGAGTCGCGCGGGGGTTCGAATCCCTCTACCTCCTCCATTTTTTCTTAATTAAATATTTTATCGTCGCGGGGTGGAGCAGTCTGGTAGCTCGTCGGGCTCATAACCCGAAGGTCGCAGGTTCAAATCCTGTCCCCGCAACCAAGGTCCCGTGGTGTAGTGGTTAACATGCCTGCCTGTCACGCAGGAGATCGCCGGTTCGACCCCGGTCGGGACCGCCATTTT
>NZ_JAWOTI010000048.1:0-6367 GCF_033338775.1 Vibrio sp. Vb1018
GGGGTCGCGGGTTCGAGTCCCGTCCACTCCGCCACTTATATTAAGCCTCAGTCGAAAGACTGAGGCTTTTTTCGTTTCTACTGCGGCGTTTCCCTGAAGTGTGTTTACACCTAACTAGACTACTCCCCATAATCCCTACTAAGCGAACTCTGCGTGATTACACACTAGGCTTTAATTAATATAGGCCGTTGATGCTGTGGAAAGACAATATGACCTACAAACAAACCTAAGTAATCTATGGTATTCAAAGGCGTTCAACGGCTTGAATCTTGATGAGAAAGAAAAAACGAACTGTGCGCATAATCCAGAAAAGCGTCATATATACCCCCAATCTCTCCTGGCTCAAAAATCAAACGACTTGAAAAGAATTGGAAGGTGAAAGATTGAAGGAGCTCTTCATTAGCGAGGTGATGATTTTCGACGCTGAACATTTGATGAGTCTCAGAAAAATATATCGCCAAGGGGTAAGAAGCGCCAGAACAGAGAGGGGTAGCTTAGCTCGAGGCTGTAAGCTATGCGGAATACTCACAAACGTCAAAGCTCAAACCCATTAAGAGAATCGCTCTAGATCTAAGTGGTTATGTGCTCACTAGCGGTACTAGAAAATAGTTAAGTATTCCAAATGGATTATATGAAAAAGCCAACTGCTAAAGCGGTTGGCTTAGTATAAAAATCTCGACGTACTTTAGAGCGAGAAATGATGTCTAAAGAATACGTTTTAAAACACCATCTGCCTTTAGGCGGGTAATTTTTCTGACCAGTCGCTGTACCCCTATAGGATAGTCTTCTACTTTCTCTAATTGCTTATAAGTACAGATAAGGTGAGTATGCTCAAGAATACGCGAAACTTCGTCTTCAAACTTCTCAGTGAGCTTCGCATAATTGTCTTGTATGAGTAGCCCATTTTCTAGGTCGAGTGACCAAGCACGTGGATTTAGGTTATTCCCAGTAAGTAGCATATAGCGTTTATCAACCCAAATACCCTTAAGGTGGAAGCTGTTATTGTCATGCTTCCATAGGTGAATTGACAATTTACGTGCGGCGATATTCGCTTCATTGGCTTTCGCAAAGCGACGCAAATTCACTTCGTAAAGATATGGAAGTCCGCCAATGGTTTTAAAGTCTTCCTCAGGTGCAATGTAAAAGTCATTGGCGGTTTTATCACCCACAACAATAGTTACTTTCACACCACGCTTCATGGCTCGTTTCACTTCACGATGAAGTGCTTTAGGGAAGTTAAAGTAAGGCGTACAAATGAAAATTTCGTCTTGGGCTGCTGCCAATAACTTTACAATCTGTTGATTGAGCAGATTACGGCGTTTGCCTAGCCCAACTAACGGAGTGACTTTTACACTTTCTTCTGTTGCAGCTTGGTCTTCAAACTTATAGTTGGCTTGAGCAAGAGAAGCCCTCAGTTGGCGAATCGCCGACTTTATTTCTTTGGTTTCTGGCTTATCTTTTCCTGCAAGATCATTAACGGCAGGGTGAGCAATCATTTCTTCCTGAATGAATTGCACCATTGAATTCGCTAAAGATTCATGTCGAATCACATGGTAACGATCAAATCGATAACGTTCATGATAATGGAGATAAACGTTATTTAAGCTCGCCCCACTGTAGATAACAGTATCATCGACAATGAAGCCTTTTAAATGCAGTACCCCAAAAACTTCTCTGCCACGCACTGGTATGCCATAGACAGGGATTGGGTGTTGGTACTTGCTGGCATATGCTTTGTAAAGCGCTGAATTACCCTCAGATGTCTCCGCACCAATCAGGCCACGCTGCGCTCGATGCCAGTCGACACAGATATTGATGTCCAACCCAGGATTGCGCTGTTTCGCTTCATAAAGCGCAGTGAGAATTTCACGTCCAGCTTCATCATCTTCCAGATATAGAGCGACTAGGTAAATTCGCGACGTTGCTTTGCTGATAGCATCTAAAAGACGGGTTCTGAATGATTCTGCTGAATACAGAACATCAAAGTCTTCCGGATTGACAGCGAGACTTGGCAACTGTTCGAATGGATTCCTACTTACTATCATATCGGTATGAGTACCTTAGTTTAGTGCAATATTGCGAACCTGCCATTTTATCAAAGATATGATTTACCTGGCTACAAAAGCACGCGTTTTGATGTCGTTGAAGAGATGAATTGCATTGGAATGAGATCTTTACCGCTATCTACGTAACGTTGAAATGCCATTTTTAGCGGGTGTGGTAGCTCAGAGCAATCAATTGTTGTGAATCCATGCTTGGAATAATAGGATTCGAGATGTGTAAACGCGAAGCAATAATCGCCATCAGTGAAAACATTGTTCTTACAATGAGTTAGTAGTTTTTTTCCAATCCCTGTTCCCCTAACTTTCGGAATGACCAACATTCCTGTCAATAGACGAACTTTATCTACACTTTTTAAACGTAGTAACGCAATGATTTCACCTTTATGGCTTGCTGTAATGATCAATTCATCTTTTTTGGCTCGACCCGCAGGGTAATACGCTTTGTATAGTTTCTTAATGAGGGGGAGCTTGATGGGATTTAACACTTCTATGATTAATGAGTCTGGTATTGTCACTGCGGTTAAAAGATAACTAATGTAGAATGTCGACAGTTTAAGAGAATCTTATCTGGTGTTGCAAACCTACTATGCAAATTAAAACAAATGCGAGCCTAAAGGCTTACCATACTTTTGGAATTGAACAATCGTGTTCCTATTTAGCTATCGTTGAGTCGCTTGAAGATGTTATTGAGCTATTTCAAAACCCAAGATTCACCCATTTACCGAAACTTTTTTTAGGTAAAGGAAGTAATGTTCTTTTTACAGAACATTTTGAGGGATTAGTGATTGTTAATCGAATCATGGGTAAAGAAGTCACGGAAACGGATGAGCACTACCTATTACATATTGCCGGTGGTGAAGATTGGCCTGAATTGGTTTCCTGGTGTGTGAATCAGGGGATCGGTGGGATCGAGAACTTAGCTTTGATTCCAGGTTGTGCTGGCTCGGCTCCTATTCAGAACATTGGTGCGTATGGCCTAGAGCTAAAAGACATCTGTGATTATGTAGATGTTCTTGACCTAACTACGTTTGAAAACAAAAGAATGCACGCCCAAGACTGTGAGTTTGCCTATAGGGATTCCATATTTAAACATGCGTTGCACGGAAAGTGCTTTATCACCGCATTAGGGCTTAAGTTGGCGAAGCAATGGCAGCCGATTAACCAGTACGGTCCTTTACAAAGTATCCCAGAAGAACAACTCAGCCCTGCTTCTATCTTCGAACGAGTATGCCAAGTGCGAAAGGCAAAACTGCCAGATCCAACCAAGAGAGGTAACGCAGGTAGTTTCTTTAAAAACCCAGTGATCACGCAAGATCACTATGATCGACTCACAAAAAAATACCCTAACGTAGTGGCCTACCCAGCTTCAGGAGGAATGAAAATTGCTGCTGGTTGGCTTATTGATCAATGTGGATTAAAAGGGAAGTCTGTACATGGTGCGCAGGTCAACCCTATGCAAGCTTTGGTTTTGACCAACATGGATAATTGTAGTGCTGATGACATTGTCGCGCTTGCTTCTTTAGTGAAGCAGACAGTATGGGACAAATACCAAATCATACTTGAGCATGAAGTACGCTTTCTCAATCGTACCGGGGAGACCAATTTGACTCAGATCGAGGCATCTAGATGAGAAAAGATCACTCTACGAAACTTCATATTTTAAAGTTATTAAGTGATGGAGAGTTTCATTCAGGAGAAGCTTTGGGCGACGATCTTAATGTTTCCAGAGCGGCAATCGCTAAGCACATTAAAGGTCTTAGTGAATGGGGTATTGATATTTATCGAGTGCAAGGGCGCGGTTACCAATTAGCCTCACCATTGCAGCTGTTAGACGAGACTCTCTTTACCACTAGCTCGGAGTCACTTGTTGAACTCGTCCCTGTGATTGACTCAACGAATCAATATTTGCTCGACAGGGTCGCGGATTCGGAAAAGGGCCGTGTTTGTATTGCTGAATATCAAGCACAAGGGCGTGGTCGCCGCGGTAGACAATGGGTCTCACCATTTGGCTCTAACTTATATCTCTCTATGTATTGGCGACTGGATGCAGGAATGGCTGCGGCAATGGGCTTGAGCTTGGTGATTGGGATTGCCGCAGTGGAAGCTCTGGAAGAAGTAGGCATGCAAGGTGTTAAACTCAAGTGGCCGAATGACTTGTATTATCAAGATAAAAAACTGGCCGGAATCTTGGTTGAAATGTCGGGTCAGGCCGGTGGGGCTGCTCATCTAGTGATTGGGATGGGCCTGAATATCGGAATGCCTGACGACCAGCCTGAGATTGACCAGCCATGGACCACGTTGAACCAAGTAAATCAGAGTCTCAAGATCGATAGAAATGTTCTAGCAATGACTCTTATCAAGCATTGGAATTCTGCACTTGTCGAATATGAAATGAAAGGGCTTACTGGCTTTATCGAACGTTGGAATCGGTTAGACAATTTCCTTAATCGTCAGGTCAAACTGCTTATTGGGCCTAGAGAGGTACATGGCGTCGTTCGAGGCATCGATCATCAAGGTGGAATATTAATCGAAACCTCCCAAGGACTAGAGACTTATATTGGTGGTGAAATCTCGTTGCGTAAAAGTGACTAATCTTCGATTACTTTCGCAACGAGACTTTATCAACTAAGTGGTTAACGCCTTTGTGTAGAATCAAGTGGGCTCTCTCTCGAGTTGGAAGAATATTCAATTCTAAATTGAGCCCATTAATATCATGCCAAATTTGCTTCGCTTTTTTCTTTGCGTCATCGACAGAGAGTTGTGTGTAGTGGCTAAAATAAGAGCCTGGTTTCGTAAAGGCCCCTTGGCGAAACTTTAAAAAGCGTTCTACATACCAATGTTCAATGGTCTCTGTTTCTGCATCGACATAAATTGAAAAATCTAAAAAGTCAGAGACGAAGACACGATGCGGGTCATGTGGATAGTCCATTCCACTTTGCAGAACGTTTAAACCTTCAATAATAAGAACATCCGGTCTATCCACTTTTCTTAGTTCATCAGTAATGTCATACGTGATGTGAGAGTAGATGGGTACTTCAAGATCGGGTTTTCCTGCCTTTACGTCAGACATGAACTCGACTAAGCGCTTGATATCATAGGATTCTGGGAAGCCTTTACGATGCATGATACCGCGTTCTTCTAGTACTTTTTTCGGATATAGGAAGCCATCTGTTGTAACCAAGGACACTTTGGGATGATTCTCCCAACGAGAAAGCAATGCCGTTAGAATACGAGCAGTCGTACTTTTGCCTACAGCAACACTGCCAGCGATACCAATTACGAAAGGGGGAGCATGTTCCTCTGTATTTAAGAATTGTTGTAATACGGAATTGCGGCTTTGACGAGCCTGGACATACAGATTCAAAAGACGAGACAAAGGAAGGTAGATCTCTACCGCTTCCTCCATGGTTAGGTTTTCATTAATGCCCTGAAGCGCAGTCAAGTCGTCTTCAGAAAGTGTCATCGGTACAGAGTTTCTTAACTCGGCCCAATTTGCACGGTCAAATGACAAAAATGGACTCATGGGTCTCTTTTATCCTTGGTTTAATAGAAGCAAGAACATACATCAAGCGAACTTCAAAGCAAACGACAAAGGTCGAAGTTTACTTTAAAAAAGCTAAGTTTGTACGAATTTGCAGCAAACGAATCTAAAAAATCGAAATTTATGATTTTTTTTCAAATTACTATTGCAACCTAGAAAATCATTCAATAGAATGCGCACCACTTATGCCGACTTAGCTCAGTAGGTAGAGCAACTGACTTGTAATCAGTAGGTCACCAGTTCGATTCCGGTAGTCGGCACCATTCTTTCCTTTAGTAGTCTGAATGGCTTGAAAATTTGGAGGGGTTCCCGAGTGGCCAAAGGGAGCAGACTGTAAATCTGCCGGCACTGCCTTCGATGGTTCGAATCCGTCCCCCTCCACCATATTCTTTAGGAAATAGCTCTCAGAGTTACGTGTTGCGGGCATCGTATAATGGCTATTACCTCAGCCTTCCAAGCTGATGATGCGGGTTCGATTCCCGCTGCCCGCTCCACTCTAATTTGAGTGCTGATATAGCTCAGGTGGTAGAGCGCATCCTTGGTAAGGATGAGGTCGGCAGTTCGAGTCTGCCTATCAGCACCAGCTCTCAAGTTTATTTCCTTTTGATATTAGATTTACCAATTATCTTTTTTTGGTTGCGTGGTCAATTTGGGCCACCTAAATCCGTACCTAGAGGGACCACTCATGTCTAAAGAAAAATTTGAACGTACGAAACCGCACGTTAACGTTGGTACTATCGGCCACGTTGACCACGGTAAAACA
>NZ_JAWOTI010000049.1:0-5966 GCF_033338775.1 Vibrio sp. Vb1018
TGGTGCCGACTACCGGAATCGAACTGGTGACCTACTGATTACAAGTCAGTTGCTCTACCTACTGAGCTAAGTCGGCACACTTTATTCTTTGTGCTTTTGTCCGTGTTATAACATTTCGTTAAGACACCAACAAATCAAATTGTGGTGCCCGGAGGCGGAATCGAACCACCGACACGAGGATTTTCAATCCTCTGCTCTACCGACTGAGCTATCCGGGCAACGGAGCGCTATTAAACGGATTTTCCCGCGTTGCGTCAACCACTTTTTTTAAATAATTTCAAAAAAGTGGTTGTTCGAACGCTTTTTATTCAACTGTCACTACAAAGTTTGCTTCGAGTTAAATTCCTTTTTGAAATTTGTAACTTTTTCTAGGTAGCGACGCGCTTCTGCGTTCGGGTGTTTCTTGGTTAACGCCCAATAAACTTGGTTGGGTTGCAATGAATTAAGATCTTGCATTGCGCGTTTGCGATCACTGCGATGAAATGTGTTTAAAACTCCTCCAGTACCGCCATTGTAAGCTGAAATCATGCTGTACTCGAGAGAGGTAGGGTGGCGGACTTCTCTTAAATAACGATTTTTTAAGATATAGAAATACGCAGTACCAGTATCTATGTTGTTTTCTGGATTAAACAAATATTCAGGGCTTGGTTGGCCCGAGCGCTTTTTCACGAGTTTGAACACATCTCGTCCCGCTGTTTTAGGTACAACTTGCATTAGGCCATATGCATTTGCCCAACTTACCGCGTATGGGTTGAAACTGCTCTCGGTTTTAATAATGGCGTATATCAAGTCTTCTGGAATGTCGTATTTCTTGGAAGCTCGACGCACGATATCGGCGTATTGGTAGCTGCGAGTTGAAAAGTGGTCTTCAACCATGGGAATTTCGACGTAATACGCTTTCTTGAAATCTACATTTTTGGTTTTTATTTTATTTGCGATGAGGTATTCCGCAAATCGGTTTGCCCGCCAAGACCATTGAATTGGCTTATTGTCTTGGTCGACAACTTGTTTATACAGGAATGGTTGCCCCTCTAACGTGATACCTTTAGAGGAGAATAAGTCGACGTGAGCGGGATCGTCTGGTGTTAATAAGGTGGTGACAATCGCGTCTTTTAGGTGTTTTTGGGGCTCTGTCGGTGATACGGTCTCTATCGTGATCACGCCTTTGCGAAAGTCGACCTCGGCGCGGCTAAGGTAGTTATCGATGTACTTAACGTAATTACTCTTGCCAGCGTACTTGATTTCTTTTTTACCCCAGCGCTTTTGAATATTGCCTGAAAAGCTATTGATTAAGGCATCTAGCGCCGCAGTATCTTTTTCAAATTGTCCTGGTAGCTCAGCTAAGTTATTGGCAAAACGGTTTGTTGGCTCGTAGTTGACGTCATAAATCTTTTCGACGAATTCACGGCTACAGCCTGCCATTAAAAGTGCGGCAGCAATAAAGACAATTTTTTTCATAAGTATCAGAGTTATTGAAGGTAATAGAAAAATGACACCACAAATGGTTGTGATGTCATTGTTTAACTCAAGCGACTTTATTCGCTCGGCGGTGTGTAACCTTCGATATGAACGTCTTTTCCTTCAAAGAGGAAATTTACCATTTCTGTTTCGATCAGTTTGCGGTGTTCTGGATCCATCATGTTGAGTTTCTTCTCGTTGATCAACATGGTTTGTTTGTGTTGCCACTGAGCCCACGCTTCTTTCGAGATGTTGTCGAAAATGCGTTTACCTAGTTCACCAGGGTAAAGTTGAAAGTCTAGACCTTCGCCTTCTTTCTTTAGTCGAGCACAAAATACAGTGCGGCTCATAATGACTCCTTGTATTCAATTAACGAAGTTCGTGGGGTAGCGTTTCCAGCAATAGTTTTACTGGCGCGGCTAAACCGACTTCTTCAGGTTTAGATAAGTTATACCAAAGACCTTTGTTGCCTTCCATTATCACGTCCGGTTGCTTTGATAAATCAATCAAAATTGGCGTGATATCTAGGTGGTAATGGCTGAATGTATGACGAAAGGTAATCAGTGTTTGCTTCTGTTTGATATTGCTGGCTTGAATGCCGCGTTGATCCAGTAGCAATTCAATGTCGCTTTCTGCATCCACATGTTCGGTTTGTGGGAAGCAGAATAAGCCACCCCAAATGCCTGTTTGTGGTCTTTGCTCCAACCACACCTCATGACCATTTTCGGTGTTGTGGTGAAGCATCACGAAACGAGTTTGCTTGATTGGCTTATCTTTCTTCGGTTTTTTGCCCGGGTAGTCGAGCACATTACCTTGTTGCTTTGCCACACACAGATCAGCAACAGGGCAGAGGCTACATTTGGGTTTGCTGCGTGTGCAGACCATTGCGCCCATGTCCATCATTGCCTGGTTATACTTATCTACATCCGTTTGTGGGGTGTGCGTTTCGGCAATTTCCCACAGCTGGTTTTCAACCTTTTTTTGTCCTGGCCATCCTGCAACTGCGAAACAGCGGGATAGGGTGCGCTTCACGTTACCATCAAGAATCGCGTGTGGTTGTTTATACACAGACGATAAAATGGCGGCAGCGGTAGAGCGACCAATCCCCGGTAGGGCGTTCATTTTCTCTATATCAAGAGGAAACTCACCATTGTATGTAGAGGCGACCTCTTGTGCTGCTTTGTGAAGGTTACGGGCTCGGGCGTAATACCCTAAGCCAGTCCAAAGGTGTAGGACTTCATCTTGCTCAGCATTGGCAAGATCGATCACGGTTGGAAAGCGCTCCAAGAAACGTTGGTAATACGGAATAACCGTAGTGACCTGAGTTTGCTGAAGCATAATTTCAGACAACCAGACACTGTATGCGGTCTTATTTTGTTGCCACGGAAGATCTTTTCTTCCATATGCGTCATACCATTCTAGGATGGCACTGGCGAAAGGTGTCACGACTTGCTCTGTATTCTATTATTGGTTAGGTGCAAAATTGCACCACATAATGGGCAAGAAGTACAACGGATAAACAGTAGGGATATAAAGAGGTGTTTCGTTGCTTTTGGGTTGCCATAGACCAAGAGCTCAACAAATACTTGCACCTAAGTAAATTCTTTGGATAATCCCCGCTTTGATTAATCAATGTGCAGGCAAAATCAATGAGTGAAGTAACCACTAACGAATACAACGAAGACGGAAAGCTGATCCGCAAAATCCGCAGCTTTGTACGCCGTGAAGGGCGTTTGACTAAAGGTCAAGAGAGCGCGATGAATGAATGCTGGCCTACGATGGGTATTGACTTCAAAGCTGAACTTCTCGATTGGAAAGAGGTGTTTGGCAACGATAACCCAGTAGTGCTTGAGATCGGTTTTGGTATGGGTGCTTCATTGGTTGAAATGGCAAAGAACGCGCCAGAGAAAAACTTCATCGGTATCGAAGTTCATAGCCCAGGCGTTGGTGCTTGTCTTGCCGATGCTCGCGAGGCGGGAATTACTAACCTGCGTGTAATGTGTCACGATGCGGTAGAAGTATTCGAACACATGATCCCAAATGGCAGCTTATCGACACTGCAATTGTTCTTCCCAGACCCTTGGCATAAGAAGCGTCACCACAAGCGTCGTATTGTTCAATTAGGTTTTGCGGAAATGGTGCGTGAGAAGCTTATCCCTAATGAAGGTATTTTCCACATGGCGACCGACTGGGAAAACTACGCAGAGCACATGATTGAAGTGATGAACCAAGCGCCAGGTTTCGAAAACATTGCTAAAGATGGTGATTTCGTTCCTCGTCCAGACGATCGCCCGCTAACGAAGTTTGAAGCTCGTGGTCACCGTCTTGGTCACGGTGTTTGGGATATCAAATATAAGCGTATTGCGTAACCAGAGGAGTTCATGGGATGTACCATTACGCGATATTAGCGAATCCGGGTCATAACCGAATTTACTTTGATAGCGCAATGACCATTGCCTGTTCTGAACTAAAAGCAATTTTAGCTTCACAAGGCGTGGATGTGACAGAAATTGGTAGTAAAAACGTTGGCTTACCTGCTGCGTTGGTGTTTTCTTGTCAGGAAGCGCTAACCGATGAGCAGGCGCGAAGAATCGCAGCCTCTTCGATTTACTATGCGCTATTTGAAGTGCGCGAAGATGGTTTACTTCGACCAGTTCAAGCGCCCGTATTTAACACTTTCCCGGAAAGCATGAGCCAGATTTTGCGCTACACCGGGAAAACAAATGAGCAGTTTACCCGTTTGATGGTGAATATCGGCATTAGTGCGTCCAATACGGGAAGTGAACAACTGACCTTAATGGATCCAATGTGTGGTAAAGGTACAACCTTATTTGAAGGCTTGATCCACGGTTTGAACGTGGTAGGGGTTGAGATCAACGCCAAGTGGGTGCAAGAGATCCAGACCTTTATTGTTAAGTTCATGAAGAATGGCCGCTTTAAGCACAAAGTGAGCAAAGAAAAGCGCACTGCGGGTGGCAAGAAAGTGGCGGATGGTTTCGTGGTTGAAGCTGCAGCAAATAAAGAAGATTACAACCAAGGCAATCTTCAGTTTATGAAGCTGTATTCGGCTGATACTCGTATCGCTGAGCAAGTCGTGAAAAAGAACTCAGTTGATGTGATGGTGTCTGATCTGCCTTATGGCGTGCAGCACGGCAGCAAAAATGCCAAGGACAGCAAACTGAACCGCAGCCCACTAGAGCTTTTAAAAGAGGCTCTGCCTGCATGGAAAGTGGTATTGAAAAAGCAAGGTTCAGTGGTGTTGTCTTTCAATGAATTCACATTGAAATGGAAAGATGTCGCGGCATTATTTGAAGAGCAAGGTTGGAAGGTACTTTCAGAAGAGCCTTACATCGGTTATCTTCACCGTGTTGATCAATCTATCAACCGCAATATTATTGTGGCAGTAAAACCATAATCGACTTGAGTCGAACGAACCCTATGGAAAAGCCAACGACACGTTGGCTTTTTTTACCTCTGAGCTCAACGAGTTCTCTTGTAAATAGAAGGTAGAGAATGAAACCGACAGTGGAAATTTTGACAGATATTTTGGCGGAAGTACGCCCTTTAATCGGCCAAGGTAAAGTGGCTGATTATATTCCTGCTCTGGCAAAAGTACCCAGCAACAAGTTAGGTATTGCGGTATACACCAACGAAGGTGAGGTTATTAAGGCGGGTGATGCCGATGAACCTTTCTCTATCCAATCTATTTCAAAAGCATTGAGCTTGACGTTAGCGATGTGCTTGTACAAGCAAGAAGAAATTTGGTCTCGAGTGGGAAAAGAGCCTTCGGGGCAGGCATTTAATTCGCTAATCCAGCTAGAAATGGAGCAAGGTATTCCTCGTAATCCATTTATAAATGCTGGAGCGATAGTAGTGGCGGATTTGTTACAAACTCGCTTATCTGCGCCTCGTCAGCGCCTGTTGGAGTTTGTGCGTCAGCTTTCTGGTGATACCCATATTGTGTATGACAAAGTCGTTGCGGCATCCGAAATGATGCATGGTGATCGTAATGCGGCGATTGCATATCTCATGCGTTCGTTTGGCAACTTCGAAAATGAAGTGATTCCAGTACTACAAAACTACTTCCACGCTTGTGCGCTGAAGATGAGTTGCGTCGATTTGGCTAAAACGTTTAGCTATTTAGCAAACAAGGGCACATCGGTACAAACGGGTAAGCCTGTAGTTTCTCCTGTGCAAACCAAACAACTTAATGCACTGTTAGCAACGTGTGGCTTGTATGATGGCGCGGGCGAGTTTGCTTATCGCGTTGGAATGCCTGGTAAGTCTGGTGTTGGTGGTGGCATTATCGCGGTAGTACCTGGTGAAATGACCATTTCAGTATGGTCTCCAGAGCTTGATCCTTCAGGTAACTCGCTTGCTGGTACTAAGGCGCTTGAGCTGCTCTCAGAGCGAATTGGCCGTTCAATTTTCTAAGGTTGACACTTTCCACCCCAAAATTGGAGAGTGTTATGAAATCAACAACTAAAAGAACTCAGCGCGATTACTCC
>NZ_JAWOTI010000050.1:0-5210 GCF_033338775.1 Vibrio sp. Vb1018
AAAGAAAGCACATCTTTCTTTTTTCCTTTTTTCTATTTCATAAATCCCGTATTAATAGTATAATTATTCATAATTATCTGTTTAATTTTCTTTTAGATCCTTACTATCTTTGTATAAAAGGCTGCTCACGCCTTAAATAGTAAGATTATTCAAAATTTCACAAGAGGGGGGATTGACGGATGCTCAATAAAACAAATACATGGACACCGTCTTTATTTCGAGATTATAAAAATGCAGAACATGATGCGTGTGGAATCGTTTCCGTTATGGAGAAACGAAAAATTCCTACAAAAGAAAACATTGACCTCTGCATACAATCGCTCGTCAAAATGAATCATAGAGCTGGTTTCATTAATGGCGAAGGCGATGGAATCGGCATTCACATTGATGTACCAAAAGCTCTTTGGAATGAAAAATTAAAAAGTAGCGGATATAATCCAACGATTGTGGATCATCCCCACTTTATCGTTGGACATTTTTTTCTAAACAAAAACGAGAATATAGTTGATTGAAAAAATCATATTCGTACACAACTAAACAACGAAAACTTTGCAATCCTTTTCGAAAGTGACAATGTAATAAACTCCGATGCACTCGGTCCACTTGGTAAACAAGAAGAACCTTTATTTTGGCAAGTTGCCCTTATCGCAGAAAATGAAGTTGTAAATGTTGAGCAAACCTTATTTTCAGTAACGATAAAAATAGAGGAAAACGAAGCGATTCATGTTGCTTCCTTAAGTCGTGATCACGTTGTATATAAAGTTCTCGGTGCTGGGGATACACTTGTTGCCTATTACAATGATTTACAACACCCACTTATCGCTTCAACTATGACACTAGGACACAATCGCTATTCTACTAATACATTATCTAATTTTTTTCGTGTACAACCATTTAGTATTCTCGGACATAATGGTGAAATTAACACAATTGCAAAATTACGCGATCAAGCTGAAATGATTCACGTTCCCCTTACTGCTGGGGGCAGTGACTCCCAAGATTTAAACCGCACCTTAGAAACTCTACTTGTTCAATACGGCTACAGTTTATTTGAAGCAATGGATATACTATTCCCACCAATTATTAATGAAATTAAACTTTATGAAACACATTTACAAGATTTATATACGTATATACGTGAAGCATGGGGCCATTTTGCGCAAGGTCCAGCTGGCATTATTTCACGTTATAAAGATGAAGCTGTTTTCAGCGTGGATTCCCTTGGACTTCGACCAGTATGGAAGGTTGAAACAGAAAGCTCTTATATTTTCTCTTCTGAACCTGGAGTTGTATCACCAACTGAATATGTAGCAGAACCAAAACCACTCGCTCCAGGAGAAAAAGTCGGCCTAAAGTGGAATGAACAAGATGAACTTGTACTCTACGAACATGACGACTACCAAACTCAAGTATATAACCGTTTTAAAAAGAAAGTGGATGTTACCAATTATCATTTACATTTATCTATCCCTAAAACGAAAGAAATTCCAGATGCATGTGATTCTATGCAAGTTGAAACGAAACAATATGTTGCTTTCGGATGGGACCGAGAACACATTCAGCTTCTTGAACAGATGGCAACAAAAGGCGTTGAGCCAATTCGCTCACTTGGGCATGACTCACCACTTGCCGCGCTTGATACTGATAGAAGAAATATCGCAGACTTCATTAAGGAAAGTGTAGCTGTTGTTACAAACCCAGCAATCGATCGCGATCGAGAGGTCGAACACTTCTCCACACGAACGATACTTGGAGAGCGACCAAGTTTATTAAGCGATGCGAAAAAGCCATTTGTAGTTGAGATGCTTTCCCCCATTATTTTAGAAGGAAGCGTGGCACAATCTATTGCACAGGAATTACACACAATTACGTATGAACAACTTATAGAACTATTCAACACTCATAGCTCTATCGCTACCATTTCTGCTACATTCAGTCAGGCAGAAACTTTACAATGCGCCTTAAGTCGAATTAGTTCTGAAGCGATAACAGCCGTGAACGATGGAGCTTCCCTACTATTAATAGACGATGCCGATGCTCATCTAAATGAACGGTTATGGATTGATCCACATTTAGTTACTGCTAAAGTACATCAAGTATTAAGCGAAAATAAATTACGCCGAAACTGCTCTCTCGTTATACGCTCGGGTGCCCTTCGCTCCTTACACGATATCGTCACACTGTATGGATTAGGAGCAGATAGTATTAATCCCTATTTATTATTTGCAACCGTAAATGATGGGACAAAAACACCAATTACGAATTTATACAGTGCACTTAATAAAGGACTGGAAAAAGTCATTTCAACAATTGGAATTCATGAATTGCGTGGTTACGGTCGCCTCTATTCTGCTATTGGATTACATGAAGAAATCGCAAATATATTGCAAATTACAAATTTCTTAGGTTCAAATGATTTATCCTTTTCTCTTGAATCACTTGCTGAAGATGCACAAATGCGAGCGGATGATTATAACGATCCGAAAGTCAGAATACGAAAATCTTTTCATATATTTCCGCGAATTTGGAAAGCAATCGGTGATGTCGCAAAAGGAAACTCTTATGATGATTACCGTGACAAGTTAAGTGAATTAGAAGAAAATAATCCAATTGCGATTAGACACCTTATTCAAACGAAAGAAACAAAACATGTCGTGCCGGCTGAAGAAGTGTCCATCAGCATTCAAAATCATGATTTACCATTTATTATTAGTTCCATGTCATTTGGCTCTCAAAATGAAATTGCCTTTCGTGCATATGCAGAAGCGGCCGACCAGCTAAATATGATTAGCTTGAACGGTGAAGGCGGCGAAATTAAAGATATGATTGGAAAATATCCACATACACGTGGACAACAAGTTGCATCTGGGCGATTTGGCGTAAACGCCGAACTACTAAATTCATCAAACTTAATTGAAATAAAAATTGGGCAAGGCGCAAAGCCTGGTGAAGGTGGACATTTGCCAGGTTCAAAAGTAACAGCCAAAATCGCTGAAGCACGTAATGCGACAATTGGCTCTGATTTAATTTCACCTTCTAACAACCATGATATTTATTCCATTGAAGATTTAGCTCAAATGATTACAGAAATTAAAACGGCTAATCAACTTGCGAAAGTAGCTGTAAAGGTTCCTGTTGTCCCTAACATTGGAACAATTGCTGTTGGCATCGCAAAAGCTGGTGCTGATTTTATTAATATTAGCGGATTTGATGGTGGTACAGGGGCTGCACGTATTCACGCATTGCAACATGTAGGCCTTCCTGTAGAAATTGGTGTGAAAGCCGCTCACAATGCTTTATTAGAAGCAAATATGAGACATAACATAGAAATTTGGGCTGATGGTGGTATTCGAAGTGTGAATGATGCCTTGAAAATCATGCTCCTCGGAGCAAATCGCATTGGATTTGGTACATTATCCATGATTGCAATCGGCTGTACAACTTGCCGCGGATGTCATCTAGATACTTGTCACGTTGGGATTGCAACACAAATTGAATCTGAAGCTCAGGCAAAAGAACACGGATTACGCCGCTTCGTCCCGCGCGAACTAGAAAGTGCCGTGGCCGGATTATTACATTTATTCGCTACTTTTGGCGAAGAACTAAAACGATTAACAGGAAAGCTTGGCTATACAAACTTACAAGAAATTGTCGGGCGTTCTGATTTATTAGAACAAGTCCGAGGCAAAAATTTATTAAACTTATGTAATTTACTACAAACGATAGAACATCCATCTGTTACAAAAAAAGGACACGTACTAGAAAAGCAATTTGAAACAGTTCATTCCCCTCATTCAAAAGAATTAGTAGGCGTTGGTGTAGAGCAACGCGTTATGGGCGGTCTAGCATCTTGCTATCGCGTTCGTAGTAAATTATATGAAGATACAAAACTTGAACCACTTACATTAAAGTATACGAATGGCTCGATTCCTGGAAATGGATTAGGTGCTTACAATAGTGAAAATTTATTTATACATGTAAATGGCGGTGCACAAGATGGTATTGGTAAAACCTCCTTTGGTGGTGGTATTTATATAACGAAAGCAAAAGGAAAAGATGGCCTATATTATAACGGTTCTGTCGGAAAAGGTTTTGGATACGGTGCACAAAAAGGAGCGTTATACGTTCAAGGTAACGCTGATGCTCGCGCTGGCATTCGTCTCTCTGGAGCAGACATGATAATTGGAGGGCGCATGACAAAGCCACTCCGTGAAAAAGAGCAAGGGAATATAGGAGCATACTCTAATATTAAAGGTTTTGCTTTTGAATATATGACAAATGGGCGAGCGCTTGTTTTAGGGGATCCTGGCCCATGGATCTGTGCTGGTATGACTGGCGGCGTTGTTTATTTACGTCATGATTCAAGCTTAGGTTTAACAGAACAGGCCTTAAAAAGAAGAATCGCAAAAGGAGCAAATGTTACATTACAACCAATTAGTAAAAATGGTGTGCGAGATGTAACCGAGTTATTACTAGATTATATCCGTGTATTAAATGAACATGAACAATATGAAGAAGTTGCTTTGTTAACACCGTTACTCGATGATATGCAGCAACAGTTTTTTGAAATCATCCCGAAAAAAGAGCAGGCTGATCCATCTATCTCAACAGAGTGATATGTCTATTTTTCATCTTCAAGAAAAAAATTGACGAAGTACACTTCTCATAGTAATCTATAGTAACAATTTGAAACCTGCTGAAATTCAGCAGGTTTTTTTACTAAAAATTGATGTTTCAAAAGAATTAGGAAAAAGTATAAAATGAATCTTAATTTCTTATTAACGTCACTAAAATATCACTTGCTAACATATTGTAATGAATGTATAGTATCATGTTGTACATTCATTATGACAAGAGAAAGGATCTTATTTAGGGTATGAAACTTGGTGCTCGCATTTTAAAAACGGGTATTGCCATCACATTAGCTTTATTTGCTTGTATTTTACTTAACTTACCGAGTCCGGTATTTGCGGGAATATCAGCTATCTTCGCTGTTCAACCGTCTGTATACCGTTCGTATTTAACTGCACTTGAACAAATTCAAGCAAACGTCATTGGTGCGGTATTCGCTATCGCATTCGCTACTGCTTTTGGACATAATCCTTTTATTATTGGATTAACATGTATATTAGTAATTGCGCTTACTTTACAATTACGATTAGAAAACACAATATCAATCGCTTTAGTAACTGTTATCGCTATTATGGAAT
>NZ_JAWOTI010000051.1:0-5175 GCF_033338775.1 Vibrio sp. Vb1018
TGGTTGCTAACTAAAGTGAGGAGCTTACAGTTAATTCACCTCTATATCGTTTATGGTTACCTTACCTAATGCTGTTTTAAGCTTAGTAGTATAGTTTGCATTTTCATCCTTAACCCAAAGCTTTTGCCGTGCATGAGAAGGTACTTTAAACTTATCCATCAACTCAGGAGTGACTACAATATCTAGTTCTGAGTTTATTGAACGTTGTAATAAATCGTCGAATTTGTAGCTTTCTACGGTTTTATAATTCGCTTTATTTAAAGTGATATGACCACCCAAACTTGAGTCATTCAGATATAAATTGATATTAGAAAACGCAATCCCATCCCCCAAAATTTCTTTGAATAAATCTTCAATACGTGACTCGTTATTGCTCTCTAGCGCTGTACCTAGATCCATCAAAGTTGTTGTATTTAGCCCTTCAACGTTACCTTGCATACCAAATTTTGAGGACAGTAAAGTAATATCAGGCGAATCAAGATCAAACGTTCCAACTGTCCAGTTATAGTGTAGAGATGTTTTATCACTGACAACGGCTTCTGTTTTAAGCTGAATATCGCTGATATTCATACCACCTTTTCTTACTACCAGTTGTCCTTCATCAATTGTAAAAATAGATGATTGCAATGTTGGTTTAACAACGGTATCTAAAGATACTTTGCCCACATGAACACTCTCTTTACGCTCGGAAAAGTCAATGCTACTGATAGTAAATTGAGATGAGTTATCTTCGAGAGAACCAACTAGATTGAAGTTAATTTCACCTAACTTAAGTTGTGAACGAGAACCATCATTAATAACACCTACATTCAGGCTACTTTGAAGATCAATCGATTTATTATGAGGATTTAATGTATATTGGATATTTTCATTAAAAGATGTAACTTCTCGGATAAACTCAGCTGAGAGTCCTTTATCTTTAGGTAAACCTAATTGGCCTTCGACCTTTGTGCCAAAAAGGGCAACAGTTGCATCATGGTCTAAATAAACAGGTTGAGAATGGCGTTCTGCACCATCTTTTAAGTAAATAGCGAATTTTTGAGCTACTTTGTCGCCAATAAGCTTCGATTCTATTACCTGCACATCAATATAGCTATCACTGATGTCATGTGCCAAACGCTCTGTACTACGAATAAGCTCTTGAGCAACGTTCTCTATCATCAAATTATTTACGAAGTAACCACCAGTTCCACAGGCTGCTACCACAACAAACGCAACAATTGTTTTTTTCATTAACAAAATCAACCAATAAATTTAAAAGCATTACTATTCAATACGATAAATCAGCAAAACAGGGGGCATTTTGATGTTTCGTATATATTCGTGACCCAAGCCACATCCAATCGTTCCACATTATCCTCCATCACACATCTCTAACCGATTCACGGCTAAATGGGTAATATCTGGTGCTGGTTTACAGTAATGGACTCTTGAGGGGCTGGAGCTTGAGTTTGGTTATTAGAGACTCTCTGCTTAACTACATCCGAATCAGTAACGGGCTCAAACACATATTACTTCTATGATACCAATACTCATGGAGTTTAATATGAACAAGATCACTAATCTTCAACAAATCACAAGCCTACCTGTCACCACAGCCCTACAAGAACAAATCATATCCATACTCACCGAACCATTTCACGATGAAGCAGAAACCCAACAGGCATGGGATGAGCTGCAATGTGAGCTCTGGTTTCTCACATCAATTTCCGAAATATCTGCCGCCGTCGTCGTCGATATCGAACTGCTGAAACGAGCACTTACCTACACCGAATTCGAAGACGATCTGGATTACGGAGCAGTACTCACACTGAGCATTGTCGAGGACAGTGGTAAGGGTATCTACCTACTATTACCGAAGACATTACTCACCGAATTACGCCAATACTTCTCCATCGAGAATGACTAAGGAGGCGGTGATGCAATCCCGAAAATTCAAATTCAATAAACGTCAACTCGACTCACTAACACCGACGCCGCCGACAAGCAAAAGTAAGGAAACTGAATATACAGATGAACTTTGTTCTGGGCTCAAGATGATCGTCAACCGCCAAGGCAGGAAGCGTTTCTTGTTCAGGTACACACTCCACGGAACCAAGAAATCTATCCAGCTAGGTGAGTATCCTGCACTAGATATAGCAACTGCTCGCCAGATTGCCAATGACCATAAACGGGAAATTGCTCTCGGTAATGACCCTAAGGCTATTCGTGATGAGAAGCGCAACATACTCACATTTCAGGAATTCTCTGAGCTGCACTACTTACCGTATGCAATGATGAATAAACTCACCGCTAAAAGTGATGCGGGTAGTCTCAAGCTCCATTTCTATCCGAAGTGGGGCAAGAAACCTCTCACTGATATCGGTCAGCAAGACATTCAGAAATTGTTAGACGGATTACTAGAAGGTAGAAAGCCAGCCACGGTCAACCGTCTACGCTCTTTGATCCTTCGTATGTTCAGACTGGCAATGGAATGGGGCTATGTCGATTCTAATCCCGGTCAGTACATCAGGAAATTGAAGGAAAACAATGTTCGTCAACGTTTCCTATCACGGGCTGAGGTTTCTGCCTTCATCAAGGCATGTAATGAAGAACCGAATCGAACCCAAGCCAATGCACTCAAGTTTGCACTGCTAACAGGTATGCGCATAGGTGAAATAACCAGTTCGAAATGGGAGTGCCTTACCGTCGACGACGACGGCAATTGGAGCCTATTTCTACCACACACTAAGTCGGGGCTGTCGAGAACGGTCCTACTAAACCATTTAGCTAAGGAAGTCATCCATGACCAACGACGATTTCAACAACCGAAGAACCCCTATATCTTTGCCGGAGATGCACCCGGTAGACCTATCGCTCATCCGAAGAAGGCATTTGCTCGAATCAAGAAAGCTGCCGGGATTACTGACAACTTTCGTATCCACGACTTAAGGCATAGCTTCGCGTCGATCTTGATCAACTCAGGTAATGCGACCCTATATGATGTTCAGCATTTGTTGGGGCACCAGAGTCCTCAAACTTCGACTCGTTATGCTCATTTGGCTTCGAGTAGGTTGAGAGAGGTCAGTGCGAATGTGGCTGAGTTGGTTGGGAACGTGGGCGCATAGCTAAAACCACTAATAAATATCAAGATAATAACTTATCCCTCTCCTCATTTAGGAGGGGGGTTAAAAAATGATACATTAAAATCAAACATCTTCAGAAAATATGCTGTTAGTTTCCTATCTTTAGCTGTTAATGGTAGAATTTGACAAACTCCGTCTTTCGAGAAAAGGAATAGAACATTGAAAAGTATTGTTTTTTTTAACAACAAAGGCGGTGTTGGTAAAACAACCCTGCTATGCAATTTAGCTGGATACTTAGCAATACATTTAAATAAGAAAGTACTTATCGTAGATGCTGACCCGCAGTGTAATAGTACTAGCTACTTACTTGATGATATGGAAGTTGACGCTCTGTATGGGAAAGTAAGAAGAGACACTATAGAGTCTTTTATGGTTCCTGTACGTCGGGGCCAGGGCTTTATAAATTCACCTATAAAGCCAACTCACTCAAAACGTTTCCATTGTGATCTCATCCCAGGTGACCCTAAGCTATCTCTTAGTGAAGATCTACTTGCAACCGATTGGAAAGGGGCTACATCTGGCGAGCACCGAGGTATGCAAACGACTCTTGTTTTTAGACATTTAACTCATCTATATAAGGATTACGACTATATTCTTTTCGATGTCGGTCCATCTTTAGGCGCAATTAACCGTTCTGTCATGCTTGGATGTGATTTCTTTGTAACACCAATGTCTGTCGACGTGTTTAGTCTTATGGCTGTGGATAATATGAATCTATCTTTAGATAAATGGAAAGATGGCTTTGAAAGTGGTCTAGCTCGGTATAAAAAAGAAGAGGAAGAAGATTTTTCCATAAATAATGAGCGTGTTGAGTGGAGGCTTCATTTTGCAGGCTATGTCATGCAACAGTATAAAGCTAAGACCGTTAGAGGAAATAGGGTACATGTAAATGCTTACGAAAAAATTTCTAAAAAAATCCCAGCCAAAATTGAAGAACAACTAGCCAAAAACTATTCCGAAAACTTTAAGTTAGATACAAATTTGGGAGAAGTACAGAACCTACATAGTTTGGTTCCAATGTCTCAAACTTCAAAATCGCCAATTTTTGAATTAAAAGCACGTGATGGTGTTGTTGGAGCCCACTTTTCTAAAGTGGAAGAAGCTAAAGAAATCTTCAAAAACATTACGTTAAATTTGCTGCGAAATATTGACGATAAGTGAGACCAAAGATGATTACGTGGCCAGACGAGATCGTTAGTGATATTAGCAGAAGAAAATCAGTCCTTTTTCTAGGATCTGGCATTTCTATGAATAGTAAAAATGATGCCGGAGAACGTCCCAAAACATGGGCTAAGTTTCTAGAATCACTTATAGGTAACATCAAACCTAACAAACATATCAAGGCGTTAATCAAGGAACAAGACTACTTAACAGCATGTGAAGTAATTAAAAGGGAAATTGGACGACATAGTTTTACTAGAGCAGTGGAGGCTGAGTTTTTAACCCCAGCTTACAAACCTGCAGAGATTCACGAAGTCTTGTTTGATCTTGATTCTAGAATCGTTGCGACCCCAAACTTTGACAAAATTTATGAAACATATGCTAATTCAAAAGCAAATGGTTCAATTGTGGTAAAGCAACACTATGATGAAGATGTCAGCTCGTTTGTAAGAAGCCCAGGACGGCTAATTCTGAAACTACATGGCACAATAGACTCACCAGAAAAACTCATCTTTACCCGTGCTGAGTATGCTGAAGCCAGAACTAAGTATTCAGCTTTTTACGAGATATTATCAGCTCTCTCAATAACCCATACGTTTATATTTATGGGTTGCGGGGTGAATGACCCAGATATAAAGCTACTTTTAGAAGATGCACTATTTAAGCATAATAGTTCACGTCGTCACTTGATGCTTCTACCTAATGAGGCTGTACATAAATCTGTTGCATCTGTAATTGAAGATACGATGAATTTACAAATTATTAGATATTCTTCAGCTAACAACCACCAAGAATTACTAGATAGTCTGAAACAATTATCTTCATTGGTTGAAAGTGAGAGAGAAAACCTAAGAACAACACAAAACTGGTAACACTCCGCCTCCATCAC